>NZ_VISL01000001.1:1445000-1816250 GCF_007827465.1 Dokdonia sp. Hel_I_53
ATGCCTACATTTTCTTTTCTATCCGTTCCAGCATACCTCACAGTACACCTTCAACACAAATAGAATGCTCCCCTACCGATCACTGCTCTTGCAGGATCCCATAGCTTCGGTAGATAGTTTATGCCCGATTATTATCCATGCCGGACCGCTCGACTAGTGAGCTGTTACGCACTCTTTAAATGAATGGCTGCTTCCAAGCCAACATCCTAGCTGTCAAAGCAGTCCAACCGCGTTTTTTCAACTTAACTATCATTTGGGGACCTTAGCTGATGGTCTGGGTTCTTTCCCTCTCGGACATGGACCTTAGCACCCATGCCCTCACTGCTGATTAACATTTTATAGCATTCGGAGTTTGTCAGGAATTGGTAGGCGGTGAAGCCCCCGCATCCAATCAGTAGCTCTACCTCTATAAAACTATAAATCAACGCTGCACCTAAATGCATTTCGGGGAGTACGAGCTATTTCCGAGTTTGATTGGCCTTTCACCCCTACCCACAGGTCATCCCAAGACTTTTCAACGTCAACGGGTTCGGTCCTCCACTTTGGGTTAACAAAGCTTCAACCTGCCCATGGGTAGATCACACGGTTTCGCGTCTACTCAAACTAACTATGGTCGCCCTATTCAGACTCGCTTTCGCTACGGCTCCAACTCTTAAAGTTTTAACCTTGCTAGTTAAAGTAACTCGTAGGCTCATTATGCAAAAGGCACGCCGTCAGTCCGAAGACCTCCGACCGCTTGTAAGCGTATGGTTTCAGGTTCTATTTCACTCCCTTATTCAGGGTTCTTTTCACCTTTCCCTCACGGTACTGGTTCACTATCGGTCTCTCAGGAGTATTTAGCCTTATGGGATGGTCCCCACAGATTCATACAGGGTTTCACGTGCCCCGCACTACTCAGGATACTACTATCTGTAACTGTCTTTACTTATACCGGGCTATCACCGTCTATGGCCACTCTTTCCAAAGTGTTCTAATTCATAAAGCACAAAATATCGTAGTCCTACAACCCCAGCAATGCCGTAACATTACTGGTTTGGGCTAATCCGCGTTCGCTCGCCACTACTAGCGGAATCACTTTTGTTTTCTTCTCCTCCGGGTACTTAGATGTTTCAGTTCTCCGGGTTTGCCTCCTTGCGGATACTATATCTTCAATATAGTGGGTTGCCCCATTCGGATATTTGCGGATCAATTCTTGTGTGCAGATCCCCGCAACTTTTCGCAGCTTATCACGTCCTTCATCGCCTCTGAGAGCCTAGGCATTCCCCATACGCCCTTAATTAGCTTATTGTACTTAATTGCTCTTTTAAGGGCTTATGTATAAAATACATAAACCTTTATATTATAATGAGTTATTCTTAATTCATATTAATTTGCGTATATAACTGCTAAAGCTATACACGACTTCTCGTATTCTTTAATTATTTCCCAATATGTCAATGAACGTCGCGAGTCGCGACAGACAATTAAAACTATCTGTGCTCTCACTCGCAATACGCTAGAGATAAAATATCTCCAGGTATTGCCTGGTGGAGAATATCGGAGTCGAACCGATGACCTCCTGCGTGCAAGGCAGGCGCTCTAGCCAGCTGAGCTAATCCCCCATTTCTATGAAATCAAGATGATGACATCAGATTTCGAATGACGAAGTAATGATTCTCAACTTCTAAAATTTCCTTCAAAATGTAATTTTTATGAACATTGCGATTTATATGCTTTCGCGAAAGCGGTATTCAATAATCAAACATACTCCTGAAAATATGTCTGGTCATTGACCAGTAGTCTCAGGCAGACTCGAACTGCCGACCTCTACATTATCAGTGTAGCGCTCTAACCAGCTGAGCTATGAGACTGTCTATAAGTCTATAGTCAATAAACAATAGTTACTAGTAAAAACTAATTACTAAAGTAAAACTACTATGTACTTATTAAATTATAATTAAATCGACAGCTATTGAAAACTAAAACCTATTACTGACCTTTCAGTATCGTAAGTCGCTTTGCTGTATACTCTTGATGTTTTACTAATAAATTAGTAAGCACAAGTGCAGGGACAAGCTCTAGAAAGGAGGTGTTCCAGCCGCACCTTCCGGTACGGCTACCTTGTTACGACTTAGCCCCAGTTACCAGTTTTACCCTAGGCCGCTCCTTGCGGTAACGGACTTCAGGTACCCCCAGCTTCCATGGCTTGACGGGCGGTGTGTACAAGGCCCGGGAACGTATTCACCGGATCATGGCTGATATCCGATTACTAGCGATTCCAGCTTCATGGAGTCGAGTTGCAGACTCCAATCCGAACTGAGATAGGGTTTATAGATTCGCTCCTGGTCGCCCAGTGGCTGCTCTCTGTCCCTACCATTGTAGCACGTGTGTGGCCCAGGACGTAAGGGCCGTGATGATTTGACGTCATCCCCACCTTCCTCACGGTTTGCACCGGCAGTCTGGCTAGAGTTCCCGACATTACTCGCTGGCAACTAACCACAGGGGTTGCGCTCGTTATAGGACTTAACCTGACACCTCACGGCACGAGCTGACGACAACCATGCAGCACCTTGTAATCTGTCCGAAGAAAAAGCCATCTCTGGCCCTGTCAGACTACATTTAAGCCCTGGTAAGGTTCCTCGCGTATCATCGAATTAAACCACATGCTCCACCGCTTGTGCGGGCCCCCGTCAATTCCTTTGAGTTTCATTCTTGCGAACGTACTCCCCAGGTGGGATACTTATCACTTTCGCTTAGTCACTCAGCCCGAAAGCCAAACAACTAGTATCCATCGTTTACGGCGTAGACTACCAGGGTATCTAATCCTGTTCGCTACCTACGCTTTCGTCCATCAGCGTCAATATATTGTTAGTGATCTGCCTTCGCAATCGGTATTCTATGTAATCTCTAAGCATTTCACCGCTACACTACATATTCTAACCACTTCACAATAATTCAAGACCTGCAGTATCAATGGCAATTCTATGGTTGAGCCACAGACTTTCACCACTGACTTACAAGCCCGCCTACGGACCCTTTAAACCCAATGATTCCGGATAACGCTTGCACCCTCCGTATTACCGCGGCTGCTGGCACGGAGTTAGCCGGTGCTTATTCTTATGGTACCGTCATCAGTATATACATATACCTTATTCTTCCCATATAAAAGTAGTTTACAACCCATAGGGCAGTCTTCCTACACGCGGCATGGCTGGATCAGAGTTGCCTCCATTGTCCAATATTCCTCACTGCTGCCTCCCGTAGGAGTCTGGTCCGTGTCTCAGTACCAGTGTGGGGGATCTCCCTCTCAGGACCCCTATCTATCGTAGTCTTGGTAAGCCGTTACCTTACCAACAAACTAATAGAACGCATAGTCATCTTATACCGCCGAAACTTTAAAGTATAAATGATGCCATAAATACTTACTATGGGGTATTAATCTTCGTTTCCAAAGGCTATTCCCCAGTATAAGGTAGATTCTATACGCGTTACGCACCCGTGCGCCGGTCGTCATCAAAGTGCAAGCACTTTATGTTACCCCTCGACTTGCATGTGTTAAGCCTGCCGCTAGCGTTCATCCTGAGCCAGGATCAAACTCTTCATCGTGTGTTTTTAATAATATTAAACTACTCACAATACAGAAATATCCGGTCAATAATAAACTTCTAGTTTTCAAATTCTTTGTAATAATACCCGAAAGTATTAATACGCGCTGTCAATTCAATAAATCAATGAACTTTTTTTAATCCTATTTCTATTCAAAACAAAACCAAAAAACTCTTTGTTAAATGCAAAGGAATCGAACCTTTCTTTTATACCATAACATTCTCTAAAAATACTCCTGAACTTCGCCTAGCTAACTACTGTTTTTCTAAGCGGGTGCAAATATACAACTTAAATTTATCCTGACAACTTTTTTAGAAAAAAAATTAAAGAAAATTTAAACCTCAACTCGCAAATCTTTTACTGAACTTATCTCCGAATATCTTACCCCTCAAAGCGGGCGCAAAACTACAACCCTTTTTTATATTCTAAAGCACTTTTTTAAAAAATATTTTAAAATAATTTATTCCAGTAAAAAACTCTCAATGAACTACCCGCTCTCGTTTAAACGGACGGCAAAGATACACACTTCTTTGTCCTAAACAAGAAAAATATTAAGAAAATTTAAGGTTTTATGTAAAGCACTATTAAATGATCTTAAAATCCACAACCACTACCCTATTATTGAGCAGATTATAGGTGGTGAAAATTTTCGCGGAAGCGGAGGAAAGTTTATAGAAAGAAGTTCCAAACAATTCCAAATCTGACATTAAAGTCACGATACGGATAACTAGGTGCGCTATAAAAATTATTCCCAGTGAAGCTGCTATTAAAATGCTCGGCCTTTACGAAGATGCGGGTTTGACGCACTTTAAGGTTTATAAAGAAATCAAATAGCGGGAAATTACCTAACTCTTCTGTGTTTTGTACATAAAATTCTGAAAGAATAGGATCATAAGCATTCATGTTATATTTAGAAAAATAATTTGCCGTAATCCCTGTTTGTAAAAAAAGTGCTTTCTTAAACAATCGATCCGTGAAATAGACAGACCCTCGAGTGACAAAATCTGGTACATTAAGCACATTTTCTGCCCCACTTACATTTTGATAGGTTGCAGTAATATCAAAATTAAACTTCCGGTACTTTAAGTTTTTATTTGCTGTTATCTTTAGGTGGTTTATAGCTTCACTACTTTGGAAAGAGTTTACTAAAGTGTCTGATGGATCAACCTTAAAATAAGTATAGTTATTTATAGTACTAGCCGAAACCTCGGCATTCACCCAGTCTGGTGCTTTGAGCGATGCTGCTAGGGTGTTGGTCTTTACATTACTGTATACATCATCATTATACCAATTATAACTTATATAGTTACTTTGAAATAGTAGGTGGTTGTACGCCACAGGGCTTGAATTACTCAAAATGCTAGCAGAAAAATATTTTGTACTATCTATATCGTATCCGGCTTCTCCATATAAATTATACCCATCGAAATTTCCAGAGATATTTACTTGAGCGTTTGCTTTTACTATAAAACCGCGAATTTTGTTTTTATACCCTCCACCTAAGGCAAAAATCATCCCTTGTAATCTATTAGGTATGATGTCATTGTCCTCTCCTTGTAGTAGCACCCTTTTGTAACCATAATCATAATAGGTAGTGTTTGCTTGGAATTTTAATTGACCTAATTTTGCATCCTCATATACTACATTGAGCTCATTATAGGTCTCCTCGTTATCTGTTCTATCTGAGAAATTTACTTGTTTAAAAGCCTCTCCATATATATCGTTAGCACTTTCTTGAGAGAATTTATAAAACTTATTCTCGCTATTAAAAATATGACCGACACGTAGTGAATAGTCTTTTAAACTATCTTTCTTCTGGATGATGTTATAAAAATGATTAATGTACACACGTGTACCATCCAAAGTACTCTCTGCATCTTGATAGTTTACAGAAAGCCTAGATCTATCATCTACATCCTCATCTCCACTGGCAAATAAGCTTAATGCTTGAGGAGTTAATCCTCCATTTTCTTGGTTTAGTAAATCTTGTGCTACCCAATGTGTTTTAATATAATATCTTTCATTTTTTGTATTGTAGCTACCACCAAATCTAAAATTACCTGAACTGGTGAGTGCATTTTGGTACTTACCTAAACTACGAACTCCTTTATAAGCAATGAACATATTCAACCTAGGGTGTATATTCATTGTGAAATGTGCATCCAGTTGTTGCCCTTGCTCGAAGGCACTTCTATAGTACAGTTCTGTAAGGGGTGTAGGAGTATGATAATACATAATATCTTCAACCTCCATATATGCAAAGTGCCTAGCTTGAGCTATATAACCTGGCATAGTACGTACCTTATCAAATTTTTGAATAAGGGTGTTATGGGTTTGACCCGTATTTGCAAAAGGCAAAAGACCATATCTATCTCTACGGAGATAATTAAACTTATAATCCTTTTGTATATTAAGCGTGGTATCTACATAAGTAGTATCTCTGGCAATCGATATTATCTTATAGTCTGTTACAGGTGGTCGATCAAATGCTTTTATATTGGCACTTTTTGCATCCCGGGCATTAAGGCCGTCTGGCTCATCTGTAAAGATATCTCTTGAGTTTTTTCGAGGTACTCTATCGAGCTCGCCTACTTGAGCAAAAACGGCTGTTTGCACAAAACAAAAAAGAACTACCCAAAATTTATTCATAGAAAAAAATTATTGCGCCAAAATTACATTATTTACACCTATTCTAGTATTTTGACCCTCTAATTATGCTTAAACTCTCTTATCATTCTCACCTCATTGAATGTGGCACAGACGAAGCTGGTCGAGGTTGCCTTGCTGGACCTGTAACCGCTGCAGCTGTAATGCTGCCTTCTAAATTTTCAAATAATCTGCTTACAGATTCAAAACTTCTTACAGAGAAGAAACGAGAATTACTCAAACCTATTATAGAAGAAGCGGCCATTGCTTATGCTTTCTCCCATGTTTTCATGGAGGAAATCGATAAGATTAATATTTTACAAGCTTCCATAACGGCAATGCACCGTAGTCTGGATGGGATGATTGACACGCTTTCGCGAAAGCGTGACCAACCACAACATATTTTAGTCGACGGTAATAAGTTTAATCCTTACCCAGACATTTCTCACACAACTATCGTAAAAGGAGATAGCAAGTATTTACCTATAGCCGCGGCTTCTATATTAGCTAAAACCGAACGAGATCTCTTTATGAATCAAATACACGAGGAGTACCCTATGTATAACTGGAAGCAAAATAAAGGGTACCCTACTAAGGAACATCGTGAGGCTATACGCAAGTTTGGCGTTACGAAATATCATCGTAAAAGCTTTCGTCTATTACCTGAACAATATGAAATCAAATTTATAGACTAAGCTTAAAGAAAAATTGTTAAAAATTTTTAGATAACAATTTACACAAGGCCTCTGTAAGCATCGTAGGTATCTGTATTTTTGATACCTAAAGTGACCTATTCTAATGAGACATACGCTAGCCTTTTTATTGCTTATATTTTCTATTATTAGTTGCCAAAACATTAAGGACAGCAGTACTGACCTCACTCAGTACATCCCTAGAAAAGCTGCTGTTGTTATTAAAGTTAATGACCTTGCTGCACTACAATCTGATATTGCTAATAATGATTTTATCCAAACATTTAGTGAGACGCCTGCTTATAAATTTATAGCAGCTCAAAATAAGTTTCTTGTACAATTAAAGCCTCAAGGAGAAACACTTTTATGTTTTACAAAACTTGGTGCTACAGATTATGAAGTAAGTCTTATTACCAAGCTTCATAAGGATCTTATAAAAAATGATTCTACTCAAATTACCAAAGGAGCCATTAAGCAGCTGGACAGTACGGCTTCTTATGCATACATAGCAAAGGGCAATGTTTTTATAGCCAGTACCTCAACCTTACTTCTTGAAAACATAGAGCGTGCGACCACAGAAAAGATAGCCGAAGACCTCATTTTTAAAAAAGCATATCAATCTGCCAGCAATAGCGCAATTGCTACAGTATTACTCAAAGGTGAAGAAGGCGCCACCTTATTTGCAGACTTTTTTCCCGCTGCAGATCAAAACTACTTGCAAGATACATTCTCTTGGGTCGCTATGGATCTCAACCTGGATTATAATGATATAAAAACAGCAGGAGTTGTACTCACGCAAGAAGGTCGTGAAGCCCGTCTTAATTTATTACGCAACACTACTCCTAAGAAAAATCGTATTACCCATATTGCGCCTACCTCACTCCAATCTCTTACCGCAATTACCTATAAGGATTGGGAAGTTTTCAAAAACAACAAAGCTGCTTATCTAAGGGTAGATCCATCCGTTTTTAAGGTAGCTCAAGAAGACTTATTTTCTTCGTTTGATGAAGTGGGAACAATATCTTTGGGAGCTACCTCAGTAATCATTGCGATCTCTAATGACCCGAGCAAAACAGAAGAAGCACTCGTAGGCAACGATTTTAAAACCACCTTTAGAGACATAGAGATTTATAATTTTTCCCAGCAGGACGATTTCAAAAAAACGTATGGACCCCTGCTTAATTTACCAGACGTAACTATGTATGCTCTTGTAGATGACATATATGTATTTGCAAATGATCAAACAACGCTAGAGTCTATCATTGCAAACTATCAAAATAACGCTACACTACATAAGAACACTCTCTTTCAAAACTCTGCAAAGCAGCTAAGTGATGCTTCAAGTTATCTTTATATTGAAAGCCTAGATAGTGAAACATACAAACTGCGCAGTGGTAAAAACTCCCAAAAGTTGATGCGTAACATAAGCTTAACTAACTATCACTATGTAGCGCAGCAGCTAGTTCAAGAATCTGATTATATGCTACTCAATGGTTTGATCACAAAAAATGAAGACCTAGTAAATGCTGGCGGAATTGCTCAAATTGCTAATGTAAAACTCAATGCAGACCTAGTGATGTCACCACAATTGGTAAAAAATCATCGCACTAACGGGATGGACATTGTTACACAAGATGTAAACAACACGCTTTACCTGATTAGTAATGCAGGTAAGGTTTTATGGCAAAAAAATCTTGATGGACCCGTACTAGGCGATATGCAACAAGTAGATTTATATCGTAACGGGAGGCTCCAGCTCGCCTTTACAACACCTAAATCGCTATACATTTTAGACAGAAATGGTAAAGAAGTAGGTGCATTTCCCCTAAGCTTTAGTACTACTATTACACAACCTCTCGCTGTTTTTGACTACGACAATAATAGAAAATATCGTTTTGTTGTGGTTCAAAACGATCAACTATTAATGTACGATAAAAATGGGGATGCTGTTACTGGATTTACATTTAACAAAGCGCCGAGTCCAGTTCTATTTCCTCCTACTCATGTGCGCACTGCTAACAAGGATTACATAGTAGTTGCTGAAAACAACGGCAAATTAAATATCTTAAGTCGCACGGGTAAAAGTAGAATAGATGTAAAGAGGAAAATTGATTTTGGAAACACGCCTATCTATAAAAGCGGTAGTAATTTTGAAACCTATAATGTAAACGGCGAAAAAATAAGTATTACAACCAGCGGGAAATTAACCCAAAGTATATCGGAGCATAGTTCTGACTCAAAAATTACAATAAGCCCACAATTTAAAGTGGCACAGAGAGAAAATACCCTATACATAAACGGCAAGAAAATGGAGATTCCTTTTGGCTCTTATGCAAAGCCTACAGTTGCTATTGTTAAAAATAAAAAATACATTTCTTTAACAAATAAAGAATCAAGTGAGGTATTTATATACGATGGTAAAGGAAGGCTACTCCCTAACTTTCCTGTATATGGAATATCACCTGCTAGTATTGGTCATTTAGAACGTAATAAAACCTTAGGGTTTGTTACGCAAGGAAGCCCTAGCTCTGTATTAGTTTATAAGATCAATTGAGATAAATGTAACATAGATCTGTTACAATTTTTTGAGTGCTAATTAATTGGTATGGTTATAATTGCTACTTTTAAGTGGTAACAACCTATTAATGATTATGATCAAAGTCTTTTTAATTTTTTTTAGTTTTTCCTTTTGTTTCTCGAGTTATGCGCAAAGTGACAACTATACTTTAAAAAAAAATCTTTCTTTATCTCAAAGATTATTTGATGAAAAAAAATATGATAGTGCACATAAGATAGCACAGGTAGTCTACCATGAAGCTTTAGCTTCACAAAGCGATTCTCTTTTACTTGCCGCACTAGTCCAACAAGTGTTAACCTCATCAAAAGCTATTCCAAATAGCACAGATAGCCTGTATAAACAAACTCTAAATTTAGCTTTAGAATTTGATGATACTCCACTACTAATTCAAACCTATTATATTAAAGGCCAAACCCTGTATAACTCTAATAGATATGGTGATTCACAATCATATTTCTTAAAAGTAGATTCTCTTGCTAAAAAACACAATCTTCTAAACGAGACAGTGGTAAGAGCAATACTTGCCCGCTCTGAAATCTCACGAACAACTTTTACACATGAGGGAGTAAATAAAGCATCAGAATTACAAGAAGAAGCACTCCTGCTTGCTAAACAATTAAATAATGATGGTCTCAAATATGATATATATGTAAGACTCGCAGATATGAATGGTCTCAAAGGAAATATGGCTGAAGTAAAAAAATATTTAGATCTGACATTTCCTTATTATAAATCAAAAAATAATATCAAACTACTACACCGACTATATTTTACTGAAGTGAGTTACTTCTACGAATTGAATGAACTTGAAAAGGCTGAAGAAAGTATAATAAATTCCATCAACTATTTTATTTCTCAAGATGCAAAAGAAGAACTAGCTAGTAGCTACGTGAGATATGGAAACTATTTTAGAAAGAAAAAAAAAGATTGTGTTATGGCAATTTCACAATTCAAAAAAGCGCAAGAGATTTATAAAAATATGAATCAAGAGGTAACTGATCGCTTTATGTATTTACTGGAGGGGTTAGCACTATGCCAAGCGGCAAATAATAATTATAAAGAAGCATACGCATTTTATCAAAAAACATATGAAACAAAGAAAAAACTAGTCAAGAATGCAAATAATGAATTAACCCGCAACTTAGAATCAAAATATCAAGCAGAAAAGAAGGAGCAGGAAATTGCACTCCTAAAATCACAAAATCAGTATGCGATTATTCAAAAAACAAATGAGCGTATAGTACTAATTGGTGGGCTAGTCCTTACTACGATAGCTGGAACGTTTCTATTCTTTGGATTTAAAAATCGCAAGAAAACTAATAATAAACTGCGCGAACTCAATATTGCCAAATCTAACTTTTTTGCCAATATTTCTCACGAGTTTCGTACTCCTATATCGCTTATTTCAGGCCCTATTGAGCATCAATTGCAGAAATCTAATTTACCCAAACAAGAAAAACATCACTTGCAAATGGCTCAACGTAACTCTAAACGTCTTTTAACCCTAGTCGATCAACTTCTCGATATCTCAAAATTGGAATCTAATCAGTATCACTTGAAAGTAAGCCAAGGGAATTTAAAAATTTTCATCAACGCATTATCTTCCCCATTTGAATTTCTTGCTGGTAAAAAAGATCAAGACTTCCATCTTAACAACACTATCCCAGAAAAAATATGTTGGTTTGATAAAGATGCACTAGAAAAAATAATCACCAATTTACTTTCTAACGCTGTAAAATACAGTCCAGAAGAAGCTAAAATTGATCTATATACGACTCTGCTGGGCGATACACTTGAGCTTATTGTAAAAAATTCTGGTGTAGATATATCACACAATGTTCTTAAAACTATTTTTAATCGTTTTCAACGAGCCGATGAAGAAACTATAGGTTCCGGAATTGGCCTTGCACTAACAAAAGAACTTGTTGAGCTTCACAAGGGAACAATTACAGTCGTTAGCGATAATAATTGTATGCTTTTCAAAGTGATTCTTCCTGTTACTGCAGCGGCCTTTTCAGAGGATGAATTTTGTAACCATACAACTGCTATTAATAATGAGGCTATAATAGATTCCGAAGACACTTTTGTAAATCCAAATTCTACAAAGTTTATAATAGATAATGATGATGACATTTTCACAAAAAACACTACCCCTATTTTACTCATCGTAGATGATAATGCAGATCTAAGGAAATATGTAACGAGTCTATTTGATGAACAATACATTATTCACACAGCTGAAAATGGTAAATTAGGCTTTGAAATTGCAAAAGAAGTCGTGCCAGATATTATCATCACGGACCTTATGATGCCTCAAGAAGATGGTCTCATTTTTACAAAAAACTGCAAGTCTACAGATACTACATCACACATTCCGATATTGATGCTTACAGCAAAAGCGGGGGACGAAAACCAACTTAAGGGTTTAGAAACAGGCGCAGATAGCTATCTTACAAAACCCTTCAATACGGAAATTTTAAAAAGAACTGTCCACAATCTATTATACAGTTATAAAAAACTTCAGGAACGTTTTACCAAAGAGGTTGTGTTATTACCTAAAGATCTTGCCACAAACTCCACCGAGGAGAAATTTCTTGATAATCTTAAATCCGTATTGGATGATAAGTTGATTGAATCTGACTTCAGTACAGAAAAATTTGCACAAGCACTGGGGATGTCCCGAATGCAATTGCACAGAAAACTAAAAGCTCTGACAGGTCTTTCTGCGACAGAGTTTATAAGAACACAAAGGCTCAAACTAGCAGCCCAAATGCTCAAAAATTCTGATAGTAATGTTTCACAAGTTGGATATGCTGTGGGCTTTAACAATCATTCGTATTTTACAAAATGTTTTAAAGAGCAGTATGGAATTGCTCCTTCTGAGTACGACAAAAACCCATAAACACCTCTTTCCTTCAGGGGTGTTTACCCCTTTATAATCAACCTGTTACATCTGTTACAACCTTTGTTACATCTGTTACAGCAATAGCTGTAACAGTAAGATAGCTTTGTCCTATTGATACAGATATCATATATAGATAATTGCTAAGGATACCTAGTAAGATATCCTATTCTAAATCAATTATTACAGGTGTTTAATGGATCTAGCTTTTGCAAAAAAATAATTTCAAACCATCCTGTTACATATAAAATAGTATCTGTACATAACAGACAGGATGTTGGAATAAACAGAAATAGTTTTGGCTCAAGTATATAGTCTCTCACAAAATATACATCAGCAATGACTAAGTTAAAAAAATATGAAGGTACACTTCCAGAGCACCCCCACTTTGAGATTTACCTAAATATAGATCATCTGGCAAGTGGAGAATATGAATTGAAAATCGTAAATAAAAACAAAATCATAACAATAATAACCTTTAAAAAAAACCAATTATGAAAACCCTAAAATTCATTTTTGCATTAACACTATTTTTTAGCGGCTTCATATTGATTTCGTGTGACACCGATGATTCATCAGCTGGACCAGAGATAATAACTGATGATGGAGAAGACCTCTCTTTATTATTTACTACCCAGACGGAAGAAGATCAGATAGGTGAGTTTGCAAATAACGCCATGGTAGCTTACGATGGAAGTATTTGGGTAGTAGGAGGTCATATAGGTTTTGGTCCTCCTTATTTCACGTCGACTAGTCAAGTCTGGCGTAGTGAGAACGGTGCAAACTGGCTCTCTGTTTCTTCAGAACAGTTTCCAGCTAGAACGGGACATTCCCTTAATGTTATTGATGGTAAAATGGTGATGATAGGCGGCATAAACCCTGATACCTCAGAAGATTTTGCAGATATATGGACCTCTATCGATGGTTTAAGTTGGGTACTAGAGGGTACCCTTCCCTTTGGAAGCGTTTACCATCATACAGTAACTGAGTTTAATGGACGATGGTATCTCATTTATGCGAGTAGTGTGTTCTCCTCTATAAATGGTGTTGATTGGACTTTCGAGACCACAACTGGTTTTGCAGCGGCAAATTTTCAAAAGGCAGTTGTTTTTGATAATGCGCTCTATGTAGTAGGGGGGCTTACTGCAAGTAATAGTAGAGTAAATGAAGTCTGGAAAACCACAGACGGCAGTATTTGGGAAGAAGTAAGCCTCTCTGGTGATATTTATACACCTAGAGTTAATCATACAGTTACAACCTACAATGGTAAGGTTTTCATGATAGGTGGAAGAGCTGGAACAACGATTTTTAGGGAAATCTTCTACACTAATGATATGGAAAACTGGACGCAATATGACTTGGAAGAAGATACTGATGGTACGAGTGATGGGCTCTATGCACATAACACACTATTATATCGTGACGCTCTTTGGATTTTTGGCGGATACAACAGCACACAAGCCTCTAGCGAAATTCTCAGCATAACAGAAGAATAGACGTGTTAAACAACACACCCATTAATCGTATAGATGTGTTTCTTAACGCTTTCGCGAAAGCGATAAGGATTGCAATTACTAAAAAATCATAAAATGAAGAACAATCCCCCTGATACTGAAAATTCGTTGGAACACTAAGCTCAAGTATTAGAAAATGCGAAATAAAATTTAAAAACACACTCTTATGAAACCAGCTAAAATTATTTTAATTATCGGACTACTGTTTAGCTTTACAACCGCAGAAGCTCAATTTCTAAAAAAACTTGGAAAAGCCGCTGAACGTGCAGCAAAAAAAACTGTAGAGAGACGCACTGAAAGAGAAACAGAAAAAAGAACTGATGCTGCTCTTGATAGCGTACTTGATAACAAAAAACGAAAACGCAAGAGACGCAAGAACAGAAAAAATAAAGGCGGTCCTATTATAGGAGGTGAAACCGATAAGGGTACTACAGATCCCAATTATGAGATCAGTAGAGCTTCCGACTTTGAGCCTGGAGCAATGTCTCTATTTGAAGATGCATTTAACAAAGAGAATCAAGGCGATTTTCCAGCGCGTTGGGATACCAATGGTAGTGGAGAGATTACTGTAATCAATGGCGAAAAATGGCTGCGATTAGGAGGGAATTCTAAATACATTCCAATGCTCAAAAAAAGCCTGCCAGAAAACTACACCGTAGAGTTTGACATGCTTACGCAAGGACTCGATCATAGAACTAGTTCCCAAGCTTGGATCACCTTACTCTTAGAAGATAACTCTGATTTTAAACGTGCTAAAAACTGGTGTATGGTTGAGCTCTCACCGTGTCAATTCATCCACTCACCTGGTACCGTTGAAAAAGTTGTAAATGGAAAACGCGAGATACGCAACAATATTGGAAAAGACTACCGTAATCTCATTAATGGAAAATCCCATATTGCAATAGCTGTAAATAAAACCCGAATTCGTGTTTGGATGAATGACAGTAAACTGGTAGACATCCCTCGCCTAGTCCCAGCTGGAGCTAATGTTTTTAAAATACACACTAGAGGATTGCGGGATGCTGCTGGAGTAGATGAACTATATATAAGCAACTTTAGAATAGGTGCAGCAGGTGAGGACAACCGCAGCAAACTAATTACCGAGGGGAGACTTTCTACAAACGCTATCCTTTTTGAATCTGGTAGTGATCAATTAAAAAGTAGCTCCTATAAGATTATTCGTGAGATCGTAGAAGTACTCGAACGAAACCCAGAGGTACGCATCCAGATCATTGGTCATACAGATACAGATGGGAATACAGCTAGCAATCTTGCGCTTTCGCGAAAGCGAGCTCAGGCTGTTAAAAAAACCATGACTGTTCAATATGGAATTGCATCTTCTCGAATAACAACCGACGGAATGGGCGAGAGCCAACCCATAGCCAAAAATAGTTCCCCAGATGGCAAAGCCCAGAACCGTCGCGTAGAATTCATAAAGCTCTAAAATCCAAACATGAAAACAATAATCAAATTTGTTCATCTTATGATACTTACGCTATGTGTATCATGTGGAGGAGGTGTCAATTACGATGGTTTTACGACCAACGATGATGGAGGAATAGATGAACTAACATTGGTAGAGACTTGGGATACTTCTAGTGGAACTCTTTCAGGACAAGCTCAAAATGAATACCTCATACTTGAAGAGGACAATACGCTTGAAGGGTGTAGTGCTTATAGTATTGCCTTTAACGACGCGAACTTCTGGACCAATGCATCACCGCACACATCTGGAAAACAATAACTTATAAAAACTAATTTAATACTCTAAAATAACCCCTATGAAAAATCTATGTATTGCCATTGCAATTTTTGTCTGGCTACCAGTAGTATCTCAAAATTCCTGTAGTCAATTTTATCCTACAGAAGAAGGAAAAACCTTAATCATCCATCAACTAAATAAGCGAGAACGACTTTCCTCAATTACTGAGTTTACTGTGCTCGAAGCTACCACTGAAGGACTTAAAATAGGTATGATTTTAAAAGATAAACGTAATGAACCTATCACTGAGGCTACTTTTAGAGCAACATGTTCTAATGGGACAACGCTGCTCGAACCAGAATCTATAATGAGTGGATTAATGCGTCAATATGAAGCTATGGAATACAGGATTACAGGCGATGCTATTTCTATACCTAATGATTTAAATGTAGGACAGTCTCTACCTGATGCCGAAGTTACTATGGTTATCAATAGTGGAATCATGAATATTACCTCAACGGTAAAAATGACAGACAGAAAAGTTGTGGATGAAGAAGCTATATCAACACCTGCAGGCACTTTTGATTGTTTTGTCATCACGTATACAAACACGTTACAAATGGGACTCTCCAGAACGATGAAAAGCACTCAATGGATTGCCACTGGTTTAGGAATGATACAAGAAGAAACCAGAAAGGAAAATGGTAACCTCATTACTAAAAGCGTTTTATACGCTATAAATTAATAACCTTTTATAAAATGAATAGTATGGAAACTTTAAATACATTAAAAGGCATACTCTTATGCTTAGCGATAAGTTGTTTGATAGGTTGTGATACCGATATTCCTGAAACTGATAACATTTCACCGACGTTTAGATTTGAGATAAGGGGAGATGGTTTTAGCCGGGTGTTTACAGAAGAAGATGAATTTGATGATTTTCAACTCAATTTAAAAGCTGGAGCCTCTTTTACTATAATGTTCTCAGGAGCCGATCAAGGTGGATTAAAAAGACTACAAATGGAGTTTCCTCAGGAATACTTTGATTTTCAAACCGATATTGATAGCCCTTGGCAAACTACCACTAATACTTTTACAAGAACTATATACTGGAATGGAGATCGCGAGAACCCTCTTACAGGTTATGTTTTTAATGGTAGATTCATAGCAAGTAATGATGTTGGGTTTCCTTCTATATATCTACGTGCTGAGGATTTTGGAGGAGAAAGTGGTCCTCCCTTTAATATATCTGAGGGAACGATCAATATCAGTATTAACAATCACGATACGGAAGTACTAAATTATTAATTACAGGATCACAAGTGTCAACCATTTATGATATAAAATAACAAACAATAATTAATTTAAAACAACTATTATGAAAACACTTAAAAAACTTACCTATTTGACTTTTGTAGTATTATCTCTTTTTACCACAGCCTGTAGTGATGATGGAGAAGATGGAATGGACGGAATCGATGGCATTGATGGTGAACAAGGGCCTGCCGGGGAAGATGGCAATGCAAATGTCTCCTCTATCTTGCTAGAAAACCAAACAATCACAACTGGTAATACCATTATTGATATTCCAGAACTGACACAGGAAATTTATGATACAGGGATTGTGTATGCCTATGTTACTGTGACAGGAAATGAATACTGGGAAGTATTACCACTTAGTTCTTCAGGATCTATAATCTTAGAAATAGACAGAATTGAGGTTGGTCGAGTGACATTACGCTCCACATTCACGCAATCTAACTTGAGACTCAGGTTTGTGCTCATGGAAGGAAACTCATTGGGCGGGGTGGTAGATTTTAATGACTACGGACAAGTGGAGAGCTACTTAGGCCTGTAATCTTATTATTTAAGAATATCTTATTTTTTAAAGTTCCTGACAATTGATATGCAGTAAAAGATCCTTACGGCGCAAAAACTACTTAAAAAAATATATAGGTCACAAACACCTACGATACTGGAAATGATTTCAATAGTATAAAAAGATTTGTGGTTCCAAAAATTAGGTTATTATTATTTCCACTATGCAGTAAGAAAATCTAATACTGTTACAAATGCTTTTTAGGAATCCATTTTATGTAAACACTGAAATAAATTACAATCTAATGAAGGACGGCTACGGCATAAAAACCAACGTAAGCGGTAATTATTTTTTTAAATACTAGTCAAAAGTGTATCTACTCCTGAGAAATTTTTGTTAGAGATTTGATGCGGACATCGCTGTTAAAGGAAGTTGTGTTTAAAGCAAAAAAGTTGAATGAGCACAAAGGAGAGCTTTCAAATAATAATCCATATAATCAACACAATTAATTTAAAAACAACTATTATGAAAACTATTAAACAATTTATGTATTGTGCTTTTGTAGCATTATCTATTTTTTGTATCTCTTGTGAAGCTGAAGATGGTACTGATGGGGTTGACGGCCAGCAGGGAGTGCCTGGTCAGGATGGAGAAGATGGTAATGCAAATGTATTATTAAGAACAGTAGATCCTTTCCCAGCTTGGACAGCGGGTTCCTATCTAGGAGCGCCAGCTAATACTGTGGAAATTTCAGAACCACTATTAACTGGAGATATTCTCAACACATCCCTCGTACTAGTTTATTTTCAACTATTTAATCAGCCCACTTGGTATCCAATGACTTTGAATTACATAGAAAACGACGGTAGCGATCAAGTTATCACCTTTACTTATGAAGAAAATAAAATAGACATCTATGCAATGCAATCTGGTTCTGTACTAGACGCCGACATAACAAAGGTGAGATATTTTATCATCCCTGCGATGGATGCTGGTAGAAGTGCAAATAATTCAGAAAAAAATATTGGCGCATTAAAAGATGCAGGTGTAGATATCTCAAATATATACGAAGTAATGAATTATTTTAATATAGACTAAACTTAGAATTCTTGAATTAGCAAAGAGTCGGGATTTAAATCTCGGCTTTTTTTGTTACAAATTCTGCATCAAACAGCTGGGTAAAATGCTTAAGAAGTTTTTCCTTCACCTCAGCTTGATCTATGTGTGGCTTTGCCAGCTCTACATTGAGCGAAGTGACGGCCTTATCTTTAATCCCACACGGTATCATCAAGTCAAAATAACCCAGATCTGCATTTACATTTAACGCAAACCCGTGCATCGTCACCCAGCGACTGGCCCGCACACCAAGTGCACAAATCTTACGTGCAAATGGCGTACCTACATCAAACCACACTCCAGTTTCACCAGGAGAACGTTCGGCTTTTAGGCCGTACTCGGCTAAGGTAAGGATGACCATTTCTTCCAGTAAACGTAGATATTTGTGAATGTCTGTAAAAAAATGATCGAGATCTAAAATAGGATACCCTACAATTTGACCGGGTCCGTGGTAGGTAATATCTCCACCACGATTGATTTTATAGAAAGTAGCATTCTTTTCGGCTAGCTCTTTTTCGCTGACAAGCAAATTAGACATATCCCCACTTTTACCTAACGTAAACACGTGTGGATGCTCTACAAACAAGAAATGGTTTGTGGTTTCTAGCCCAGCATCTTCCCGTCTGTTCTTGATTTTTATATCGCGTGTAGCATCAAAAAGCTGCTGCTGGTAGTCCCAGGTTTCTTTATAATCCTTGTTACCAAGGTCCTCTAAAATGATTTTTCTATTCACGCCGCAAAGGTAATACAATTAAGCCCTTTCCATGAAAATCTGCTGTTTCTAAACTATTTTACAACGGATAGTTCCACTTTAAATAGATAAATCAAATTCTATCTTTAAGATTTACAAACTGACAATTGATTTGATGAGAATGCCTTTACTCTCAGGTACTATACACAAGAGAACCTACTATTAAGATTACCGCTGCGGCTTATTTAAAATAACTAATGCCGCAATTACCCCAGGCACCCAGCCACAAAGCCATAATAGAAACACGATAATAATGGACCCACAACCTCTGTCAAGAACCGCTAGGGGTGGGAAAAAGATGGCAAGCAAGACACGCCAGATACTCATAGATTTAAATTTTTATACTCGTATACATACGAGAATTGATGATTGATGTACCTATAGGTCTCAGATTATTTATAATTGTTACAACCGTTTCATATCTCCATAAGCAGTTACTATCTTTGCGGCTTCTTTGGCGCAGGGATGCACAAAGCTCATTACATAACATTATAAGGAATAACCGTATGCAATTGTCAGAACAAGAACAAGTACGCCGTCAAAAACTAGCGCGCTTACGCGAAATAGGAATTAACCCCTACCCTGCAGATTTATATCCAGTGAGTCACGCTTCCGCGAAAGCGAAACAAAACTACACAGAAGGGGAAAAAGTAGTGATGGCGGGACGTTTAATGTCACGACGCATACAAGGAAATGCCTCTTTTGCCGAAATACAAGACGGTGAAGGGCGCATACAGGTATACTTTAATCGAGACGAGATTTGCACAGGCGAGGACAAGTCAAAATACAACGAGGTGTACAAAAAGCTACTTGATATAGGAGATTTTGTAGGAATTGAAGGTGAAATGTTTACCACAAAGGTGGGCGAGATTACGGTTTTAGTAAAAGACTTTACCCTATTAAGTAAAGCCTTAAAACCCTTACCACAGCCACGTACAGATGAGGATGGAAAGGTACACGATGCCTTTACAGATCCAGAGTTGCGCTACCGCCGCCGTTATGTAGACCTTACCGTAAACCCACATGTAAAAGAGGTTTTCGTAAAACGTACGAAGCTCTTTAATGCCATGCGTGGTTTCTTTAATGATGCTGGCTATTTTGAAGTAGAGACCCCTATCTTACAACCTATTGCCGGTGGTGCTGCTGCTAGACCTTTTGTAACGCACCACAATTCGTTAGATATGCCATTGTATATGCGTATTGCTAACGAGTTGTATTTAAAACGACTTATTGTAGGTGGTTTTGAAGGGGTGTATGAGTTTTCAAAAAATTTCCGTAATGAAGGGATGGACCGTACGCACAATCCAGAATTTACGGCAATGGAAATATATGTAGCCTACAAGGACTACAACTGGATGATGGACTTTTGTGAGCGCTTGCTAGAGCACTGTGCACTTGCCGTAAATGGTACGACAGAAGCCACTTTTGGTGAGCACACGGTAGACTTTAAAGCACCGTATGCACGCGTGACTATGGCAGATAGTATCAAACATTTTACAGGCTTTGATATTTCTGGAAAAACAGAAGACGAGATACGCCAGGCAGCTCAAGAAATGGGCATTGAAGTAGATGCAACGATGGGGAAAGGAAAGCTCATAGACGAAATCTTTGGCGAGAAGTGTGAGGGGAATTACATCCAGCCTACCTTTATTACAGACTATCCTAAAGAGATGAGCCCGCTGTGTAAAGAGCACCGTGACAACCCAGAACTTACGGAGCGTTTTGAGCTTATGGTTTGTGGTAAAGAAATCGCAAATGCGTACTCTGAACTTAACGACCCAATAGACCAGCGGGAACGTTTTGAAGCGCAACTAGAACTGGCAAAACGTGGGGATGATGAAGCGACGGCTTCTATAGATTATGACTTCTTGCGCTCCCTAGAATATGGGATGCCTCCTACCTCTGGAATGGGAATAGGGATGGATCGCTTAATTATGTTTTTGACTAACAATCAGTCCATACAAGAAGTACTGTTCTTCCCACAGATGAAACCAGAGAAAAAGGCACTGGATCTTAATGTGAATGAAAAAACGATTTACGAGCTTCTTAAAAAAGAAAGCCCACAAGAACTAAATGCGCTCAAAGCTGCTGCTGGGTTGAGTAATAAAGCATGGGACAAAGGTGTAAAAGGCCTGACTAAACTAGGAGCTGCCAAAGTAAGCAAGACAGATGAAGGGTTGTTTATTACAATTACTGGCTAAGAAAATAAATTTTACGATTGTTATACAAGACCATCTCTTTATAGAGGTGGTCTTTTTTTATGCTTTCGCGAAATTAGAAATAGCCGCACAAAACCGTTGCAAAAAATTAAAATGAAGCCAAAATACATTGTGGTTATAACCTATGCCTTCCTTTTTAGTCGCAAGAATTCTGCATTGATTTTATGAGGCACAAGTTTGAAAGCGCCCTATTGATCTTGCCGAAGTAAGCTATATACGTCCTATACGTTGACAAATAAGTATATATTTATACAAGTATTTAATAGACAACCAAATACAAGCCATCTAGCAAAGCTTGTGCTGAGCTTGTCGAAGTATGCCACACTCGCTTTATGTAGTGGGTTGTAGCAAGTAATAGCGAAAATCACCCAAACTTTAAAAATGTAATTTAAAATTCTAAATTTAGAAAACTAAAAAAGCAGATTTAAAAAAATATGAAAAACGTATTTTACTTTTTATTTTTAATAGTTGGAATTTCTACTTATGGTCAAAATACTTCTTTCGAAGATAAATATAAAGTAGAATTTAAATTTGTTCAAGAAGAGACTAAGGAAGTTTTACTTGGATCAATAATTGAAATATTTTCTGGAAATGAGGGAATTGATGTCGGAATTTCAGACTTTTCCGGAAATATAAATTTCTATCTCAAAAAAAGAAAAATAAAGCATAATAAAATTAAGATAAAAGTTTACGGAATTAAATGTATGGTACATGAGCAAAAACTCATTTTAAAGAATAATTTAAAAAAAACTGTTTTCTTGAAATATGGAGAAACTGAATACACTAATCGTAAAAAATTAGGAGAGTTTATTAAAAAATTGAATTTCGCCGAACCTGACCCTTTTTTGTGTGGAACAATAGATTGAAAAATCTATTACTTGCAACTCCGTATAAAATTAATTGCTGGTTTAAGCCAGTTTACGAAAGTCCTCGCGGACTTTCTATCTGTAATTTATTTAATGCTAAATCAAAGGCAGTAATCATATATTAAAACGTGGCAGTCTATTTGGTTTGAGGGCTCGGATACTTATAAAAGTAAATATTTATCGAAGTGTTATAGCACAAAAGCTCTTTGCCGCTTTCTCCTATGGCTCCGCTCGAAATTCATTATAATCTAAATTAATACATACAAGGTAGAGTCTCTGGCTTTGTCCAAACTCGAGGTATACATCAGAAGCAGATTTTATAGCTCTAGTATCATTCTATTACTAGCATCATCCTCTCCGTCGTACCTCTCTCCTCGGTGATGGGATTCATTGGATGCAGCTTTGAAAGTTCTTTGTGCGGCTAACAGATTCACAAATAGCTGTATATTTATACAAAACAAATACAGACCACACGAAAAGCAAATTAGCAAAGCTTGTGCTGAGCCTGTCGAAGCATGCTGCACTCGATTTTTGCAATAGCCAGTTGGTCACAAGTTAAGAAATGAACAAATACGACAAAATTGGAATAATATTATTATTAATTGGAGTTGCGTTATATTTTGTACAATTTGGATATTTAATTGGTTTTCCTATTTATCTTATTGGAATTTTTATACTTCTTTTAGGAAATTTAAAAATTAAACATAAACTATTATGGATTCTTGCGCCTGCAGTCCTATTATTCTCATACATTAATTTAGCGTCACCACTTTTTTCTGTTAATAATAAGGTGGATTTAATTATTCCAGATGATTTTCGGGGAAATGCTATAATTATTGACAATACTGATTTTGGACAAAATCTTTCCCTTAATCAAATTATATTTGATGAAAATGGAATTGCTTTTTACCCAACCGATTTGGAATTAGGCATTTCTAAATTTAGAGTTTACACTAAACAAAAAAATGGAGAATTGAAAAGGATTTTATGGAGTTTCGAAAGCTCTGACAAAGTAACAATCCTTGGCTATGGAAAAAGCAGTTTTAAAAAAAATATAGATTCAGAAATTAAGTATGTACCATATGATTATGTCCAAATTGGAGAAAATTTTGTTGATCAAAATAATTCTGAAAAAAGATGTGAACTCATTGAACTTATTAAAAAAGGAGAATTAAAAACCGTGTACAACAATTGCTATAGGCAATAGCTCGAGTTCGGGATTGAAAAGCAAAAGTTCGGATTTATTTGTTAAATTAACTGAATAAAATAAAAATAAAGGCTTTCCTGTCCCTAATGTCTGTAGCAGAGCCGTAGCAGTCTGATTGTCTGAAGGGCTCGCCTATTTATAAAAGTATATATTTATCGAAGTGTAATAGCACAAAAGCTCGTTGCCGCTTTATCCTATGGCTCCGCTCGAAATTCATTATAATCTAACTTAATACATACACGGTAGAGTCTCTTTCTTTGTCCAAAGTCGAGGTATACATCAAAGCAGTTTTTATAACTCTTGTATCATTCTATCACTAGCATCAACCTCTCCGTCGTACCTTTCTCCTCGGTGATGGGATTCGTCGGAGGCAGGGCTAAAAATGCCTTTAGGAATATAGCCTAATTATAAAAAAAGCGAAATAAAGTTGCGACTTGTGCAATCAAGGCGTATAGCAAATCAGGTTCATTTATAGCTATCTGTGGGGTATGTATGATACTAAATGTAGTTTCACGATAATTATAAAACAGACAAATTTTCAATTAATCATATACTCGCAAATGAATTACACTCCACACACAGGGAGTGATATATATAAAACTAGTAGAAAAATTTAGTTTGATGTTAATTATTCTTTACAGATTTGTTAAACTGAACATACACCGTATAGCAGTATTTTACTTTTGCCCACATGAAAAACAGCATTACACTCCTACTATTAGCATTTATTAGTATCAATTTATATTCACAAAGCACGAGTCCTTATACTTGGGATTGGAACAAAGATGGATATGTACTAGGATCTGCATTAGGAGGAACTGCAGCCGGATTCTTAATGATTCAAAATAAAGAAGGATTCACAGAACAAGAAGTGGCAGATTTTCAGAATACTATCGATAATATCAATTTTATAGATCGTTGGGCAGCAGGTAATGACGATGAGAGTGCAAATGGTCCAAGTGATGCATTTTTCTATTCCTCATTTGCAGCACCTTTTGTTTTACTGTTAGATGATGAAGTAAACGATCATACGGGACAGGTAATGGGAATGTACGTTGAGAGTATGGCAGTTACTGGCGCATTATTTACCATTTCTGCAGGACTTACTAACAGAGCGAGACCATATGTTTATAGTGAAGAGCACCCTTTAAAGGAACAGCTAGGTACTAGTGCTACAAGGTCATTTTTCTCCGGTCATGTGGCAGCCACGGCGACAGCAACTTTTTTTACAGCAAAAGTGTATAGTGACTTTAATCCAGATTCTCCAGCCATACCTTACATATGGGCAGGAGCAGCGATCATACCTGCGGCAGTAGCTTATTACAGATTAGAAGCAGGACAACATTTTCCCACAGATTTAGCTATTGGCTATGCTGTTGGAGCGCTTTCTGGATATTTTATTCCAGAATTACATAAAACCGAAAAGTCAAACCTCAACGTCGCTGTCATTCAAGATCGTGATTACTTTGGTGAGCAATTTAAAGGCGTTTCCATAAGCTACGGTTTCTAGATTCATTTATTTAAGATCAGGAAAACCTACTTATAAAATAAAAATCTTCAATTACGCTTTCGCGAAAGCGTACACCTCATTGATTTCAACTATTTCTATAACTCTATAATTAATTTTAGAGCTTCATTTAAACCATTTTAAAATTGTCACGTCCTATTAATGTTCACAATTAAAAAATGATACAAATGAAAAAGGTACTAATGGCAGCAGCACTTTTTACAGCAATCACTGTAAGTGCACAACAAAATGGAAATAGAGATTTTGCAAAAGATCTAAGCGTTGAAGAAATGGCCACTCTGAAAACTAAGAAAATGACTTTGGCACTTGCTTTAGATGAAAAGCAGTCTGATAAAGTGTACAAACTAGTTCTTAATCAGGTTAAGGATCGTAAAGAAATGATGGCTGCTCGCAAAGCGCAAGGTGAAAAACCTACCTTTAATAAAGAGGAAAAACTGGCGCGAATGAATGCGCGATTAGATAAACGCATCGCGATTCAAAAGCAAATGAAATCGATTCTTACCGAAGCTCAGTTTGAAGAATTTAAAAAACTAGAAAAACACAACCGTAAACGAGGACACAAAAGAGGTGACAGAACAAAAAAACGTCACAGCCGAAAATAATACCGCATACCGTTATTTGAATTAGCTACAAATGACAATGGCTCCTCTAATCAAGGAGCCATTTTTTTGTGTAAAACAAATTGCTTTTTATAGCGTTTTGGCCACTTTATCAATCGCAGCAATGGTTGCGTCTAAATCTTCGTATGAAAGTGCGTTGTTTAAAAACCAACTTTCATAAGCACTTGGCGCGATATAAATTCCTTCTTCCAACAATCCGTGAAAGAATTTTTTAAATGTTTCGTTATCACCTGCCGCTGCTGTTTTAAAATCTACCACAGCATCTGGAGCAAAGTGCACAGAAATCATAGAACCAATACGATTGATTGTATAGGTTATATTATGTCTATCTAAAGACTCCTTAATTCCTTTATGTAAATAGGCTGTTTTTTGTGCAAGGCTCTCAAAAATCTCTCCGTCATTATTTAATTCTTGAAGCATTGCAAGTCCTGCAGCCATCGCTAGTGGATTCCCGCTTAAAGTTCCCGCTTGGTAAACGGGTCCTTCTGGAGCGAGGTGACTCATTATTTCTGCTCTTGCGGCAAAAGCTCCTACAGGTAACCCTCCACCTATGACTTTACCAAAAGTGACAATATCTGCCCGTACGTCCATCAATTCTTGCACACCACCTTTTGCTAGACGGAAGCCAGTCATGACCTCATCAAAAATAAGTTGCGCTCCGTGTTGATCACATAACTCTCTTAGACCTTGCAAAAATCCTTCTGCTGGAAGAATGCAGCCCATATTACCTGCTACAGGCTCTATAATAATTGCGGCTATCTCATTTGGATTTGCCTCAAACAAATCTTTCACTTGATCTAAGCTGTTATAGTCTGCAAGCAACGTATCCTTTGCAGTTCCTCTGGTTACTCCTGGACTATTGGGTGAACCAAAAGTGACTGCACCACTTCCCGCTTGAATCAAAAATGAATCTGAATGACCATGGTAACACCCTGCGAATTTTATAATTTTCTCACGCTTAGTAAAGCCGCGAGCTAGTCGCACTGCACTCATACATGCCTCTGTACCACTGTTCACAAAACGTATCTTATCAATACCTGGAACCATTGAAATAGCCAGCTTTGCAATCTCTGTTTCGATAGCCGTAGGCATCCCAAAAGAAGTTCCTTTTTGTGCTTTGGCTATAACGGCATCTACAACTGGTTTGTGTGCATGTCCTAAAATCATAGGGCCCCATGAAGCAATATAATCTATAAGTTTACGACCATCTTCATCATACAAATAGGCTCCTTTTGCTTCTTTTACAAAAATAGGATCCCCTCCCACAGACTTAAATGCTCTTACAGGACTATTTACTCCTCCCGGTATTACTTTTTGAGCTTCTACAAAAAGCTCACTACTTCTTTTATATATCATTTTATGAAATGTAGATGTTATTGATAAGCGCTGAATCTCTAAATCGACTAGATTATCATATTAAGCTGAAAATTCAGGTTTTAGTTAGTCTTTTATTAAAAGGATTTGACCCATAGAGATAATATTATCTCTTAAGTTATTCCATTTTTTTATATCCTCAACACTCACGTTATAGCGCTTTGAAATACGATATAGGTTCTCTCCTTTTTGAACACTATGCTGTGTATCGGTTGAGCTATCTTCTCGTTTTGAACTTATCTTATTGTAATCTTCTATCTGTTTTCCTAAAACCTTCCCATCGTATCGATACAACTCAAATCTCTCTATTAAACTGATGAGCTTCTCAGGGTACTTTTTATCTGTAGCATAACCTGCTTTACGCAGTCCTTTTGCCCAGCCTTTGTAATCATCTTTTGAAAGGGTAAAGAGATCTGCATAGCGTTTCCTTTTTGCTAAGAATAATGAGTGGTCACGATAAGAAAATTTTGGATCAGTGTATTTTCTAAAACATTCCCCTTTTTCATCATCATCATGATAAACGCGATCCCCTTCCCATGAGTGACATTTAATACCAAAATGATTATTTGCTTTCCTCACCAATTCACCGTTCCCTGCTCCAGATTCTAAAATGCCCTGTGCGAGTGTAATGCTAGCAGGCACACCGTATAATTTCATTTCTTCCATTGCTATGGGCGCATAAAAATCTATATATCCATTTACCCCAGATTTTGGGACAGGATTAACACCGTTTTCTAAACTTGAATCAGATGGTTGAATGATTTCAGAATTGATAGTGGGACGTGTTCTTTCTGTTCTAGGATTCTCAGACACACGCCTAGATGTAGTATTACGCGCTCCTCCACAACCTATCAAAAGGAGGCTTATACCTGTAATAAGAAAGTATTTTTTCAACATGCTATATATGTAACTTTGGAAGGCCTTTTTTTTCTAATAAGATATTCATTCCAGCGATTCCTTGTAGGCCTCCAGTATGAACCGCTAAAATACGAGAATCTTTCGGAAAAAATCCTTCATCTACTAGCCTTGACACACCATACATCATCTTTCCTGTGTAAATGGGATCAAGCTGAACGTCATAAGTCCTTTTAAATTCATTTATAAACCTAACAAGCTCCACATTTACTTTTGCATAACCTCCAAAATGATAATCAGAAATTAGCTCCCATTTATTATTTATAGTGTATTTTTCAATTTCTTCTTGCATCCAATTTCCTTTAAGGGCTGGAAAAATCAATGCCTTTTGGTGAGATTTTAAGCTATTAATAATTCCAGAAGCAGTACCTCCTGTTCCTGCAGCGCAGCAAACAAAATCAAACACCTCATCTTCATCAGTTAAAATCTCTTGACATCCCTTTACAGCGAGTGCATTGGTACCGCCTTCGGGCATAATATAAGGGTTATGGTATTTTTTTAGTACGCTTTCGCGAAAGCGGTCTTTATCCTTATCACGGTATTCTTCACGAGAAATAAAGTCAAAATCCATCCCGCATTCATGTGCAATGGCGAGAGTGGGATTACCACTTAGAGTTTTTTCAAGATTAACGCCTAACTCTTCTCCACGAATAATACCTATCGTTTTAAATCCTTCTAACTGCCCAGCTGCTGCTGTAGCGGCTATGTGATTAGAAAAAGCACCTCCGTAAGTGACTATAGTGCTGTGATGATGAGCTTTAGCATGGGACAAGTTGTATTTAAGTTTTCTGAATTTATTACCAGATACCGTTGGGTGAATTAGATCATCACGTTTTAAATAAACAGTGCATCCGTTTCTTTGAAAAACAAACTGATTTGGTAAAATTTGTATTTCCACAAATTAAAGATAGGCTAGAAAACTCCAGAAAGTTCGTGTTTCTAAATAATCCAATTGCATCTCTCTGGCGTAAGCTTCACGTTCAAAACTTATATTGAGATATGCTACATAATTATCACGATATTGGATTAATCTAACAAAATACTCAATCACATACCAGATAAAAAAAGGAATAACAAACATCTCTGCCTGCTGTCGAATGTGTATTTTTTCATGATTAATAAAATACCTATCACTTAGTAATTTTGGTTCACGCATCACTATGAAAGGCCAAAGTGTAACCCCCACAAAACGTTTACGCAACAGATATTTATTTACTACTAAAAACATAGATCAAATTTAAAAAATCACAACAGTACTATAAAAGGGGCAAAGGACTATTTTATAGACAACGTTATGAACAGTTGCCAAAAGGCAAAATTTATACCATACTTCCTATCTTTGCTAGATGTCTTATCAAAAAAAACATATTCCCATAGAAGAAGGTGATTTTTATGTAACCCCAGAGGGCTACAAATGCTTTACAGAACAATACCATCGTAAACGCGGCTATTGCTGTGAGAGTGGCTGTAGACACTGCCCATATGGATATAATAAAAAGACAAATACCCAATCTTAACATTCACATTGTGGTACTTTTCATCACGATATAAATTCAATGCAAATGCAGAATCAAACTTCTTTTCAAAAAGAAATTTTAGCTGGTATACCATCTAATTTGCCTACAAAAAAAGCGTACGATGAAACGGTAAACCACGCTCCAAATCGAAAAGACATACTAAATCCAGATGAGAAAAAACTGGCCCTTCAAAATGCGTTACGATATTTTGATGCTGCACACCATAGCACCTTGCTCACAGAGTTTAAAGAAGAGTTAGAGAACTACGGTCGTATATATATGTACCGATATAGGCCAGATTATAAGATATTTGCCCGACCTATAGAGGAGTATCCAGCACAGTCAAAACAGGCAGCAGCTATTATGCTTATGATACAGAACAATCTGGATCATACTGTGGCACAACACCCGCACGAACTAATTACCTACGGTGGAAATGGAGCCGTGTTTTCTAACTGGGCTCAATACCGTCTTACCATGCAATATCTCGCACAGATGAATGATGAGCAAACGCTTGTGATGTATTCCGGACATCCTATGGGGCTTTTTCCATCGCATAAAGATGCACCGCGCGTAGTCGCAACCAATGGCATGATGATTCCTAATTATAGTAAACCAGACGATTGGGAAAAATTTAATGCTCTTGGGGTTACACAATACGGGCAAATGACTGCTGGTAGTTATATGTACATTGGACCACAAGGGATTGTACACGGTACAACAATCACAGTACTTAATGCATTTAGAAAAATGAACATTCCCACTCAAGGAGGACTCTTTGTAACCTCTGGCTTGGGAGGAATGTCTGGTGCACAACCTAAAGCTGGAAACATCGCTGGCTGTATTACCGTTTGTGCAGAGGTCAACCCTAAAGCGGTACAAACGCGTCATTCTCAAGGATGGGTTGATGAAGTGATTAAAGACACTGAATCTCTGGTAGAAAGAGTCAAAAAAGCAAAAGCAGCAAACGAAGTGGTTTCTATCGCCTACCAAGGAAATGTGGTAGATGTATGGGAAGCATTTGACAAACACGAAATTAAAATCGACATAGGTAGTGACCAGACTTCATTGCACAATCCTTGGGCTGGAGGGTATTATCCTATGGATATGAGTTTAGAAGAAGCAAATCGCTTAATGGCTACAGATGCAGATCGCTTTCGCGAAAGCGTAAAAAGCACCCTTCGTCGTCATGTAGCAGCGATAAATGCTCACACTGCAAAGGGTACTTACTTCTTTGATTATGGAAATGCTTTTCTATTAGAAGCCTCACGAGCAGACGCAGCTATTTTTGCTGAAAATGGAAAGGATTTTAAATACCCTAGCTACGTTCAAGATATTATGGGACCCATGTGTTTTGATTATGGTTTTGGACCATTTCGTTGGGTATGTGCTTCTGCTAAACCTGAAGATCTTTTAAAAACAGATCAAATTGCGCTCCATGTTTTAGAGCAACTGGCGGAAGATGCCCCGGCTGAAATACAGCAGCAAATGCAAGACAACATCACGTGGATTAAAGGAGCTCAAGAAAATAAATTGGTAGTGGGTTCACAAGCCAGGATACTTTATGCAGATGCAGAAGGAAGAGCAAAAATCGCCAAAGCGTTTAATGATGCAATCGCTCAAGGCGAAATAGGAATGGTCGTGTTAGGAAGAGATCACCACGATGTTTCAGGTACAGATTCTCCTTATAGAGAGACGAGTAATATTTATGATGGAAGTCGCTTCACAGCAGATATGGCTATTCAAAATGTAATAGGAGATAGTTTTAGAGGTGCAACCTGGGTAAGCATACACAATGGCGGTGGTGTAGGCTGGGGCGAAGTAATAAATGGAGGTTTTGGTATGGTAATTGATGGTAGTAAAGATGCCGAAAGACGTTTACAGTCAATGCTTTTCTGGGATGTAAATAACGGGATTGCTAGACGTAATTGGGCTCGAAATGAAGGAGCAATTTTTGCAATAAAACGTGCTATGAAAAGCGAACCGAATCTTAAGGTAACGCTACCTAATCTGGTAGCCGAAGATTTATTAGATAACATTTAAAAAAAAATTATGAAAACACTTCGACTCTTACCGGTTTTTGCAGTTATAGTGCTGCTAACTTCTTGTAGTACTGTGCGTGTCGCATCAGATTACGACAAGAATATTAATTTTAATGATTATAAAACATTTGCTTTTTACAAACCAGGTATAGACAAGGCAGAAATCTCAGATCTTGACAAAAAACGCGTGTTACGTGCCATTGAATCTGAGATGATGGCAAAAGGCTACACTAAGTCTGAAGATCCTGCTGTTTTAGTAAGTATTTTTACTAAAGCTAAAGAACGTATAAATGTTTACCAAAACAACTTTGGCTTCAACGGAGGTTGGGGAGGATTTTGGGGTCCATGGGCAGGACCTTGGGGTTGGAATGGCGGATTCTACAATAACAATTCTGTCTCTAGAACCACACAAGGAACCTTGTACATTGATCTTATAGACTCAAATAAAAATCAATTAATTTGGCAAGGTCAAGGTACAGCCCCACTAGTCTCTGGAGATGTAGATAAACGTGAAGAGCGCATCAACTTGATTGTAAAAGAAATCATGGAAGTATACCCGCCACAAGTAGCTGGCAACTAAAATTCAGTTTGATACAAATATTAAAAAAGCATCCTGACGGATGCTTTTTTTAGTTCTTCAATTTGCTTAGCGTATTTTTAGTGAAATCACTCAAAACAAGCTTTCCGCTCATCGCGGCGCGTGTTTCTAAAAGTTCTGGCCAGTGTTCTGTATTATTCCAAAATGCCTGTTTCATAGCGGTGAGTGCTTCTGGATTGTAAGAGGCAAGTTTGTTTGCAAAAACCTCAACAGCTTCTTCCATTAAAATCCCTGTTTCATAAATTTCGGCAAATAAGTTTTTGTCTTTAGCCCACTGTGCGGTGTAAAATTCTGTAGCATTAAGTGTCATTTCTGCTAAGCATGCAACGCCTATTTTTCTTTCTATAGCGGGAGCAATTACAAAAGGTCCTATGCCAATTGTGAGTTCGCTCAACTTCACACTGGCGTATTTAGTTGCGAAGCAATAGTCTGTAGCGGCTGCTAGTCCTACACCACCACCTACAGCTTTTCCTTGTACGCTTCCAATAATAATCTTTGAACAAGAACGCATTGCAAGAATCACCTTTGCAAAACCCATAAAGAATTTTTTTCCTTCCTCTTCGGTTTCAATTGAAAGTAGTTCGTCAAAGCTAGCTCCTGCACAAAAAGTTCTATCGCCACCACTTTTTAGTACAATTACTTGCACAGTATCATCTTCTCCAGATCGTATAATAGCACTTTCTAAGTCTGAGAGTACACCACTAGGCATACTATTATGAGCTGGATGAAAAAAAGTAATGGTTGCGACACCGTTTGAGGTAAGTGTTTTTACGTAAGGTTGTGGCATTATTTTGTTTTTGATATAAGGATTATTTCTTACTAACTCCAAGTTGTATAATTATTTAATAGAGGTCTGATTTTGAAATTAGTTAACCGGTGGTGGAGGTGGAGGTGGAACTGAGTCGATTAATAATTTAAATGGATGAGTAAGTCCTAACGCCTGATGTACTTTTATTAAATTTAGAACAGCCACATTGAATTGATCTGTAACCTGAACTTCCCAATCATAATTAATAACATAAAAAAGCTTCTCTGCGCGATCGCTTAAACTAGGATTTTTCCCTTCGTTAAGAATATCCTCTCTAAGAAAAGTTACTACTTCTTGTATATTATCAATATCAATATTTTTTCCAGCCTTTGTAATCTTATTATTAATTATTCTAAAGACATTTTTTTCTCTTATTAAACCACAACCATATCTTTTCGTACACGGATTAATTAAATTCACAAGATAAGAATGGTTGTCATCCTGTATAACTAATTGGGGAGAAACTCCTTCGCAAACTAGATCCCCTATTTCTTGTTGAAAAGATTTAAAATCTGGATAATCATCTATAGCAATTCTCTTTGTAGAGCTTGACTCGGGAAATCTTACACCTATTTCGATGTAATCTTCGCTACTTTCAACCTCACTAAATTCTGTACAACTTGAGAAAAAAGTCAAAATACTAACTATTAAAAAAGTAAACTTCTTCAAAATATTTTTGTTTACGTAAAAGTAATAAAATATACCCTCAATATTGAATCACCTAATATCTAGAAAAATTTTAGCGCTTTAATTTCGCGAAAGCGAAACCACCCATTTAGTTACAATATGTTATCTCCCGAACTTGTCAAATAAATGGATTATAAAATTGAATAGTTTCTCCGTAAATTTACGTTATGGAAATGCATGTAGAGACAAACCCGTTACTCGATAAATTACCGGCACACTTACGCCAGTACATAAAACCACAGGCTTACGAGCAATATACACCTATCAATCAGGCGGTATGGCGATACGTAATGCGCAAAAATGTAAACTACTTAAGCCAAGTGGCTCATGAGAGTTATACCTCTGGTCTTAAGAAAACAGGTATTTCTATAGATGAAATCCCATCGATGTACGGAATGAATCGCATTCTCAAAGAGATAGGCTGGGCTGCTGTTGCTGTAGATGGCTTTATCCCTCCTAATGCTTTTATGGAATTTCAAGCCTATAAGGTGTTAGTTATTGCTAGTGATATACGCCAACTAGAAAATATTGAATATACTCCTGCACCAGACATTATTCATGAAGGTGCTGGACATGCGCCAATTATTGCAAGTCCAGATTATGCTGAGTATTTAAGGCGTTTTGGAGAGATAGGTGCGCGTGCTATTTCTAATGCACATGATATGAATATGTACGAGGCAGTACGTAAATTATCTATCCTAAAGGAGGCAGAAGGTATTCCAGATGAAGATGTACAAGCAGCTGAAGATGAAGTAAACCGTCTTCAAGAAATGACGGTAGCACCTTCTGAAATAGCCTTGATACGCAACCTTCACTGGTGGACTGTAGAGTATGGTCTTATAGGATCTGTAGATAACCCTAAATTATATGGAGCAGGTCTTCTTTCTTCCTTAGGTGAAAGCAAGCATTGCCTAACAGATGCGGTTAAGAAAATACCATATAGTATTGATGCTGCATATCAAGAATTTGATATTACACAAATGCAACCTCAGCTCTATGTGACTCCAGATTTTGGATACTTAATGGAAGTTTTAGAGGAGTTTGCAGAAACTATGGCTTTACGCAAAGGAGGATGGCGTGGAGTGCAAAAACTAATCGATTGTAAACAATTGGGTTCAATTGAATTAAACACTGGCCTGCAGGTAAGTGGTAATTTCTCTAAGATGATTCAAGATGAGGATAATAATGTGGTTTATTTTGAAACTACAGGTCCCTCTGCACTAGCCTACCGTAACAAAGAATTAATTGGTTTAGGAACTTCACACTTTAGAAAAGGATTCTCTTCACCTCTAGGTAAACTCAAACGAAGCTCTGTAGCGATTGAACGTATGAGTCCGCGGGATTTGAAGGCGTTTGAAATATATGAAGGCGGCATAAATTCTTTTGAATTTGAAAGTGGTATTACGGTGACTGGAATGATTACTACAGGAACTCGAAGTATAGATGGTACCTTGCTGGCGGTTCACTTTGATGGCTGCGAAGTGAGTTACAAAGGTGAAAAACTAATCTCTCGTAAAAACGGACCTTTTGATATGGCTATTGGTTCTTCTATCGTTTCGGCATTTGCGGGAGCGGCAGATCATACTTCATTTAATATGGTTAGTCACGTAAGTAGCACAAATACCATTCATCAAGAATTGTCTGAAGAAGACACGCTACTCAACAGTCTTTATAAAGAGATACGAGATATGCGTGAGTCTAATGATGTTAAGGTTGCGCGACTGGAAGAAATCTTTCGTCAGTTACAAGCGAATTTTCCAAAAGATTGGCTTGCTAGCTTAGAAGTATACGAACTCGCAATACCTATAGACGCTAGTTTTGCTGAGAACATCAAGGGATATTTAGAAGCTCAAACTAAAAAACTACCCAAAGTAGCACATCTCATAACAGATGGACTGTCCCTATATGGCAAGCCACTTATGCATGTGGTAAAAACTCCATAAAAGGATACATCTTTTGCATACTCTCAATTTTAGCATATAGCTTTGCTAGGAATTTTTGGTGCGCTTGAGATTCGGGCTGAAATGGTTTATGAGCTAATCCTTGTTGTATCACCGCTACTTCTTTTGCGGTTTGTTGCGCTTTCGCGAAAGCGTAATTCTCCATAAACTTTTCCCAGATATAATCGATAGCAACTGGACTGGGATGAATCATATCTGCATTGTAAAAACGATAGTCTCGTAGCTCGTCCATCATAATTTCATATGCGGGGAAATAATGAACGTTCTCATTGTCTACCACATGATGTACGGCAGCGATAAGATGCGATTTACTGAGTGTATTTTCTACAAAACCATCCTTACTATGACGTATAGGTGAAACCGTAAACGTGATACTCGCTGAAGGATTCAATTGTTGAACGTCTTTTAGGATTCTAGATAAACTTTCGGATATCTTTTGACTATCCAATAATTCCTTAGTAAACTCTTTCTGAGGCACTTTGTGGCAATTTGCAACCACTTGCTGGCGTGCTATGTGTTTGTAAACCCACGAAGTCCCAAGTGTGATAACAATATGGGATGCTTCTGTAAGTTGCTCCCTTAAAACTTGCTGGGCCTCTTGAAGATGAATCACTGCCTCCAGTCTACTGCTCGCATTTAAATCACTGTGTGCCGCAAAGGACTTCCAGATCCCGTTGTGTTCAAAAACATCAACTTCTGTAAATGTTTTATTGACAACCGCAGCATTGATTACAGTCTCTAATGCTATAGGGTTGAAAATAATTCCAAACGGATTAGTCACCGATTGAAACTTAAAATAGTCAAGTTTCTTTCCAATATTTTCTGCAAAACAAGAGCCCAATAACAATAGCTTATTCTCGTAACCAAATAGTTTCGCAGCTTGCTTTATTGGAATTTCGGTTTGTAGTTTCACCTATATTTATGCTAAATAGTTTTTTGCCTCTGCAAGTGCCGTATCAATACCTTCAGGGTTTTTACCTCCAGCCGTAGCAAAGAAAGGTTGGCCACCGCCACCTCCTTGGATGTACTTTCCTAATTCGCGCACTACTTGGCCTGCATTGAGATTTTTTGAAGAGACAAGCGCTTTAGAAATATAACAACTCAATAACGCTTTACCATTTTGTTCTGTACCAAAAATGATAAAAACGTTGTCTCTATTTTCTCCTAGTTTAAAAGCAAGGTCCTTAATGGCTCCAGCATCGAGATCTACCTTTTTTGCTAGAAAATCGATCCCATTTATATCTTCAAACTCTTTTTGAAGATCTCCACTTAAATTTTGTGCCTTTTTTTTAATAAAAGCTTCTACTTGTTTCTTAAGTGCTGTATTTTCCTCTTGTAAATTTGTAATGGCTTTTACTGGATCTTGATTCCCTTTGAGTAGTGCTTTTACTTCATTATAAGCCGTAGTTTCAGATGTAAAGTAATCCTTTGCTGCATCTGAGGTGATAGCCTCAATGCGGCGTATTCCTGAAGCAACAGCACCTTCAGAAGTTATTTTAAAATGCCAAATATCTCCCGTTTGCTGTACGTGCGTACCACCACAAAGCTCCATTGAATTTCCAAAGCGTATGGTACGTACGGCATCCCCGTATTTTTCACCAAACAGTGCAATCGCTCCTTCATTAATAGCTTGATCGTAAGAAATATTACGCTGTTCTGCTAAGGTTAAGTTCTCACGTATTCGTGCATTTACAAAGTCTTCTACTTCTTGTAATTCTTCTTGAGAAACTTTAGAAAAATGAGAGAAATCAAAACGAAGGCTTCTACTATGCACCATACTTCCCTTCTGCTCTACATGTTCTCCTAAAACACTACGTAGACCTTGATGCAGTAAATGCGTAGCACTATGATTTGCATTGGTACGATTACGCTGCTTAATATCTACTACCGCCTTAAAAGTCTCATCTACAGAGCGAGGTAAATTTTTTACCAGATGGATAATAAGGTTGTTTTCTTTCTTAGTATCAATAATGTATACTACCTCACCACTTGGCGTTTCTAAATATCCTTTGTCTCCTACTTGACCGCCACCTTCTGGATAAAAAGGAGTAAGATTAAAGACTAGTTGATACAACTCCCCATCTTTTTTACTTTCCACTTTGCGGTAACGTGTAATTTTTACAAAGGTTTCTAAGGTATCATAACCAATAAACTCTTCCTCAGAATCTTCATATAGTACAGTCCAATCTCCTGTTTCAACCTTAGTAGCTGCACGTGAACGATCCTTTTGTTTTTTGAGTGCTGCTTCAAAACCGGCTTCATCTAACTTAAGACCTTTTTCACTTAAAATAAGTGCTGTGAGATCTATAGGGAATCCGTACGTATCGTATAATTCAAAAGCTTTGGATCCAGAAATAGTATCACTTTTTTCTTCGGCAATAGCGTTGTCTAATAAAATTAATCCTTTGTCAAGCGTGCGTAAAAATGAACCTTCTTCTTCTTTTATTACATTGGTAATTAAATTCTTTTGAGCTTCTAGTTCTGGAAAAGCGGCTCCCATTTGACTTACCAAAGTAGCTACCAACTTATAAATAAACGGCTCTTTAGTGTTCAGGAAAGTAAAACCATATCTAATCGCACGACGCAATATACGTCGTATCACATAACCCGCTCCAGTATTAGATGGCAGCTGACCATCTGCTATTGAAAATGAAACCGCTCTAACGTGATCTGCAATTACACGAATGGCGATATCTATCTCTTCAGTCGTTCCGCAGGTTGTATTTGTAATGGTTTCAATCTCACGCATAAGTGGCGTAAAAACATCAGTATCGTAGTTAGATTGAACGCCTTGCAATACCATACATAAACGCTCAAAGCCCATACCGGTGTCAACGTGCTGGCTAGGAAGTTTTACCAACGATCCGTTTGCCAGACGGTTGTATTGCATGAAAACAAGATTCCATATTTCAACTACTTGTGGATGATCTTCATTTACGAGCGTCTTACCATCAACTTTTGCTTTCTCTTCATCAGATCGTATATCAACGTGAATTTCAGAACATGGACCACAAGGACCTTGAGCACCCATCTCCCAAAAATTATCTTTTTTATTACCGTTTAAAATTCGGCTTTCATCGATACGCTCTTTCCAAAAATTATAAGCCTCTTCATCACGACCTAAATCATCTTCTTTATCACCTTCAAAAATGGTCACGTAGAGAATGTCCTTATCAATTTTTACTACTTCGGTTAAGAACTCCCAAGCCCAAGAAATAGCCTCTTCTTTAAAGTAATCTCCAAAAGACCAATTTCCCAACATCTCAAACATGGTATGATGGTAGGTATCCTTTCCTACCTCCTCTAGATCATTATGCTTCCCAGAAACGCGCAAGCACTTTTGAGTATCTGTAAGTCTTGAATTTTTAGGCGTGGCATTTCCAAGGAAATATTCTTTAAAAGGTACCATTCCTGCATTGGTAAACATCAATGTTGGGTCATCTTTTAGCACCATGGGAGCAGATGGAACAATCGTGTGTTTTTTTGATTCAAAAAATTCTAAAAATCGTTTACGTACCTCTTGAGATTTCATACGATGGATGGTGTGGATAATTTATTTTATATTTGAACGTTGTGAGTGGTTGTCAGTTCGCTTTCGCGAAAGCGTAAAGCCATACAAACAAACCCCAAAAATAAGCATTTTAACTTATGTCTAAGGTAAAATATTACTATGACAGCGAGACGCTGTCCTATCGAAAAGTAGAGCGCAAAAAAGGGCGCACTGTAGGCGCTGTTCTTCTTTTTATCACAGGAACAGCCTTGATGGGTCTCTTGATAACGATTGCTGTTTTTAACTCAGGTGTAGATACACCAAAAGAACGTAAACTTGAGCGAGAATTATCTAATATCGAATTACAGTTCGAACTTCAACAAAAAAAGTTAGATCAAATTGAAAGTGTGTTAGCTAATGTTGAAGAACGTGACAATAATGTGTACCGCGTTCTTTTTGAAGCCTCGCCTATTCCTAATGATGTGCGACAGGCTGGATTTGGTGGGGTAAACAGGTATAAAAATCTTGAAGGCTACGACAACTCATCGATGATAATAGAGAGTGCGAAGCGTATTGACCAAATTACAAAACGTATTGTAGTACAATCAAAGTCTCTAGATGAGATAGCAAAACTTGCAGAAGAAAAAGAAGCGCTTCTTAAAACAATCCCTGCCATTCAACCCATTCAAAATAAAGATTTATCAAGAGTAGCTTCAGGTTATGGAATGCGTGTACATCCTATTTTAAAATATCGTAAGATGCACAATGGAATGGACTTTACAGCACCTCCTGGAACACCTATTTATGCCACAGGTGATGGAAAAGTGGTTAAGGCTAGTTTAGGTAGCGGATATGGTAAAATGGTTATCATAGAACATGGTTTTGGGTATAGGACTTACTACGGACATTTAAGCAAATACAATACTAAATCTGGGCGTTCTGTAAAACGGGGAGAAATTATTGGTTACGTGGGCAATACTGGTCTATCCTCTGGACCTCACTTACATTATGAGGTTCGTAAAAATGGCATTGTTCTCAATCCAGTAAATTTTTATCATAATGACCTTACCCCAGAAGAATATGATATAATGCTTGCCAAAGCATCCATAGAAAATCAATCCCTAGACTAATGCACATTAATCTTCCTGAAAAATTGTATTACAGTATAGGAGAAGTTGCAAAAGCCTTTGACGTAAATACTTCTTTAATACGTTTTTGGGAAAAAGAGTTTGATGTAATTACTCCTAAAAAGAATGCTCGTGGTGCTCGCAAGTTTACACCAGAAGACATAAAAAACTTAGGGCTCATCTATCATCTAGTAAAAGAGCGTGGTTTTACACTCGAAGGCGCAAAAACACATCTTAAAGAAGGTAAAAAAGAGATCTTAAGCAACTTTGAGATTATTAGTAAGCTGGAAACTGTCAAAGCACAGCTGCTAGAGATCAAAAAAGATCTTTAGTCTATTCTTAGTAAGCCCATCTGTATCTCTACTTCCTCTTTTAAGATTTATTTAAAAGAATGCACTTTTTCTTTCTGTAAATTGCCATATGCTTTTATATCACTAGGCAGATCAAAACCAACCTTAAATAAAATTATATTATGAAAAAAGGACTAATAGCTATCATCGCTGTAGTAGGCGTAATAGCACTCATAGGAATGTATGTAGCAAATACAAATAACAGACTTGTACCTCTTGATGAGAGCGTAAGTGCTCAATGGGGTAATGTAGAAAGTGCGTACCAGCGTCGCGCTGATTTGATCCCAAATATTGTTAGTACCGCAAAGGGCTATGCAGAATTTGAGCAATCTACTCTTGTAAAAGTTACAGAGGCTCGTTCTAAAGCTACATCAGTAAATATTGACCCTTCAAATATAACACCAGAGCAACTACAACAGTTTCAGCAGGCACAATCTGGACTTACTTCTGCTCTATCTAGATTACTGGCTACCTTTGAACGGTACCCAGACTTAAAAGCAAATGAAAATTTTAGAGAACTTATAAACGAATTGGAGCGTACAGAAAATAGAATTAACGTAGAGCGTAACCGTTTTAACGAACGCGCAAAAGAATTAAATCAGGAAATACGTATGTTTCCTACAAGCCTTATCGCAGGTATGTTAGGTTTTGATAGTCGAGCATATTTTGAAGCAGATGCAGGTACAGAAAATGCTCCAGACGTAGAATTTGACTTCGGCAGCTAGATGGCATCTACAGTAGAAGATTTTTTAACTAAAGAAGATGAGCAAGCTATTGTTGCAGCTATACGCCATTCAGAAACTCAAACCTCAGGAGAAATACGCGTCCATCTTGAACACCATGCAAATAAAGATGCATTGTTACGTGCTCAAGAATTATTTCATTTTCTCAAAATGGATAATACCAAAGATGAAAATGGCGTATTAATCTACGTAGCTGTAGATGACCATAAACTGGCCATATGCGGAGACGCTGGCATAAATAGAAAAGTACCTAGCGATTTCTGGGAAAGCACCATGAAGATGATGCTAGTCTATTTTAAAAAAGGTGATTTCCGCGATGGACTTATAGCTGGCGTTGCATCTGCGGGTGATAAGCTTGCGGCATTTTTTCCATGGCAACATGGTGACATTAATGAACTTCCAGATGAAATTACTACTTCATAATTAGTATTCTTATATTCTGCTTTCGCCAAATTGAAAGCTTCAAACCTATTCTAAGTGAAAAAGCTTCCGTATTTAGTAAAGTTCTCTTATCTCACTCTTTTCATTTTTATCTTGATGGGGAGTCAGGTAACATATGCCCAATATGAGATACCTGCAAAACCTACCAAGGCAAATCCTGATGCGGTTTACGATTACATAGGATTATTAACTCCCACTCAAAAATCTTCTCTTGAAAATAAACTTATAAAGTATAGTGATACCACTTCTACTCAAATAGTAGTGGCTATTATTTCTAGCTCTAACGGCGAAAGTTTAGATCAACTTGGTGCAAAATGGGGTCAGAAATGGGGAATTGGTCAAGCAGATGCAGATAATGGCATTTTAATATTACTTGCAAAAGATGATAGACAAATAGATATTAATACAGGATATGGAATTGAATCTATTATATCCGATAGAGATGCAGAGCAGATTATAAATCGCATTATGATCCCGCAGTTTAAAAACGGTGACTTTTACACTGGGCTAGATCAAGCGGCAGATGCTCTTTTCCAAGGTTTGCAAGAAAATTTTACCGGTACACGACCAGCTACTTCTAGTGGTCTTCCTATTAAGCCTATTTTAATGTTCGTTTTTTTTGTAGTAATGATGATTATCATGAGCCGCAAAAACCATAGAGGAGGCGGACGTAATGGAGGCAAGAAATCATTCGGCAGCTCCTTATTGGATGTCATCATACTTAGTAATATGGGTCGTGGCGGATTTGGAGGTGGAGGCTTCGGAAGCGGTGGTGGCTTTGGCGGAGGTGGTGGCTTTGGCGGAGGTTTCGGCGGAGGAGGCTTTGGTGGCGGTGGTGCCTCTGGTGGTTGGTAATTTACCTTCTTATTATCTAGGTTCTTTAAATTTATAAGAACCCACACCTTAACATAGGTTTACCAAATTTTGCTCTTACTTTCCGTAACTTACAGAAACAACTAATTATTAATTTAAAACCAATTAAAATGGCAGTATTAAAAGTTATAGAAGTATTAGCAAGTTCACCAACCAGCTGGGAAGAAGCAGCAGCAAATGCATTAGACCACGCAAGTAAATCTGTAAAGAATATAAAATCACTTTACGTAAATGAACAAAATGCTGTAGTAGGCTCTGACGGTAAAATAAGAGAATACCGTATGAATTGTAAAATTACCTTTGAGGTGAACTAATCAATTCGCTTAATCATTATAAAAATCCTGCCTTCCAGCAGGATTTTATTATTTTACAACAATAAGTTATCTAAAAAACGAAAAAACACTAATCCTTCCATTTAATGAATCATCCTTTTACAAACGATCTTATAAAAGAATCCAGTCCCTATTTATTACAACATGCGCATAATCCTGTAGACTGGAGGCCTTGGAATGAAAAGACACTTAAGAAAGCTGTCAAAGAAAATAAACTTATTCTTGTAAGCATTGGATATTCAGCATGTCACTGGTGTCATGTAATGGAACACGAGAGCTTTGAAGATGAAGCTATAGCTCAGCTAATGAATTCTAATTATATCAATATTAAAGTAGATCGTGAAGAAAGACCAGATGTAGATAATGTATATATGACAGCGGTACAACTTATGACTGGTCAGGGCGGATGGCCTCTTAACGTGATCGCTCTACCAGATGGTAGACCTGTATGGGGAGGAACTTACTTTAAAAAGGACGAATGGGTAAGCGCTCTTGATCAAATAGCAAACTTATTTAAAGAAAGCCCTGAAAAACTTCAAGAATATGCAGAAAAATTAAGCGAAGGGATGCAGCAAACAGATCTTATTACCCCCAACATGAACGAGGTACTTTTTAAAAAGAAAACCCTAGAAAACGCTATTGCACAATGGTCTCGACAATGGGATACCCGCCAAGGCGGATTAAACAGAGCGCCTAAATTTATGATGCCTACAAACTATAAATTTCTATTACGGTATGGGCATCAAACTAATGAGAAAGAAATTTTAGAATACGTACATACAACCTTAGAAAGTATAGCTTACGGAGGCATTAATGACCATATAGGTGGTGGTTTTGCTAGATATAGCACAGATATGAAATGGCACGTACCACACTTTGAAAAAATGCTTTATGACAATGCACAATTAGTAAGTCTATATTCACAGGCGTATATTCAGACTAAAAACAACTTGTATAAAGAGGTGGTTTATAACACCATAAATTTTATAAAACGTGAAATGTCTACACCTGAAGGTGCTTTTTATAGTTCCCTTGATGCAGATAGTCTTACAAAAAGTGGCAACTTAGAAGAAGGCGCTTATTATGTGTGGAAAATTGATGAACTTAAATTATTATTAGCAAATGACTATCCTTTATTTAGCACTTATTACAACATAAACTCTTACGGGCATTGGGAGGCAGGAAATTATGTTCTCATAAAGCAGGATAGCGATGTAGACTTTGCAAAAGCTCATGAAATACCTGTAGAAGAATTGAAATTGAAAAAGAATAGCTGGCATAAGAGATTATTACGCTTTCGCGAAAGCAATAAAGCAAAACCTCGCTTAGATGATAAAATTCTTACTTCATGGAATGGATTAATGCTCAAAGGCTATTTAGACGCTTATTCAGTTTTTAATGAACCTGAATTTTTAGAAGCTGCTCAAAAAAATGCCTTTTTTATTAAAGAACATCTTTTGAGAACCGATGGAGGTTTATACCGAACTCATAAAAATGGAAAAAGCACTATTAACGCATACCTTGAAGACTATGCGGCAGTAATAGATGCGTTTATCACACTGTATGAAACAACTGAAGAAACCTCATGGCTAGAACTTTCAAAATCTTTAATGGATTACACTTTCAAACATTTTTATTCAAATAGTAATCTTCTTTTCTATTTTACATCCAACCAAGACCCAAAGCTTGCAACCCGTCATATAGAATTTTATGACAATGTAATTCCTTCGTCTAATTCAATCATGTCACAAAATCTACATAAGCTCTCTAATTATTACCCCGAGACAAATTATAAAGATATCGCTTTAAATATGCTACACCATCTTCAAGTTAATTTTCATAAAAGTCCGACAAGTTTTTCGAACTGGATGTCTTTAATGCTCAATTTTACAAATCCATACTATCTAATTATTGTGGTAGGAATAAATGCAAAAAAGATTGTTAAAGAATTAAACACCTACTTTTTACCGAATGTGATCAAAGCCTACACAACTTCTCAAAGTGAACTCTCTGTATTTAAAAATCGCTTTCATAAAGACAAAACCCTCATCTATGTATGCATAAACAACACCTGCAAGCTACCCGTAAATACTGTTGAAGAAGTCTTAGAACAGTTAGAATTTTAACAGAAATTTAGCCTGCCAAATTGTGATCTTAACTAGCATCTTAACACTTTTGCAAAAAAATGAATACATGGATAATTTAAGTGAATATCAAGAACATATAGATCAAGCCATAAAATGGGTATGGGATTTTGCTCCCAAGCTATTAAGCGCATTTCTTTTATTATTTATAGGGTTTTATGTAGTCCGATTTATCAAAAAACTCGTACACCGCTTTTTTGAAAAAAAGGATTATGATCCTACTTTAGAAAAATTTATCGCAGACCTTATAAATTGGACGCTAAAAATTGTACTCATAGTCCTTGTGATTACACAGTTGGGCGTACAAACCGCTTCCCTAGTAGCAATTATAGGAGCAGCAGGACTTGCAGTAGGTTTAGCCCTACAGGGATCATTAGCTAACTTTGCAGGTGGAGTTCTCATCTTACTGCTGCGTCCTTTCAAAATGGGCGATTTTATAAAGGCTCAAGGTCAAGAAGGAACTGTAAAAGAAATTACTATTTTCCAAACAAAGCTCCTCACCTTTGGGAACCAAATAGCGATAATACCCAACGGTCAACTTTCAAATGAGACCATTGTAAACTTCACAGAAGAAGGATTAAGAAGAGAAGCTCTTACCTTTGGAATAGGTTATGATGACAATATAAAAACAGCAAAGGATGTCTTATTGAATCTTGTAAATGAGCAAAAAGAAGTATTACAACTTGAAGATAAAAAACCTGTAGTTGTAGTATCTGAACTTGGCGATAGTAGTGTGAACTTATCTGTCAGGTATTGGGCAAAAAATGAAGACTTTTGGAATTTAAGGTGGATAATTCTTGAAGAAGGAAAAGCACGATTAGAGGCCGCTGACATTACGATTCCTTTCCCACAAAGAGATGTGCATTTATATAGCACTGAAAAGAACTAATTCATCTAAAAAATCCCGCTTTGAAGCGGGATTTTTGTTTTTCTTAGTTAGCACTAGGCTTTCCTGCAATAAAATCTTTTAAGTAGTAAGGTTCAAAATAAGCCAGATCTTCAAAGTCTTTTGCCTCAAATTTTTCTTGAGCCAAGACTGCAAGTTGTACTGCAGATGGTAATTCATCAGGCAGAAATCTTGCATTTGTTGAGGTACAAACCTCTTTAAATTTAGAAACTCCATTCCCTATAAAGTAAACTAAACCATTAGATAGCTCTTTATCAAAAGAACTATCTTCTAAAATCTGCGCCTCTGTTTGTCTTAGTCTGGTGCCTTGATGATCATAGATCGCGCTATAAACCTCCATTCTACGAGCATCAAGCATAGGTACAACTAGCTCGTCTTTACTTATATTTACTTTTACAGATAGTGATTGTAAAGTCTCTACAGCTATTAATGGTATGTCCAAGGCATAACTCAAACCTTTTGCAGCAGAAACCCCTATACGTAGTCCCGTATAGCTCCCTGGACCTTTACTCACTGCAACCGCACAGAGTTGTGCTTTATCTACTTTCGCGGAAGCGAGAACCTCTTCAATATAAATATGTAATCGCTCTGCGTGAGAATATTTTTGTGCGTTGTCTTCTTTATAAGCTACAACTTGCCCATTCATAGACAAAGCCACCGAACAATTTGTGGTGGCTGTCTCTAGATTTAAAATGTATCCCATAGTACTTATTTCTAATCTTCCTCAGGTATTATGACAGCATCACTTTTTACTTCAATCTTATCTCCTGTTTTTAGAGATTTTGTTACAGTACTATAAGGACCTGTAATGATAAAGTCTCCTTCCTCTAAGCCAGTCACTATTTCTATATTAGAATCATCTTGAATTCCCGTAGTAACTACCCTCAATTTTGCTTCATCTCCATCTTTTACAAAAACGCATTCATACTTTTTGTCAAGGCCAGAAGATCCAATTTGAGGTGTAACACTTCTTGTTGAACTTGTATCTGACTTCACTACAATAGCACTGATAGGTGCTGCAAGAATATCTTGACGCTTCTTTGTAATAATATCTACAGTAGCAGTCATTCCTGGTCTGAATGGAGAATAAGAAGCTTTTTTACCTTCTAGTAAATCTTTGTAAGAATCTTCAAGAATCCTCACTTTTACCTTAAAATTTGTTACTTGATCTGCTGTTAAAGTTGACTCCGCAGAGTTTGCGATTTCTGTTACGATACCTGTAAATTTCTTTTTTAAATAAGCATCTACTTCCACAAGTGTAGAGTCTCCAACTTGTATTTTTACAATATCATTTTCATTAACATCAACCTCAACCTCCATATTTTGAAGATTTGCCACTCGAACAATTTCTGTTCCTGCCATCTGGGCAGTACCTACTACTCGCTCACCTAACTCCACATTAAGCTTAGAGATTGTACCATCTCTAGGCGCAAAAATAGAAGTTCTTCCAAGATTATCTGTAGCTTGTTTTACTTGAGCAGCAACACTTCTAACATTATAATAAGCACTTTGTTGGTTTGCCTGTGCTATCTGTAAATCTGATTGTGCACGCTCAAAGTCTGCTTTTGAAATTACCCCTTTTTCATATAAAGGCTTATTACGTTCAAAGGTTAGTTTCGCCTGGTTTAGGCTCGCCTCTGCTTGTGATAAACCCGCTCGGCTGTTTTGTAAAGCAGCTCTACTCTGGCTTACTGCCGCTTGTACTAAGTCAGGATTTATCTTTACAAGTAAATCACCTTTTTGAACATCCTGACCTTCTCGTATAGGCAGTTCAATGATCTCACCAGATACTTCAGAAGAAAGCTTCACCTCAACCTCAGGTTGAATTTTACCTGTTGCAGCAACGGTTTCTACGATGGTAGACCGCTCAAGTTTTGCTGTTTCTACTTCTTTAAAATTACCAGATTTACCAAAAGCTCCAGATTTTTTACCTACGATTAACGCAAGGATTAGAATTACAGCAATACCTAATATTATAAATAATGTTTTTTTACTCATTTTGGTTAGAATTTAAGTTCGGTTACAGGAACTCCAAAATAGAGCTCCAATACCTTTATGCGGAAAATATAATCGTATTTTGATCGTGCTAGTTCTATTTGAGCATTATCATATCTTAATTTGCTCTGGCTAAAATCGAAAGCATTTGTAAGTCCTACATCATAGCGATCTTTCGCATATTGATACGCAAGTTCTTGGGACTCAAGAGCAGTTTTTGCAGCTTCATAACTCTCCTTTGCTGCTTTAGCATCTGTATACGCTTGATAAACAGCAACTCTTAGGTTTTGCTCTGCGAGTTCTTTTTGAAACTCTGAACGCATCACATTTACCTCGCTTCGTTTTACTTGATTGCGTGTACTCCATCCGTTAAAAATAGGTACGTTAAGAGAAAGTCCATATGAAATACCATCATTAAGATAAAGCTGTTCAAAAAACGGTAATGGTCCTATGGCGTTGCCTCCTATTATATTAGGATCTAAGCTATTTACAACCTCACCACCTTCTGTAACTCCAATAGGATTTCCTTGAACGAAAGGCTCATTTGGGTCTATAACCACATCAAAACCGCTGTCTCTATTAGACTCTCTTGTATTATAGTTGAAAAAACCATCTAATGTTGGAAAAAAACCTGTCTTACTTATTTCTAAATCTTTACGTGCAATCTCCTCATTTTGAGTGGCGATTTTGATATCATATCGGGTGTCCTTAGCAGTAGCAATGAGTACTTCTGCCTCTGTATTTAAAATTTCTTCGCCACGCACCTGATAATTTGCATCTGCGATATCAAAATTTGCAAAGTCTTTTAAATTTAATAGTTGTGCCAAATTTACCAAACCTATTTGTACAGCATTCTCGCTAGATACGATACGCTGTATTTCATTTGCGTTTGTTGCCTTTATCTCCAGTAAATCTCCTCGTGGTAAAACACCGCCTTCTACAAGTTCTTGAGTACGTTCAATTTGCTGTTGTGTCACCGCATTTTGAGACACTACTACTTTAGCACTCTCCTTTGCTAATAGCACTTGAAGGTAAGCGACTGCAACATTTAAAGCAATATCATCTTTAAGTTTTGAAATATTATAGTCTGCGGCAATTCTAGAAAGTTCTGCCCTATCAAGTACCTTATGGTTTCTAAAACCATTAATAATCCTAACGCCTGAGCTTATAGAAAAAGAAGAGTTACGGGTTTGCTGTGTTTCTAATACACCTGTCAACACATTTTGAGTAAGACCAGTTTGCCAACTATTGTTAGCAGAGCCATTAAGGTTAGGTAGAAAGTTACCCACAGCATCAGATTTATCTATAGCTGCACTTTCCAGATCTAATTCTGTCTGTTGTATACTTATATTGTTTGCAAGTGCATATTGTACGCATTCCTGTAGCGTCCATTTTTTCTGTTGCCCAAAAGCTACACTCGACACTGTAGCTATAAAACAAAGTAGAAGTAATTTTTTCATAATCTTGGTTGATGTCAATATGACTACCCAAAGTGTAGATTGTTACAAATTTTATTATAATTTTTTTCTTATTGAGGTTACGCTTTCGCGAAAGCGGACTCTAGTGTGATTAACTCGAAGAACATATTTAAAATTGATTAGGAGATTAAAAGACATTTGATTTGATTTGATTTTCAATTTTAAACCTACACTCCAAAAAAAATTATAAATAAGAACCTCAAGCCTATCAATTACGTATATTTTTGAGTAACCCATCAATATTCTGAATACTGAATCCATTTTCACATATATCAAAAAAAACTATTGCAGTTACTTTCATTATTGTGGGACTTGTACTTCTTCCAAGGTTAAGTGATTTGCTTTTCAATTTTGGGCATATGCTGAGTCACACAATTATTCATCATCAATCGAGTAATGATTCACATCACCATCACTCTCACAAAACCGTAGATCATTCACATAAAGTTCTTTCACTTTTAAAATTTACTCCAACTATTCAAAGTGTGATAGACGGTCAACCTGAGTCAATTATAAGTTTAAAGTTTGACAGGTTTGTCACAAATGAAATTGATCAGGATAAAATAGATATACTATTTGTTTTAAGGAAAAATAACTGGAGATATAGAGTCTCTGAATACCAATGGCTTATAAAAAAGTCAATTCCTCCCCCGCAAATTCCTCATTTTGCAATCATTCGTTCCTAAATTAAGGAACCCTTTATAATTGTTAGGCTTCTATCCTTATCAGCTCACGTCTTGAGATGATCAAAGAAGCCCTTGCATGGTTACAATTAATTAAATATTAAATTATGAAAATGATGATTGGAGCTTTATTGCTCCTTATCGCTGCGCCTTTATATGGCCAATCTGTAACAGGTTACGTCCTGGATGACAATAATAATCCTTTAGAAAATGTAATTATCTTCAATACAAATTCAGAAAAACATAGTCATACAAATGCAACTGGCTTTTTTAGCATCAACAATACAAATGCTGGAGATTCTTTGTATTTTTCTAACTTGGGGTATGAAACTCATATTTATGTATTGACTAATAGAGATGAAGAAAAGACATTCACAATAGTGCTTGAGCCTAAATCTTTCTCACTAGATCAAATTGTACTTGTTTCTGAAGTTAATCAATTGAGTAAGATCGTAGACATTGATGTGCAAAATAACCCTGTAAAATCATCTCAAGAAATACTGAGAAAAGTTCCTGGGTTAATCATAGGCCAACATGCCGGAGGTGGGAAAGCAGAACAAATTTTCTTGAGAGGCTTTGACATTGATCATGGTACTGATCTAGCGCTAAGTGTAGATGGATTGCCTGTTAACATGGTCTCCCATGCACATGGTCAAGGATATTCTGACTTACATTTTGTAATCCCAGAAACCATACAGAATATTGAATTTGGCAAAGGACCTTTTTACGCAGAACATGGTAATTTTACAACTGCTGGATACATAGATCTTAAGCTTAAAGATGTTGTAGAAGAGAATCTGATAACTTTAGAAGTAGGACAATTTAATAGCAAAAGATTAGCAGGCCTTTTTCCAGTTCTCAATAAAACAAATAGTTCTTTATATCTCGCATCAGAGATTACACTTACAGATGGTCCATTTGAATCACCGCAAAACTTTAACAGGCTTAATTTATTGAGTAAGTACGTGTATTCTATACCTGGAGAACAAGAACTTGATGTAACACTCTCGCATTTCCAGAGTAAATGGGATGCATCTGGTCAAATTCCAGAACGTGCTGTAGCATCAGGTCTTATAAGCCGTTTTGGTGCCATAGACGATACAGAAGGAGGTTTTACAAGTAGGAGTAACTTGAGTATAGATTATTCTAAAAACATTAATGATCATAACTCTTTTAAAACCGCTGCTTTTTTATCAAAATATGATTTTGAGTTATATTCCAATTTTACTTTCTTTTTAGAAGACCCAATCAATGGTGATCAAATTAGACAAAAAGAAGACAGAGTATTAATGGGTGTAAGTAGCGTTTTTGAAAGAAAAAATCTAACCTTAGGAAACTTTGATGTTGATTATAATACCGGAGTAGGATTGCGATATGACGATGTAAATGATGTTGAATTGTCCCGTACAAAAAATAGAAAAGAGACTTTAGAGTATCTATCTCTGGGGGATGTAGATGAGCTTAATGGCTTTGGATTCTTTAATATTGATTTTAATATGGGTGATTGGAAATTCAACCCATCGCTTAGAGTAGACTATTTTAAATTTGATTATATAAATGCACTAAGCACATTATATGATCATAGGAGTGAGAGTAAGGTCGCTGCAAGCCCTAAATTTAATATTATTTATTCTCCATCTAGTAAAGTTCAGTATTTCGTTAAATCAGGAATAGGATTTCATTCAAATGACACCCGCGTGGTAGTTGCAAATGAAGGTGAAGATATCTTACCTGCTGCGTATGGTCTGGATATAGGTACTATTTTAAAACCCGTAGACCGTTTAGTACTTAACGCAGCAGTTTGGAATTTACACTTAGATCAAGAATTTGTATATGTGGGAGATGCTGGTATAGTAGAGCCTAGCGGTAAGTCTAGAAGATTAGGAGTAGAGTTTGGTGCCAGATATCAATTTAATGATTGGTTGTATGCTTATTCAGATATTAACTATACACACGCCAGAAGTGTTGATGAACCTGATGGAGAAGATTTTATCCCACTTGCTCCAGACTTCACTGCAGTAGGAGGAATTAATATAGAAAATTTAGGTGCATTTTCTGGATCATTAGCTTATCGTTATATTGATGATAGACCTGCAAACGAAGACAATTCTATCGTTGCTGAAGGCTATTTTATCATAGATATGAATGTTAACTACAGAAGAGGAAATTGGACATATGGTATCGTTATTGAAAATCTATTTGACACCGAGTGGAATGAAACACAATTTGCCACAGAAAGTAGACTAGCTTCTGAGGCTCAAAGCGTAGAAGAAATTCATTTTACCCCTGGAGTTCCCTTCTTCCTTAGAGGAAAAATCTCCGTGAGCTTTTAATTTTATCTGACAAGTAATTATAAATGCGCTTTCGCGAAAGCATAAAAAGCCCCGTCACTATGTGTAACGGGGTTTCTAGTTTATTACTAAAAAAAACTATCCTTCAAACTCATTATCATCACCATCATTAGAACGACCTCCTCGTTGACGTTGTTTCTTTTGGTTAAAACGATAGGTGAACGACAAGTTCACGGAACGTACTCTCCACTGAAATTCACTATCACTTGTAAATCGAACAGTGTCTGTAAAAGATCTTCTCTTAGCCGAGTTAAATACATCTCTAACATTTAGTCCTATTGTACCGTTATCATTAAGTATGTCCTTGCTAAAAGCAATATTTAAAAATAATAACCCTTCTGTTTCTGTTTGTGCATTATTGCTAGGACCTCTATAGAAAGCTGTCGTTTGCCAATCAATTTTATAAGGTAAGCTCACTTTTGCACTTCCTCGTGCAAAATAACTAGTGTTTTTTGCACCATAATCAACCTCATTAAAAGCTCCTTCTGTTTTGAACTGAAAAAAGTTAAAGCTTCCATTTAATCTCAACCATTTTTTAGGATTATACAAAAGACCAGCCTCAAAACCAATACGCTCATTCGTACTCAAATTAATAGGTAGTCTTCTAATAATTGGAGTATTATTAGATGTTACCTCCCCTGTATCTTCTTGAATAAACTCAAAAGAATCTGTCTCATTTTGATAATAAACAGATGAGGTAAGTGTTAGTTTTTTCCAACGTTTTAAATACCCTACATCAAATGCATTTGCAAATGCAGGACGTAGCGATGGATTTCCTTGGAAAACGTTTGCCTCGCTTGACCTTGATGGGAAAGGATTAACAAAAAATCCTCTAGGTCTGTTAATCCTACGATTATATCCTACAGTTACATTTTCTCGTTCTCCTAATTCATATGTTAGATTTAACGTTGGGAATAACCCATCGTAGGTATTATCAAAATTGAGGTCAAAACCAAGATTATTTTGATCTACTACAGCATCTACTTCACCCTTTTGCTGCGTACTCTCATACCTTAATCCAGCTAAGAAAGAAAACTGCCCAAATTTATTCCCATACTGGGTGTAAAGTGCGTGAACATTTTCATCATAAGTAAAAATATTACTCAGATTATTATTTCTCACAAAAGATCCTCCGGTAAAAAACTGTTCCTCTAATGTATAGTCTGTTACGGTTTTTTCTAGATTACCTCTGTAACCAGCTTCAAATTGTGCATTTTCCCCTATAGGCAACACATAATCAATTTGAGACAAATATTCTGTTTGATCTTCTATTTGAGCGATATTCTCTGCTGGCAGCAATGCATCCTCTGGAAAGATAATGCGTTCATCTATATAAGAAAGCTCCTCTTCTTCATCTTGGGCAAATTGAAATGCAGCTGTTAGTTCATGGCCATCATTATCAAATTTAGTTACATAATTAAGTGAAAACTGATAACTCAAATCTTCTTCATTCTCTGTTTCTATACGAGATCTTGATGTGGTACGATCATTTGTTGCATTAAATTCATCTGTGATATTGTCCGTAGAGGATTGATTATCTCCAAGTCTTAAAAAAACACTTCCGGTTATAGAGGTCTTATCGCTCAAAAAATATTCTATCCCTAGATTTGTATTAAACCCACCACGCTCTCTATCAAAATTTCTTTTTTCTCGTATTACTCGATCGATAGCTCCTGTACGCGTATTGTCTCCATCTAGTTCAAAAAATGTATTCTCAGCAAAGGAATTTCCTGGGGATTTACGTTTACTATAGCCTGTAGTGTTGAAAATATTAAAGTTATCTGTACGTAAATTAATGTTTCCTGTTACACCGTATGTAAGAGGATCTCCTATGTTTGTTTGGATTGATCCGTTTAGACCTAAAGTCTTTTCTTTTTTCAAAATTATGTTAAGGATACCTGCTGTACCCTCTGCATCATATCTTGCAGAAGGCGATGTAATCACTTCTACTCGTTCAATAGCATCTGCAGGGAGTTGCTGCAAAGCATCTGTAGATCCAAATCCGGCAATAGCAGAAGGTTTTCCGTTAATTAAGATACGCACATTGCCATTTCCTCTCAAAGCTATCGCTCCATCTACATCAACTGTAACCGATGGTACATTACTTAATGCATCACTCACAGTAGCTCCACTAGTGGTAAGGTCTTTTCCTATATTATATATTTTTTTATCTAATCTTACTTGAACCTCTGTGGTTTCTGCTCTTACAACTACTTCATCTAAAGATTGAGAATCTATAGAAAGCGTTTGTGTAGGTAGTATTGTGCTTTCAAATAATTGTTGTCCACGGAGTATTTTAGGTTCAAAAGAAATAAATTCAAACTTTACGTCATATATACCAGCAGGAACTTCTATAGCATAGCTTCCATTTGGATCTGTGATTCCACCAGTTACAATCTTCCCGTCACTATTTGTAAATGATACAGTAGCGTACTCCATAGGAGTATTTACTTCTGCCTCTAACACCTTCCCTGAAACAGTAACATCTTTAGGTGCTTTGTTAGTAGGGTTTTGACTAAAAACTGACAGTGCACAAATTGAAAATACCACTGTAAAAAATTTCTTCATAGCTTAAAATTTAGAAGTCTCAAAAATTTGGACTCACAAATTAAGCATAGGTAAAGTTAGGCTATCGCCAATTTTTTGTTAAACAACTTCCAGTAAATGTGAAATGATGACTACTTTCTTACTAAATTACTTTGTCACTATAATCGCCTTATAATTCACCTTGGTTAGATTTTGTTTTAGATTTATAGACAAAATAAAAAACACCTCCTACTAAGATATAAGGAATGATCATTAAATATTTGATTCCGTTATTAATGCCTTTGGCTGTACTGTTATCTTCCTCAGATTCTAGCACTGCACGACACATCGCGCATTGTGTTGTAGAGGTTGTTGTTGCATATACGTTCGCTTTCGCGAAAGCGAAAAATAAAAACACAAATAAGAGCAGCCTCAAATTTTTCATTTCTTACACGTAATATGGAGAAATCATTAAGTACACCACCACTCCAGTAATCGCAACATAGAGCCAAATAGGAAAAGTAATTCTTGCTATTTTTCTGTGCTTATCAAAACGTTGTGCTAATGCTCTAACATAAGTAATGAGTACAAGAGGTATGATGATTATAGATAGCGCAATGTGGCTTATTAGTATGAATAAATAAATATAGCGTATCAAGCCCTCCCCACCGAATGATGTGGAGTCTGACGTCATGTGATATGCCACATACATTAGTAGGAAAAGAACTGAGAGTGTGATGGCAATTTTCATCAAATACTCATGTGTTTTTCTTTTACCTTTTTTTATAGCTATGACACCAAATATTAAGACTATAGCTGTGAGACCATTTATTCCAGCATATATAGGTGGCAAAAAACTAAGAGGTTCTACATCAAAACCAAAATCTTTCAGTTTTATTGTAAATAATGCGGCAACTGCCACGGGAATAACAACAGATAATACTATTATCCATATTTTGTATCTCTTCTCTGTATCTGACAGCGTGCTCATAATTATTGAAGTAATTTTTGAATATCTTCTACTAAAATATCAATTTCTGAGGTTTCACCTCCTTCTGGCACCTGGGCATCCATAGGTACGAAACCTCTATAATAGGGCTTTGGATTACCGTAAGGATCTAATCTAGATCTAATAAATCCATTTTTATCAATAAGCGCAAATAAACCTGAATGGTATAAATCTTTTTCATCTCCCTCTTCATTTGTAGCAAGATAAAAACCTTCATTAGAGAGTTTTCTTATTTGAGCACGGTCCCCTGTCATAAAATGCCAGTTAGGGTTTGTTACGTCGTAACTTTTCTTGTATGCTTTAAGAACAGCTGGAGTATCATGTTCTGGATCTATGGAGAAGCTAGCAATCCCGAAGTCATTTCTTCCCTCAAATTTTTTTGATATAGACTTTAGATTATGACTCATGGGTATACAAATATCTGTACACCTCGTGAAGAAAAATTCTACCAGATATACTTTTCCTTTATAGTCAAGGTTTGAAATGGTATCTCGATCTTGATTTAAAAACTCGAAATCAGGTACTTTTCTATCAATGCCATTTTGATTAATATACACTAGCCCATCTGGTGCATTATTAATTAACTCACCGCCTTCTTGATGCATACGTCCTCCACGGGATATATCATCATTTATAATTCTTTGATATATTTTAGGCAGTACTATGATTCCAAAAATGAGAACAATAGCTGCTATACCTATGTAAGTATTTTTTCTCATCACCTATTTGCTAGTTGATCTACGCTGCTCTATTTTAGGGCTCGCGTTGTTGTTCTTTTTTAACGCTAATCTATACTCAGCTAATAATATTTTTACATCATCTTTAAGGTATCCCATCTCTACAGCTTGTGTAAAGTCGTACCCAAATTTATTAGCTTTTTTCTCTTGATGACCAGAACGTAGTGAAAGATTTTTATCAATTACAAATACATCTGGATGCCCACCATCTGACATTAATGTGAGGCCTGTATCTAAACTTTGGAAGTGCTTTGCAACTTGTGTTTTGTTTGCTATGATAAACCTCATCTTTGAAGTGTCAAATATTCTTGATAGCTCTTCTTCGAGTGCTTTAAGAACCTGTTCACTACCCTCATTAACAAATAACACTAATTGAAAATCGTCATAGCGTTCAAAATATTTGAAGATCATTAAATTCAAATTTGCTGTATAACCAGGATTTGTCTTAAGACCATCACCTAAATAACCAACAAGTGTGATGTGATTATCAAACGTAAGTGCAGTGTCTGCTGTGGGGCCTACATTGTATTCTTGTGACTCAAAATGCTGTATATCCATTACCTTTTCATTGAGTAGCGGTAAGTTTGCAAAATTGTAGATACCAGAAGCAAAAAAGAGATAAGCTACTATAGGCAACACAAAAAGAGATATAAGAACTAATTTCTTTTTCATAGACTGCAAAGATAAATCTCAATACCTAAATCTTATTGTAATGATTTCAATATTTGTGAAATCATTGGATAAGCACCCAGTGTTAATTTGGTTCTAAAACAGTTGTATAAAAAAAGCGGCTCTAAAGCCGCTTTACTATTTAATTAAAAGTCCCAACTTTGAAACCCTGTATTATACACGTCAAAAATATAATCACCCTCTGTAAGTAATATAAATACTAGGTAGCATATCAAAAAGATAGCTGTCCAGACTACTGCTCTACGCAACCCTTTTACTTCATCTCGCATGTGCATAAAATCCCACGTAATATAATAGGCTTTTACGATTGTAAGGATGATAAACACCCAGTTAAGGAGTTTCATTCTTATAAAAGTTGTTTCTAGTAGAAACGCTGGCTTATAAATACCTAATACAACTTCAATTGCTGTAACTAGTGTAAGGAATATAAGAACACCCCATATTTTTTGAGTATTATTCTTAAATTTTAAAGTCCCTCTAAAAATTGCAAGTTTATGTTCGTGTGCCATTTTAATCTTATTTAGTTTTCAAAAAACTATATCTGTTTTAATTGTAGCGATGTCGCTAGGTCTTATGGAATTATACTAGGTAGAAAAAGGTAAATACAAATACCCAAACAAGATCTACAAAGTGCCAGTACAACCCTACTTTTTCAACCATCTCATAATGTCCTCTTCGCTCATATGTTCCTAGAACCACATTAAAGAATATTATTATATTAATTAATATTCCAGAAAACACGTGAAAACCGTGGAAACCTGTGATAAAGAAAAAGAAATCTGCAAATAGTGGTGCGCCATATTCATTATGTCTCAAGTTTGCACCTTCTACAACTAACAATCCATCTTTGGCTAGTTTTTCTAACGAAGCCTCTCTAGAAAGCACTGTTTTCTCACCTTCATCTGTGAGTGTTTGTATACGTATCAATGCATTAGGAGTAGCAACAAAACCAGCTTTAACTTCTTCAATAGAATAAGTTGTTGGCGTGGCCTCTTCATCATACCAAACACCATTCTTACTCAAATGCTGCTCGCGCTCACCTACAGCAGGAATTGCAAAATCTGCAAGTGCCATGCGTTTACCATCTGTATCTACAAATTGTAGAATTTTTCCTCCTTTTGTTTCTACAGCACCATAATCTCCTTTAATAAAAGTAGCCCACTCCCATCCTTGTGATCCAACGAAGATAATACCTCCTATAATCGTTAAAAACATATAAAAAGCAACGCTTTTATGTTTTAAGTGATGTCCTGCATCTACTGCAAGAACCATCGTTACAGAAGACATAATAAGTACAAACGTCATAAATGCCACATAAATCATCGGGAAATTCCCGTGAATAAATGGCACGTGCGTAAATACTTCGTCTGCAATAGGCCAAGCATCTATAAATTTAAATCTTGAAAAACCGTAAGCGGCTAGAAAGCCAGAAAAGGTCAATGCATCAGAAACGATGAAAAACCACATCATCATCTTTCCATAGCTTGATCTAAGTGGCTCGTTACCACCACCCCAGGTGTTTTCCTCAGCGTTGTTGTGTGTCACAGTTGTGTCCATTCGTTGGAATTGGTTAATTTAATGGTTGCAAAAATAAGTATTTTATACTCGGCTTTCAATACTTGAATGCCGATTTATAATGGTTTTAGATACGCTTTCGCGAAAGCAAACTTCTCTCCATAATTTTTTCTCTTTCTCAAAAATAATATAGATGGCTCTACTACATTGTGATTACCACTATTTTGTCACATATAATAACACAAAAAGGAATACCCATAATAGATCTAAAAAATGCCAAAATGTTACTCCTAAGGATAAACCTAAATAATCTGTGGGGGTATACTTACCTCTTAATTGATTGATAAGAATAACTAATAAGGATATAAAACCTGCAATTACATGTGCTATATGTACTGCAATAATTAGAAATAAAAATGTCGTAGTGATATTACTAGAAGCACCGGTAAAATAATAGCCCTGCTCTTGAAAAGCTGAAAATCCAGCAAATTGTGATACTACAAAACCTATCCCTAATGCTATTGTAACTACTAGTAATCCAGTACCTAATTGAGACTTTCCTGATATGATTGCATTTTTTGCTAAATGTATAGTAACACTACTCACCAAAATTAGTAATGTAGAGATGATTAAAGCAACAGGAAAATCATAATTTTCTAACCAGTCTCTACGCTCCATACTTACGATATAAGCACTCGTGAGGCCAGCAAATGTCATACATAAACTTATGATGCCAAACCAAAGCATTTGCTTTTTAGCTCGGTCTTGTTTTAGTTTTTCTCCTCCTTTGGTATAATCCATACTATCTCAAAAATTTATCTACCACAAAAACTATTTGTAATAAAGTAATATAGGTTACACTTGAAAGCATTAACCTTTTTGCTGTTTTAGCGTCACGATTTTGATATAACTTTATAGCCCAATACAACATAAATAAACCTAAAGCCCCCACTATAACAGCAGATATTGGAGATAAAAATAAGGACCCCGTTACTCCAAATGCTGGAACGATAGATATTAAGACTGTCCATATGGTGTATAATACTATCTGGAGTGCAGTACCCGTATCACGTTTACCTGTGGGTAACATTGCAAAACCTCCCTTTTTATAATCATCATACAAAAACCACCCAATTGCCCAAAAATGTGGGAATTGCCAGAAAAATTGAATCATAAACAATGTGCCTGGCTCTATACCAAAGTTATTAGTTGCTGCTACCCATCCCAGCATGTATGGAATCGCTCCAGGAAAGGCACCCACAAAAACAGAAAGTGGTGTTTTTGTTTTGAGAGGTGTATACAATAACACGTACATAAATATAGAGATTCCTCCAAACATGGCTGTCTGAGGATTGATATACCATAAAGTGCCTAATCCCAATAAAGTAAATCCAATTGCAATTGTCAAAGCCATTGTCACAGACATCCTCCCGGAAGCAACTGGCCTGTTTTTTGTTCGGTCCATCAAAGCATCAAGATCTCTCTCTAGCACTTGATTATATGCATTAGACGCTCCAACCATAAAATACCCTCCTACTGCAAGCAGGAAGACAATAAACCAGTCTATGTGTTCTGCTGCAAGAAAGTATCCAGCAACACTAGAAAATACGACACTTATAGACAAGCGCATCTTTGTGATTTCTTTGAAATCGTACCAGCTAGAATAAGTTTGTGTATGAACAGCCACGTCGCTCAAAAACAGATATTTTAAGATTTTTTTAAGTCGTGCAAAGATACTGCCCAAAAGCAATGTGTACAACTCATAAAAATTGAAAGTAAATGATAAGGTCGTGTTAAAATAACGCTTTCGCGAAAGCGCAACTCCTAACTTAGATTCTTATCACAATAAAAGGTTATAATATGAAATATTTATTTTTGATTTCAGCAATACTTTTGACATCTATTATCTCTGCTCAGGGACGTTTTGATGCTATAGAAATAACCACAGAGAGGGTTACTGATCACATTTTCATGCTAAAAGGTGCAGGTGGAAATATTGCAATTTCTACAGGTAAAGATGGTGTATTTATGATTGACGATCAATTTGCTCCTTTAAGTAATAAAATCATGGCTGCTATTAGTAACGTTTCAGACCTGCCTGTTAAGTTTCTTATAAATACACATTTTCATGGAGATCATTCTGGAGGGAATGCAAATTTTGAATCTAGTGGGGCAATCATTATAGCTCATGATAATGTACGAGAAAGATTATCCAATAATGATGACACATCAGAAGCTGGACTACCGATTATAACCTTTAGCAAGGATGCAACTTTTTATCAAAACGGTGATGACATTTTTCTTACTCATGTGCACAATGCACATACAGATGGAGATGCACTTGTTTACTTTGCACAAAGCAATGTACTACACACGGGTGATACTTTTTTTAATGGTAGATTTCCTTACATAGATCTTGCTAGTGGCGGAAGCATTACAGGGGCTATCGTTGCTGCAAAAAAAGGGTTAATGCTTATAAATGATACTACAAAAATAATTCCTGGTCATGGAGACCTAGCCACAAAAGGTGATTATCAAAAATATCACGATATGCTCGAAGCCGTTTCAGATACTATCTCTAAAGCTATAAGTAATGGCCAGACAGAAGATCAAGTTGCAGCAGACAAGTCATTAACAGAAGCTTATTTTACAGATAAAGAAACTAAAAACGATTTTATCTCTGGCGAAAAATTTAGACGCACCGTATATAAAAGCCTTAATGAATCTTTGAAAAAAAGCTAATATTATGAATTTAACAGTTGGCTCTATACGCCCTTTTATTGGCGCTCGCGATTATAAAACTTCTAGAGCCTTTTATAATACTATCGGTTTTGAAGAAAAAGTCATTTCTAGAGATATGTCAATTTTTAAATTAAAAAACTGTTCTTTTTATTTACAAGATGCCTATGTAAAAGATTGGATAGACAATAGCATGATATTTCTAGAGGTAATAGAACTTGATGAATATCTAGCAAAACTTAAAGTGCTCGATTTACCATCACTATTTAAAGGAGTTCGGATTTCAGAAATCGTTAAAAAAGATTGGGGCCGAGAATTTTTCTTACACGATCCATCTGGGATTCTATGGCATATAGGTTCATTTTATTAGAAAAAAAGCTACTCCACAACATATTCTATCGAATCATAAACAAGCCCTGACCAACCGTAATCTGATGCTTGCTTTTTAAATTTGAGCCCTATAAGTTGTGCTCCTTGATATCCTTTAGAAGAGTCAATTTTTATTTTTACAGCATCTTTTTCGGAGATAACTAGACATAGCTTACCGCAAAACGAACTTCCATAAGCATTTACAACTAAATAATCTTGACCAAATATCTCTTCGCGCATCTCATAATAATAATCTACTTCTGGACTTTCTTTTATCAAACGATATAACTCGGCTTGATAAGCTTTACTGCTATAAACATTTTTGGATAAAATGAAATTACTCTGGGTATTACTACAATTCTTTTCTTCGCAAGAAAAAAAGCAAAGAAATACCACTACCCTAATTAAAACTCTTTTGGATAACATCGATTAAAAATAAAATAAAGTAGTAGTGTTCCATAGATAGAACGGATTGTAAGACAAGTTAGTATTAACCGAGAATTTAGTATAGAATATTTAATCTAACGGAGAGAGTAGTATACTACTTTAGAGTTAAGTGTAAAATGATTTAATAATCATAATACCAATTAAACAAATCTGTTCTAAATCCGATATTTACCCATAGAGTATTAGTATCAAATGTTTGAACATCTTGAATTTCAGATTTGAAATCTCTAAATATTGGGTTTATATACACTTTTAGATTTGTGGCTGGATTTATTAGGTAGCCCATTTCTAGATCTGCATGAAAGGATTTTACTTTGTTACCCTGAAAAAAATCGATGCCGTTATCAGAGGGGCGATTTTCATCACTTCCATAAATACTTCCTCCGTAATACACATCATTTATGTCCCCAATCTCAAACCCCCGTGTTCCAAAAATAACTTTTGCACTCCCATACCACCTATGGTACTCATATCTAGCAATCCCAATGAGTTCTTTAAAATTAGCTCCCCATTGGTGCGCTAACGACTGATTTGCATGACCATAATTTAATTGGATTTCGTTATTTGAATACACATACGGTCTTACTTGATTATATTCACCTTGCAGGGTTAGGTTTTGTACACCAAAAGCATCGTAATATTTTGCTCCAAACTGAAAGCCTTGTTTGTTTTTGTAACTTCCATTTGATCCTAAGATATCACTACCTGAAAATTCATCAATAACTATTTGACCGTAAAAGTTCAAATGATTATTAAATTTATACTTCCCTGTCAAGCCAATCAATGCATTTCCACCCCTTGACCCTGTAGAAAATTCGATCGCTCTATAAAAAATTACGGGGTTTAAATAATTGAAATCAAAGCCGCGATCATTTTCATCATCCCATAGCACTGACTCAAAGAAACCAAGGTTCAACTTCTTGCTTACATTCCAACTCAAATAATGATTACTCATGTATTTTGTTCTAAATGAACCATCGGCGGTTACCTCCGGTCTTACATCTCTTAAAGATGTCCACGTGTTTGTGTACTTTATTTTCCAAAACTTTGTATTTAATTTTAAGTAAGGAAAATAACTTGTATTATCACTGAGTAATAATGACCTGTAGCCATCTCCTACAAATTGTTTTCCGTGACCTAATTGTACATTAAAAAATTCATTAGGTGTGTAAGAAATATATCCCTCGGCAGTGGGGTAATCAAAATCACCTTTTCTACCTTCTTTTGCAATACCTCTACCTGGGACGATACCTGGATTACCACCATCTGGACGCAATGACCTTATAATATCGTTATAGTATTGTGCAAAACGACCTTGGCTTTCATAAACAGCTGCAAAGAAATTTATTTTTTTTCCTAAACCACCTTGCACAAATACGGCTCTGGTATTGTTGTAAGTGAAAGAGTTTTTCTTTAACTCATCTGTTTCGTAGCCCAATTGTAGATCTGCAGCTGGATCAAGAGTGATCCAATAATTATCTCCTTGAATTTGCACCATATGCTCATTGTACCATTTTCTACCTAGCCATGTAGTTTTTGGTTTTCTGAGTATTGCTGCTTTTTCTGTAAAATCATAATAAGGATCTACCGAGCTATATAAGAAGGGTTTACTTGCTGTATGTGTGTTTACACCTACACTGTTTAATTCCTGATCAAAACGACTATAGATTTGATGTGATAAAGGAATATTTAAATGACTTTTAGATTCATTCTTTAAATCGAAAATTTTATTCTGAATACGATCATACTCTGTCTGTAATTTGTTTTCGGTAGCATTTACATCTGGTTTATTGAGTCTCGGAGAAGCACCAGTACTTTCCATAAGGTTTGACTCAATCTTATTTCGCGAAAGCGGCAGCAACACAGGTAAACTAAATTGCATATACGTAGCTTCGCTATTATAGGTCGCTGGCTCGATAACTGGGAGTAAATCAAATACTTCTTGTGCAGCTATTTTGAGTTCTTTATATATCGCATCTGTATATAATAGTCTAAATTTACCTTCTCTTGTCACTTCAAATAATAAAACTATTTTTCCTTCGAACTGCTCTTGAAATACTTTGTCTGGAACTTTGAGATTTTTAGTTATAAAATCAACAATTGTTTGATTAAAGCAGTCTGGTAATCTATTTATAGAAGCGTCTTTACACTCTTGAAATACAGGGTATTTTTCAAAGTCGCTTAACACTACTTGTGCATTACTTAATACACTTATTAAAAACAGAAAAGCGGCCACCTTATTTCTCATAAAGAAAGATTAAATATAAAGCGAAAGATAGCATTTTTAGCCTAAAATATCCCGCTACTTTCATAACGGGATTAAGCGTATTTATATTCTATAAGGCTACTCTTGTATTTTGAAATTAATAGGTAATGAAAACAAAACTTCGACATTTTTACCACCTTGTTTTCCTGCGATCATATCTGGAAGTAACGAAGTCACTCGTTTAGCCTCTTCCTCCAATTTATTATGAGGCCCCCTTGCCACGACATCAACCACTTTACCTTCCGCATTAATTTTAAAAGTAACAAAAATCCTATTAGCTCCCTCTAGCCCAAGACCTTCTCCTTTTTCTGTTCTAAAGCGTTTAGAGACAAATTTTGAAATTTTACTACTCATACAGTCCCGACGCTCTCTATTATCTGACAGGCCTTCACATCCAGGAAATAATGGAACCTGCTCGACTAAAGAAAAAATGGTTGTTTCTGGCTCCGACTCATCTAGTTTACCAATAAAATCTACCATACCAGGTTCAACCATAGGTTCATCTGTGGGATCCATAAAATCAATAGGACTATCAACCATAAATAGATCATCGGTGATTTTTGGATCTTTATCTAACACCTTTGATGTTTCTGGACGTTTTGACTTTTGAAATTTTTGGGCTTTAAGGACCTCCCTTTCTACCTGCACTTGATCTATGGTAAAAATTTCTTCTACAGGATCAGGCATTCTAGGCTCTAAGATAGCCTTTTGCGGCATACGCATCTCAATAAGGAAGATGGCTGTTAAAAGTGCTAAGATTAACCCAATTTGAAAATGAAGGGTAGGGTTTCTTCGTAAATTTACAGCGCGTTTGCTTGTTGATGTGTAAATGCTGTTTTGGCGAACAGCTTTACTTTCTTGTGATTTTCTCATAAGATATAGTTTTAAAATGTTGAACAATTCTTAAAACGAATCAACAAGTGAGCCAAAAAAGGGTTGCCATACATACGGCAACCCTTTATTTTTTCTCAAAAGGTCTTAAATAGAGAAAACCCACTTCTCTAAGAGAAATGGGTTTTAAATTTTAGTACAAGATTATATTTAATTAGTCTTCTACTTTAAACGTAATAGGCAATGAATATAAAACTCCTACTGCTTTACCACGTTGTTTACCTGGTGTCATTGTAGGCAGTAAGTTAATTACACGTTCAGCCTCAGTCGCAAGTCTTGGATGCGGTGCTCTTGATCTGATATTTGTGATATTTCCGTTTTTATCAATTTTGAAGCTTACAAATATTCTATTTATTCCAGAAAGACCTAAGTCACTACCTAGTTCTGTATTAAATTTTTTATTTACTAGCTTGCTAACCTTCTCAGACATACATGCTTTACGAGCATTGTTATTGGTTTCACCCTCACACCCTGGAAAAATTGGTACGTTTTCAATTACTGCAAAAGGTACATCTGCAATTTCTTCTTCTTCTTCAATTACTTCAACTTCCTCTACCTCAACAATCTTTTCATCAGAGTCTGTTTCTGTAGACTCAATAATAGTCTCTTCTATTTCCTCCTCATCTTCTACCACTTCAATAATTTCTGGTGCTGGTGGTGGTGGAGGTGGTGGTGGAGGTGGTGGTGTGTTTAACTCCGTAATTGGAATTTCATCATCTAAATCGTCATCAACATTAAGTTGACCTAAATCAATAGCTGTACGATCGTACGTCTTCCACTCTATAGTGACATATGTCAATAAGAGGATTAAAATCAGACCTATTTGAAAAAATAGTACACTATTCTTGCGAAGATCTGCTTTTGGATTTTTTTTGGGTTCCATATTAAATGTGTTAACAGAAGCTAAATTAACGAAATAAATATCGTTTCCGAAACTAATTTATCGATTTTAACCTCTTAAAATTTTTAAAAATGATTACAAAAATCAAACTACCTATAAACACCCCAATGGTATTTGCAAGCACATCCCATACATCAGGGGTTCTGTAATTTGTAATTCCACCTTGTAATACCTCAATAATTATACCGTAAACTATAATCATTACAGCAATTACGAAGTGAATTTTACTAAAATTTACTTCTGGAGTAAAAGATCGTTTTTGTAATTGATAAAAAGACATCCATAAAAATGCGAGTCCTAGATAAGCACATAGATGTATTAATTTGTCTACATGGCTAAAACTTGCCTTTATCACTACAGGTTTTATCAATGATCCTACTGTAAGTGCAATCGTATATACTATTGTAACGATCGCTATACCTTTACGCACCCACGAGCTCTCCATAAGCTTGTGCGCTTAGAAGCTCTTCTACCTCTGTAGCATCAGAAAATTTAATTTTTATCATCCATCCCGCTCCATAAGGGTCTGTATTTACTGTTTCTGGATCGTCTTCTAATGATTCATTAAAAGAGATAATCTCTCCAGTAAGCGGCAAGAAAAGGTCTGACACTGTTTTTACAGCTTCAACAGTTCCAAAAACTTCATCTTTATCTAAAGTTTCATCTACCGTTTCAACCTCTACATATACAATATCTCCTAATTCTCCTTGTGCAAAATCTGTGATGCCCACGGTAGCTGTATCACCTTCTATACGTACCCATTCGTGGTCTTTTGTGTATTTTAAATCTGCTGGTATATTCATTATTATTTACTGTTATTTACTGTTATTTACTGTTTTATATGTGTTTTTGTTACGCTTTCGCGAAAGCGTAACACCTTTTAATTTCCAAAATTATACCTCAACGTAAATCCAGACCTAATGGTTGTTTGAGGAAATGCTGTCGATATTGCAAATGTCGAAAAAGTATGGTCATAAAAGAAGAGTGCAGTGAGATTTTTACTCAAAGCATAATCTGCTGTAAATCTGAGTCCATAAATATCTTGCCCTGCTGTGGTCTGACTGTTATCAATATCCAAATAGCGAATGATCGTCTCATTTTGACGAAGGGATAGATCTGCCTTAAAATTAAGGTCGCTTTTTAGCACCTTCTTACTTCCTCCAAAATTTGTCACAAAACGTAGATCCTTAATTCTATACCCGAGTCCTAGTGTATACTCATTCCCTTTAATTTCTGTAAGTAAATTGTTATCGAAACTTAGTCCCAATGCTCGATCCCTTTTAAGCTCTGCTAAAATCTTGACAGAGTTCTTCATTTCAAAATCAAAACGAACTAGTGGTGTAAATTGTTCTGTTAGGGTCACTGCACCAAGTAATGTTTTATTAATAAAATTACCTGCTTGATCACGCTGGGCGGTAGCTGGATCATCATCGGTATTACGGTTGTATGCTAAATTAGTTTGGAAATTATTGACAGCATACCCGGCCGTATATCCATGTTGTAAAGAGAACCTTTTAAAGCGATCTTTAAACCACTTGAGATTCATCAGTCCTGTATATTTGATATTCCAATTAGGTAGTGGAACACTTCTTAAGAAGCCAGTATCGGTTTTTGACACATCGGTACCTGAATATGCAGATAGAAAAGCTGGCAATAAAACTTTTTGATTTGTTCTACCAAAGCCTTCTGGATACCCATTCTCATCTCTATTAAAGCTTTCTCCTCCGTAAAATTCTGTGGCTAATCTATTTGCAACAGCTAGTCTATTTTCTCTAAAATTATCAAATGTACTTGAAAAATCTGATGTGCTTTCATTAAAAGCCGTACCTAATAAAATGGTTGAAATATTAAATCTACCAAAACTATTTCCTGATAGCGACTCGTAAGTGAGTGTAGTAGGATCTACGCGGTAGTTCTCTTGATAATTTTCTTGAAATACTCGATTCATATTGAGGTCAATATCGAGATCTTTAAGTAGACCCACTCTCGCTTGGATTGCGAGATTTCTACTTTCTATCTCTCTATATTGCTCATTAAAATTTTGAAATAAAGTAAGCCATCCGTTTCTCGCTGCTAGCTCTCTTACCTCTGCTTGACTACCAAATATGAAGCCAGCTGTAGGCTTTAAGCTCCCAGCAAAGCCAATTGATGGCAGGTAACCTGGAAGATAGGTACCATGGTCCTCTTTATATGTAATCTGTATTTTTTTTATAGCAGTAAGTAAACTTACCCCTGTATTCAATGCTTTATCTGAAGTGCTTAAACCTGACGTTTCAGCTACTACAGCTCCTTCTTTTTCACCCTTTTTGTTAAGTGGTTTCTTGTCGTCTTCTGGAGATGGAAGACCTCTAGGGCGTTTGGCATTAGGCTTTTCCTTCTTCCTTTTTGTAAGCCCAACATATTTGTAGAGCTTCTCCATATCCAAGGTACTGTTTATGGCATGCGTATTTGCATTTTCAACACTATTACCAATAGAAGGTATATCATTTCCATTTTCATCCACAAGAGTTTGTAACTGCTGAGAGCCTCGCTGCCATCTGTAATTAGCCGTATACGAATAGGTCGATGTGGCCCAATCTAAAAATGGAAATTTTTCAAAAGGCAAATCATAGTTAAGTTGTAAAACTCCAAAGTGAGTATCTGGTGTTCCCGTATCAAAGAAACCATTATACAACCCATAGCCATCTACCTCCTGCCCAGAAGCATCAATAAAAGCCGGAGCTCCATCTTTATCTAAATAATTACGTACGATTCGGTTGTGATTTACATTATAGTTAAGTCTCAAACTCTTTGTAATAGGAAAATCTACGGCATACCCCCAATCAAATAAATAGTTGCGTTGAAAAAGCTTTGGGATTTCGATATCTCCTTCATTTGCAAATATATCTCTGAATTTTTGCTCATTATACTGCCTCGTAATATTAGACTGTAGCGCTAGGTTAGAAGGCAGGTAATTGAAATTGATATCTTTTAAAAACTGATAATATTTCCCAATAAACAAGGAGTCATTTTTTGCAAAAGGCTCAATAGGCTTTGGAGTAAACGCAAAACTATAGGTACCGCCTAAACGAACGTTTTGATCTTGAGATTGCTCGATCTCAAAATCCTTATGATCTACTTGGCTATAGGAGTAAGAAAATGTAAGGTTTTCTATATCATAAGGTTTAGGTTTTTTCTCTGAGGTTCTATTTTTTCTCACCCCTATTGCGTTAAAACTCTGACGTCTCGTGTAATCAATCGCATAGTCTTTAATATTAGCACGCTGTTCATCAGATTCTGCATTATCAAGTACTTGATCTAACTCAACATCCTCATAGAGAGGGTCATATTTTGGAGTAATACTCTCTTCCCCTACCGCATAATTGAGAGGAAGCTGTAATCCCCACTTTTTTGGAAGTAATTGTCCTGCATTAAGGTTTGTTACCACATCATATTGCACAACATCTTCGAGACTGCGTTCTCCCGCATTTTGATCAACACTTCCAAAACCAACAGAGCTAACACGTCCAGTTGCTGAAACATTAGCAAAATCAGCAACATTAGCATCCAGACTTACAACACCTGCATACCCAGCATCATTGCTGAGTTCTGATAGACGTAGTTCATTAAACCAAACTTCTGCTCCTAATTCACTAGAAAAACAAGAACCTTGATTACTTTCTGGGTTCCCATTTTTAACTCCTAGCATTATTGTTCGTATATCCCCAAAACTAGGAAGTCCTTTAATACCTACTCGCAGCTCGCCTTCTTCATAACACTTATTTTCTGCATCCATAATACGCTCACCATCTTGATCAAAATAAGTAATAGCATCTGGATCTGGATTAACATCGCCAGCAATGACCTTTGATTTAATTACTTGTAGTAGTTCTAAAGGTAAATCCATCTCATTTGCTGCAGGCCATATAGCCTGTCTATCTGACTGGATGGTTCCAAATGGAGTTGGCTCAAGTGGGACTTCAATTTGATAAAAGTTTGCACTAAGATCTGTCCCCATTCTCAAAAACCCAACAACAGTATCGTCATCTAGTCCATTTGTTCCATCATCTACTAATGCTTCTGTATGCATAAACATTTTTAGATTTTCATATTGGCGCATGTCTAGGTTATAATATTTGTAAACACCACGGGCATCTTGAGCCTCTAGATTATCAACCCTAATTGATAATGATTGTTCATTTTGTCGTACGTTAGTATTGTTATTGTTAAGCTGCTCTCTTACAACATTTGGAGGTAAATTGTAAGGTACAGGCGATCGTGTTTCATTTGCTTCTATGTTTACAGCAGCTACTTCAAACAACGTGTTATCCATATTATCTATTCCTGTAGGCTCATTAGGGTCTAATGTCAAAAGATATCTTCTAAAATCACCACGGACTAAATCAAGAGTTCCAAAACGAAGCACAACTTCCTTACTCCATCCACTCATAAACATTCTCATGAAACGTATTGATCTGAAGTCATTAATACCTCCCACTACTCTAGTCGATTGATTTATTGGTACACGAAATTGCACCCATCTGGTAGGAATTTGATTTCCGTTTTGGGCAGTAACTGTAAGTTGCCGAACATCTGTAACGAAGGGATTATTATCTATACTTAAGGATTGAGGATTTATAGGAATTTCATATTCAAAATATGCGTCTACAGTATTCATCGTATTATCGCGGTTTACATCCTCTACATCAGGGAATGTTGTAGACCCACGATTAGTCTGCGTTACTTCTACTGGGGAATTTCCTTGATTATTATTGTAGTCGCGATACCTAGTTACGATTCCACCTTGGGCATTTATAAAGTAATTATAATTATCACCTGCAGGATCTGGTAGCCCAGCAAAGTTAGGGAATTGAGTTGCCTCATCAATATCGTTAAGTCCATCATACCCTACGTCCTGATTTGCCCTCTCTTGACCCTCCGTATCAAAAGCATAGACTAGTGATTGGTTTGTAGGCACTTTCCCCCAAGCGGTAGGAGAAGTATCCTCAGTACCTCCTTCTTCTGGAAGTCCGTTTTCATATTGTTTACGACCATCTTTTAAAATATCTTCTGAAATACTACCTAGATTTATAGTAAGATTTCCACCAGGACTTGTTGTATCACCATCTCCATAAAATGGGTCTAGTAACCAAAACTCAACAAACTCTACATTAGCTTGTTCAAAATCTGTTGAAGTTAACTGTCTTGTAATTCCTCCAAAGTTTTGTTCAGGGTTCATCAATACACCATCCTGAGCGTCTGGACTAAAATTGTAGGGACCTCTTTCTGAAGGGAAGTAAGCCAGGTCGAGTGTAAATAACGCTTGTGTCTGTCCAGCAACAATATCTTGTTGAGGAAAAATTTCATCTCTAAAAACACGTCGAGTTTCTGGTAAAGAAACATCATCATCTGATATTCCATCGGGTCGCTGTGCGTTGTAAAATATAGGATCTATTGTATACCAAGCAAATTTTGCGCGTCGATAGCCCGCATCAAGATCTCCATTTCCAAATTCTCCGCCGAAACCAATCGGAGGAGAAGATAAATTCCACTGTAAAGGCCCACCTATATCTATTGATGTTTGAGAACCCTCAAAATCATCTACATAAGAGGTTGCTTCACCATTAAAATCAGTTCTATTAGGTTGTCCTGGTAATAGATATGCTACTTCACCTCTTACTGATAAGTTTGAAGGAACGTCTGTATCAATATTTGGTAATTTATTCACCCAACGCGTTAAGAATGGTAACTCTGTAGAATAGCTTGTGTTTAATCCAAATATCGTATTGTTAATTGGCTCAAAACTATACGTAGCCTTCTGAGTAAGTGGCTGCTCATTTAGATTCAAAAAAGTTCCTCCTACAATAAAGTTCTCATTAAATTGGTGCTCTACATTAATTCCAGTAAAGCGTTTGTTTTGTTGTCCAAAAATGGTGTTATTTTCTACAGAAGCAGAGATAGGTATTCCAGAGGCTTCGAGTGATTTATCTAAAATTATAACTCGTCCTAATGCATAATTAACCGTATAATCTAGCCCCTCTGTCAACACCCTACCTCCAGCAGTAACCGTTACAGATCCCTGTGGAATATTAAAGGCGTTGAGTGGAATGCCTTGCTCTTGAGTAGATTTATAACGCCCTTTAAGTATAAATTTATTTTTCTCTGCGTTATCCCTAGCAATAGTCTTTGTAGATTGATATAGCGAACTATATACGTACTTCTCTTGATGCGGGTTATAGGTAGTTGTATTCTCGTAGTTTTCTGAAGCATCATTTATACTAAGTAAATCGAACAGGGTTTTTCCAAATGGCTCTACTGTTGTAAAAACAATACTCCCATTTTGAACGTGTACGGTGCGACCTGGTACAAAGTCAAAAAATCCATCTCCACCAATTTGTGGATCGCCAAACGTAGTTAGCCTATCTAAATTAAAAATTCTGAGCAATGTATTTGAGTCTAACGCACCTCTATCAGCTTCACCAGCAGGGTCATTATTTGCACCGTCAAAAAGTGTGGGGACCGGAGCTCCCGCTACGGGTGTAATGTAGTTTAAAGGAGAAGGATCTGAATACACAATATTCATTCTAAAGCCTTCTTGTTCTAATTGAAATGCTCCTAATGGATAAATATTCTTCATCATCAGGTCCCAGACGGGTTCTTGAACACTTGTGAGATTACTTTTAAGCATCTTAACAACAAGATTCACAGGACTCCCTGCTTGTCCTGCTGGTATGACAGTATCTAAAATTCCGTCACCATCTGCATCTGGACCGTTGAGTGCCCCGTCACCATTACGATCTGCGTCTGCATTATCTGCGATACCATCATTGTCTTCATCTGGTCTTACAACAGGGCTATCTGCATCTGCCACATCTGGAATTCCATCTTCATCTGCATCAGGACGTGAACCTTCTGTAGCATTTACACCGTCGTTTGCAAACTCGCCCACCTGATACACTTGACCTCCTACAGTATACTGAAAAGCAACGCCAAGTACTTCATCATTATTTAATCGCTGACTAAGGGATATGTAACCTAGCTCGGGATAAAGTGTAAATTGTGATAATTCTAGCTTCCTTGCATTCTCCAGAAGTACATAATCTGTACCATCTTGAACGTTAACGTTTCCAAATCCTTGCCCCACTGTAGCAACATCACGTATTGCAGGAGTTAATACTGATTGAACAGAAGAATCATTTATTCCTCTTGGGTTAAAATCATTATTTCGGTTATCAGGAAAGGCTCCAGGTGCGTTATTTATAAAACCGGCAGGAGCAGTGTCAAGTCCTATATTGTTTGGGTTAGATTCTCCTATATCTTGTATTGCTACGATGTTCCGAGCATTAGTAGTTTGGTTTTGTCTATTGGTAATCCAGACTTCAACACGAGTTATTTGTATACCTTGGTTATTGATAAACGGATAATTCTCAAGGGCTTTATTATAATTATCTCTAAAATAATGGGATAAAAAGAAGTGGCGATTCTCATCATAATCAAGTGCTGGTACTTCAAAATCTTGAACAGTGGCACCTCCTTCTGAAGTTACCGTCTTAGGTTGAGACCTACTTTCTGAAAAGACAGCTGTTACTCTAGTTTTCCCAAATTGTAACTCTGTCTTCACCCCAAAAAGACTTTGCGAGCCTTGAATCAAAGCGCTATTAAGTGGCATAGCAATATTACCCACTTCAATCTTTTGGATAATATCATCTTCTGTAGGTGTGTATTCTAATTTTACTTGATTTTGAAAATTGAAGGTTGACTCTGTATCATAATTTGCTATTACTTGTAAGCGCTCTCCTACTTGCCCTAATAAGCTTAAACTAATCCGTTGGTCAAAATCAAATGTAAAATTCCTTCTATTTCTAGGTGAAAATGCAGGATTATCTTGCTTCGTAAAAAGCAAGCCTAGATCCATTTCTACAGAGCCCTGTGGTATAAATTCTATCTTATCTCCGCCAAAAATGGTTTGAAACAAATCACTCTTAACATAAAATACAGGTAATAGATTTTTTTGAGCCTCTTTTCCTTCTTCAGTTTTTCCATCTAAAGCAATCACTTTACTTCTAAAATAATCACGCATCTGCTCATCTCGCACACGCCGTTCATACTCCTCCGGAGTTAAAATGAGCGGATATGAAACACTAAAGGAGCCTAACTCTTCTGTATACACATACCGATCTAACTCTACATCATAAGTGTATTTTGAAACTATACTATTGGGATTAGGCAAAGAAAGACTTCCTAATGAGAATGTTGTAGAAGTAGAGTCTCTTACCGTTTCTTGTTCTTGCCCTGAAACATTCGTTTTACTTAGAAAAATAACTAAGAAACAACAGAATATTGGAATTCGAATATTCGAGTAGATGATTGATTTCAAAATAGGCTTACAGTTTTTTAAGTGCTTGCTTGATAATTGACTCTACGGTAGCATCAGGATACTCCTTCAAAATAGCGCTACAAACTTTTTCTGCTTGTTTACGCATAAAGCCTAATGTTTCTAATGCAGATAACGCCTCTTCTTTGTTTGTATTGCTTAGTATGGCACTTTCGGTAGATATATCATAAACTTTGATAATTTTATCTTTAAGATCTAAAATTACTCGTTGCGCTGTCTTAGCCCCAATGCCTTTTATACTTTGTATAGTGGCAACATCATTAGATGCGATAGCTTGTTTTATTTGATTGGGGTCTAATGATGATAACATCGTACGAGCAGTACTTGCTCCTATACCAGAAACAGATAACAAAAGTCTAAAAATCTCACGTTCCATGGCATCAACAAACCCGAATAATGTGTGACTATCTTCCTTTACTTGTAAATGAGTAAATAACCGTAAGTTTTCTTCAACACCTAGTTGCCCAAAGGTGTATAATGAAATATTAATAAAATACCCTACCCCATTGCAATCTAAAACAACATGAGTTGGGTTTTTTTCTATAAGTCTTCCGCTAAGATGGGTGATCATTTAACAATTTATTAAGGATCGTAAATGTAAGAAAATAATGTGTAGATGAGTGGTTATTTTAAGTTTACGCTTTCGCGAAAGCGTAAGAGAAAAAACTTCTATAGAACTAGGTGTTATTTAAGCCATTTACAACATCATGTATAGAAAGAGTTATTCCCATAAAAAATGGAGGTAAAACATATGTTTCACCTCCATTTTATTACTAAAAATCGTTTTGAAAATAAGCTATTCTTTACTTAACTTCTCTTCTAGATGCTTCTTTTTTTGAGCATCAATTACCGTTATGGCCGCCATATGTACCATTTCATCAACACTTGCTCCTAATTGCAATACGTGAACAGGCTTACGCATGCCTAACATGATTGGACCAATGTTATCTGCCTTTTCTAGCTCTTTGATCATTTTATAGGTGATATTTGCACTATCTATATTAGAAAAAACTAAGGTATTTACTTTTTTTCCTGCTAGTTTTGAAAATGGAAATTTACTCTGTAACATCCTTCTATTTAGAGCAAAATCTGCCTGTACTTCTCCATCTACTATGAGATCTGGTTGGTAACGATGGAGGTAAGAAACCGCATCACGCACTCCCGACGCCCGCTCATTTGTTGAAGACCCAAAGTTAGAGTAACTCACCATAGCGATTACTGGCTCTAATCCAAACATTTTTACTGTAGCAGCGGTCATTTGAGTAATATTTGCAAGCTCTTTAGACGTTGGATTAATATTTATAGAAGTATCTGCTAGAAATAATGGTCCACGTGAGGTAACCATTAGATTACAAGCTGCCACTTTCTTTACTCCTGGAGCAACCCCTATAACCTCTAATACTGGTTTTACTACAGATGGATAGCTACGACTATACCCTGAGAGCATACCATCTGCATCACCTTCACTCACCATCATTGCGGCAAAGTAATTACGTTGTCGCATTAACTTTTGAGCTTCATACAGAGTAATTCCTTTACGCTTTCTTGCTTGCCAATAGATCTCTCCATAGGCATTCACTTTAGAAAGCTCTTCACTAGATTTCGGATCAATTATTTCTACATCTGCCTCAAACCCAATTTCTGATTTTAATTCTAAAATAGTTTCTCTATCCCCGAGAAGTACAGGTATAGCGATACCTTCTTCATTAACTATTTGAGCAGCCTTTAAAACATCGAGTTGGTCTGACTCTGCAAATACAACACGCTTTGGGCTTCTTCGTGCACGCTCCATGAGCAAACGTTGGATTTTATTATCATCGCCCATACGTTCTAAAAGCTCATCTCTATATACATCCCAATCTTCAATAGGATGTTGTGCTACTCCACTCTCCATCGCTGCCTTTGCAACGGCTGGCGGAACAGTTTCAATCAATCTTGGATCAAATGGTTTTGGGATAATATAATCTCTACCAAATGTAAATCGCGTCTCTCCGTATGCAATATTTACTTGTTCTGGCACAGGTTCTTTAGCCAGCCTTGCAAGTGCTTTTACTGCTGCCATCTTCATCTCTTCATTGATAGCTGTTGCTCTTACATCTAAGGCTCCTCTAAAAATAAATGGGAAACCTAATACATTGTTCACCTGATTAGGATGATCTGATCTTCCAGTCGCAAAAATAATGTCTTCCCTAGCCGCTGTCGCTACCTCATAAGAGACCTCTGGAGTAGGGTTTGCCATTGCAAATACAATAGGATCATGCGCCATAGAGCGTAACATATCTGAAGTAACGAGGTTACCCACTGATAGTCCTAAAAAAACATCTGCACCCTTGAGCGCTTCTGCTAAAGAGCTATAGCGTTCCTTAGATTTAAATTGCTTCTGCCAAGGGTCAATATCTTCCCTGTCATCTCTCAATAAACCCTCTATGTCAAACATTGCAATGTTCTCTATCCTTGCGCCGAGTAACACATAAAGTTTTGCGCAGGATATAGCTGCACTTCCCGCTCCTGAAATAACAAAACGAACTTCTTCTATTTTCTTATTTGCAAGCTCTAGTGCATTAATTAATGCGGCAGCAGATATTATCGCAGTACCGTGTTGATCATCGTGCATTACAGGAATATTCAACTCTTCTTTAAGCCTACGCTCTATTTCAAAAGCCTCTGGAGCTTTTATATCTTCTAAGTTGATACCTCCAAATGTTGGTGCAATGTTTTTTACGGTTTCTATAAAAGAGTCTACGTTCTTAGTATCTACTTCTATATCAAAAACATCAATCCCTGCAAAAATTTTAAACAGAAGTCCTTTTCCCTCCATCACAGGTTTAGATGCTTCAGGCCCTATATCTCCAAGACCTAATACAGCAGTACCATTTGAAATTACTGCAACAAGATTCCCTTTTGCTGTATATTTATATACGTTTTCTATATTCTTTTCTATCTCAAGACAAGGTTCTGCAACCCCAGGCGAATATGCAAGCGCAAGATCTCTCTGACTTGAATATTTTTTTGTAGGAACAACTGCAATTTTACCTGGTGTTGGCTTTGCATGATACTCAAGTGCCTCTCTTCTTTTGTTATTGTCTTTACTCATATACTGGCTATAGATTTCATAACAAAAATACAGATACTTGCGCGCTTATATAGAATTATCTTAGTATTAGTAATACATTGACATGTCTACTTAAAATCCAGTAATTTTGTAAGGATATCTATATGTTGAGGAAGCCTACCTACGTGCTGTAGTTTAATAGCTGCGAGAGAAAGCGCAATTTTAAGTGATTTCTCTACACTATATCCCTTTATATGAGCAAATAAAAAACCACTCCAAAAGGCATCTCCTGCACCTGTAGCATCTAACACATTATCCACTCTTGCTGCCGGCAGTGCTATTATTTCTTTATGCTTCCGCGAAAATTTAACCCCCTCACTTCCTAGCGTTAAGCACACACTGCTTACGTTCATTTCATTATGAAAAAAATCAAAAATATCTTTATGTGATTTCTTTTCTCCAAATAAGCGTTCCATATCATCCTCACTAATTTTTACCAAAGGATCATAGGAGCAATATTCTTTAAAAACAGCCAGCGCTTGTTTTCTATTTTTCCAAATACGAGGCGAGTAATTAAGATCAATACTTAACGTACAGTCATGTTTAAACGCTTTATTAGCAAGCATTAAAATAGTTTGCTGCGCTGGATCTCTACTTAAAGCAAAGGCCGTAGTATGAAATATAGAAGTTTCTGAAAATAAAATTTCTGGAATTTGGTTGCCTAATATTTGAGTATCAGCATGTCTATAGGCAACAAAATCTGGTGTGCTGGTGGTTTTTGAGACAAAAATAACACTTGTAGGTGTGTCATTATCCACTCGTATCAAGTCTGTTTGAACTCCATTATCTTTTAGCTTCTCTAACATATAGTTCCCAAACCCATCATCTCCTACCGTAGCAGCCAGCTTTACATTCATTCCTAGCCTAGCCAAGTTCATGGAAACGTTTGTAGGGCTTCCACCTAAGTATCTATGATAATCTCGAGTGTTGCTAATGGCAGCCTCATTTTGATGTCCTATAAAGTCAATAAGGATTTCTCCTGCGCAAATAATGTCTGTTTTACGAGTCATAATAGGCATATTTATCTTTTAATTTAAAATATTACATTTCATATTAGTTATCATAGACCTCTTGTGCTTGTTTAGGATTTAATCTAAGAGCTAAAATTGCCGAAATAGCAAAAAACACCCCAGCAAAGAAAATCGCATATACTGCATTATTGTCCAAAATATATTTATAAATAGGTCCAAAGGTGAGTGTTTCAATAGCCATTGGTATGACAATCATCATATTTAATATACCCATATAAATTCCTCGTTTGCATTGAGGAACGATTTTAGAAACCATTGTATAAGGAATACCCATCATTGCAGCCCATCCTATACCGAAGAGAACCATAGGAACCAAAATTAAAGTAGTGTCGGTAATATTAGGGACTAAAAACATGGCTACCGCGGTACAAAATAAACTCGCAGCATAAATCTTCTTACCTCCATATTTTAATGTTAAAGGTACTAATGCCAAAGCTACCACCATCGTTATAGAATTATAGGCCCAACTCATCTTTGCAGCTTGAGCAGCGGCCTCTCCTGTTGTAAAATTGAGTGTAGTCTTAAGAAGTGGTACTATAAATTGCCAATACACAAATAAAGCATACCATTGAAATAAATAAACACCCGCTACTTTCCACATAAATTTAGGCATTTCTTTTACTGTGCGTGCGATCTCTAAGAAAGGTTGCTTAAAACGCTCTATAAAGCTAAGTGATCTAAACTCATTGATCTCCTCCATTTCCTCTTCTGATGGTGGGATTTCTGGAGTTTTAAGTACAGACCATAATATAGTGGTTATAGACAATACGGCTCCTATAAAAAATGAGTAATAGAGCCACTTAGGTATAGCTCCTACAGTTTCATTTTCAACCCCAAACCAATCTTGAAATAGAAAAATAGATGCGGTTGCTAGCAATATACCGGCTCCTACAAATAAGCTTTGCATTTGATACCCAAAACTCAATTGTTTTTCTGGCAACTTGTCTCCTACAAAGGCTCTGTAGGGCTCCATTGCCATATTATTTCCAATGTCTAAAATCCATAACAATGTTACTGCCACCCATAATGCTGGGCTAAAGGGAAAGGCAAATAAACATATGCTACCTAATACAGCACCTATTAAGAAAAACGGCTTTCTCCTACCAAATTTTGGCGACCACGTTTTATCACTTATCGCTCCAATGATAGGCTGTACAATAAGTCCTGTTATAGGTCCTGCTATATTCAAAATAGGCAATAAATCTTCGGCTGCTCCTAGATAAAGAAAAATAGGGTTGATGGCTGTTTGTTGTAATCCAAATGAAAATTGAATACCCAAAAAACCAACATTCATATTAAAAATCTGCCAAAAGGTAAGGTTTGGTTTCTTTATCTTATTTAAAAATTTATCCATTGGAGTTCTTTATAAAATGAGTTCTACAAAGTAATATCCGTATTTTTTTTAAGATAGCATTAAGAGGTAGTAATTTTTGAGAATATCGCAATTTTTAAAAATCTAAGTCATTTCTTTATCGCCTTTATATTACGAGTAAGGCCAGAATACTTAGTTCTTTTTACGGCAGACTTTTTAAAAATCTCTGAGAATACCTCTTGTGTAATTTCTTCCCATTCTTTCTTATCATAGGTTAGAAGTTTTGGATTTGGATTAAAGAGGGGTTCACTATGTGCTTTAGAAAATCGATTCCAAGGACATACATCCTGACAGACATCACAGCCAAACATCCAGTCATCGAGATGTTTTTTTGCATAAGTGGGAATCTCATTTTTCAACTCTATGGTAAAATAACTTATACATTTACTCCCATCTACTTTATAAGGCTCTACAATAGCTTGTGTGGGGCAAGCATCAATACAAGCGGTGCAGTTACCACAATGGTCTGTAACGGGAGTATCATACTCAAGATCTAGATCAACAACAAGCTCTGCTATAAAATAAAAGGATCCTGTTTTTTTCGACAGTAAATTACTGTGCTTTCCTATCCAACCTAAACCACTTTTTGCCGCCCAGGCCTTATCTAGGATGGGAGCACTGTCCACAAAGGCACGCCCGTGGACATCGCCTATTTGCTCTTGAAGGCTATGTAAAAATTCTTTAAGCTTATCTTTGATTACAAAATGATAATCACGACCGTAAGCGTATTTTGAAATTTTGTAGCTATCTGCTCGCTGTAATTCATGTGGGTAGTAATTAAGCAATAATGAGATCACACTTTTTGAACCTTCTACGAGTTTTGTAGGGTCGAGTCGCTTATCAAAATAATTCTCCATGTAGGACATTTCCCCATGCATGTTTTTTTGCAACCAAGACTCTAAACGTGGGGCCTCTTCCTCCAGAAAACCAGCTTTACTAATACCACAAGACATAAAACCTAATCTGGCTGCTTCTGCCTTTATAAATTCAGTATGCTTTCTACGGTTTTCAATCATTACTTTCTAGGTAAAAACTCCAAAATTGCATTTTTAGGTTTCAGAGTTATAAGGGGTAATATTTCAATAGGATTATCTTTAAACCCTATTTTAAATTCTTTCACAAGTTCTGTAATTGTTAGTATCATCTCATACATGGCAAAGTTGTTGCCTATACACATTCTAGGACCCGCACCAAATGGGAAGTATGCTGGATGTTTCATCCCCGCGTTATCATTAAAACGGGTAGGGTCAAATTCTTGAGGTCGTTCCCAAAAATCTTTATGGCTATGTATCTCGATGATAGAAAATAACAGATTAGATCCCTCAGGAAGAACCTTACCATCGTGTACATCTTCTTTTATATTTACTCTATCTATAAAATAAGCAGGTGGATAGAGCCGCATCGATTCCTCTAGCACTTGTTTAGTGATAGGACATGTTTTCAAAAATTCATTTAAAGTTTGTGTGTTCGCTTTCGCGAAAGCGTACTCCTTATAAATTCTATCCTGCCAACCTGGGTTCCTTGCTAATAATTCAACCGTAAATGTCAGTGCGTTAGACGTAGTCTCATGGCCTGCAGAAAAAAGGATTAAAATCTCATCGATAAGTTGCTCCTCATCCATAAAACTTCCGTCTTCATACTGGGAGTCAAGAAGCATATCTAGTAAGTCTCCGGGTTTCTCTCCACTCTCTTTACGCTCTTGCACGAGGTCTTTTAAAATAGATCTAGCTTCCCTAGTAAGTGCAAGGTGCTTATCTATGGGGCCTCCATACTTAAAGTACAATGATTTATAAGGCTGGCGAAGCTCTTTCACAAGCATTTTTTGTGCTTGTTCTGTAATGTATTGTAGTCTATTAATTTTTGAGCGATCTACATCTGTTTGAAAGAGTGCTTTTACCACAGTCATAAATGCAAGGTCATTGAAAACATCAAATACATCAAAGGGAGTATTGGGCGTAATGCGAGCCAGCTCCTCTTTGATAACCTCAAACATAGTATCCAGAAGCTTTGCTAGCTGTTTTTTATGAAATGCAGGTTGTATAAGTTTACGTTGCTTTTTCCAATGATCACCTTGTGCTGTAAGAAGTCCTTCTCCCACATATTTTGCAAGGTCTCTTGTTTGTATGGGTGACTTTTCATAATTGCGCTGGTTTTTCTGAAGTGCATAGCGTGCAAATTCTGGATCGCGAGAAAAAATTACATGCTTTCCAAAGCCAAGGTTTAGCTTAAAAGTATCTCCTTTTGTTTCAAAATTTTTGTGATGAAAAGGCAGCGGATTTTTTAAAATTCGCCCTGCGTTTGCAAGAAATTTAAAAACGGATACCGAAGGAATGTTTGAAAGCATACTTTATTTTTAATCTTGATTTTAAAACATAGCGGTTATTAAATTACCACTAACTAATCTTCAGAAATTTAAAACAAACCTCCTTGTACAGGTCCCTTTATTCTTCCTAAATGTTTATAAGCTTCCTCTGTAACTTCTCTTCCTCGAGGCGTGCGCATTATAAAGCCTTGTTGTATTAAAAAAGGTTCGTAAACTTCCTCGATTGTTTCTGCACTTTCAGAAACTGCGGTAGCAAGTGTCGTGATACCCACTGGCCCTCCTTTAAATTTATCTATGATAGTTGCTAAAATTTTATTGTCCATTTCATCCAGACCGTGAGCATCCACATTAAGTGCCTCCAGACTGAAACGGGCAATTTCGATATCTATTTTTCCATTTCCTTTAATTTGTGCAAAATCGCGTACACGTCTCAACAGTGCATTTGCAATACGTGGCGTACCTCTACTTCTACCGGCGATCTCTACAGCGGCTTCCATAGAAATAGGAACTCCAAGAATTTGCGCACTACGCTGTACAATTGTAGTTAACAATTCTGTACTATAATATTGAAGCCTACTTGCAATGCCAAAACGTGCTCTCATAGGAGCCGTAAGTAATCCAGATCGGGTTGTAGCCCCTACTAATGTAAATGGAGCAAGGTCAATTTGTACTGTTCGAGCATTTGGTCCCGTTTCAATCATGATATCTATGCGATAATCTTCCATCGCAGAGTAGAGATATTCTTCTACAATAGGGCTTAAACGATGTATCTCATCTATAAATAACACATCACGTTCATCAAGATTTGTAAGAAGTCCTGCAAGATCTCCTGGTTTGTCTAGAACAGGGCCTGAAGTAATTTTGATGTGTACTCCAAGTTCGTTTGCAAGAATATTTGCAAGAGTTGTCTTACCTAATCCTGGAGGTCCATGGAAAAGTGTATGATCAAGGGCTTCTCCTCTTAAGTTTGCAGCTTGTACAAAGATTTTTAAATTTTCAAGCACTTGATCTTGTCCAGTAAAATCCTCAAATGATAGGGGCCGCAACGCTCGCTCTACATCATTTTCTTCAGGAGAAAATCCGCTGTTTGTTGGGTCTAGGTGTTCATTCATCTGTAGTGTGGGCTTTCAATCAAAGATAAGGAATAGTGGGTGCAGGTTATAATCCTAAAATTTGAATTAAAGATTACAAAAATTACTTTAAATGCCTTTGTAACGCTTTCGCGAAAGCATAAAAAAGAAAACCCATCCGTTTCCGAATGGGTTGCCTTTATTTATAGAACATCCTAGTGATGCATTTCTTCTTCATTAACTTGAAGTGGTACCGTTTGTGGTACGTAATCTTGACCTGCTAGCACATAATCAGATTCATCTTTATTCAATTTTGAATAATCATAAGGCCATCTGTGTACTTCTGGAATCGCTCCTGCCCAGTTTCCATGTATATGCTTATGTTCTGTTGTCCATTCAAGCGTATTAGATTTCCAAGGGTTTTTAGAACCTACTTTTCCAAAAAACATAGAGTGGATAAAGTTATATAAGAAAACTAGCTGTGCGGCAGCAGTAATAAAAGCAAATATTGTGATTGCTTTATTTACGTCTACTAAATCATCGAAGTATGGAAATGCGGAGTTTGTATAATAACGTCTAGGCAATCCAGCCATTCCAATAAAATGCATTGGGAAAAATATACCGTATGCTCCAATTACAGTTACCCAGAAGTGTACATAACCTAAATTTTTATTCATCATTTTCCCTTCAAACATTTTAGGGAACCAGTGATAAACACCTGCAAACAGACCATATAATGCAGATATACCCATCACTAAGTGAAAGTGAGCCACTACAAAGTAAGTATCGTGTACATTGATGTCAAGTGTAGAATCTCCCAAAATTATACCCGTAAGACCTCCTGATATGAAAGTAGATACAAGGCCGATAGAGAATAACATTCCTGGGTTGAATTGTAAATTACCTTTCCAAAGAGTGGTGATATAATTAAAGGCTTTTACCGCTGATGGTATCGCTATTAAAAGTGTTGTAAATGTAAATACAGATCCTAAAAATGGGTTCATTCCTGAAATAAACATATGGTGACCCCATACAATTGTAGATAAAAAGGCAATTGCAAGTATCGAAGCAACCATTGCACGGTATCCAAAAATAGGCTTACGTGAATTCGTTGCAATAATCTCTGAAGTTATCCCAAGTGCTGGTAATAATACAATGTAAACCTCTGGGTGACCTAAGAACCAAAATAAGTGTTCAAAGAGTACAGGTGATCCACCAGAATTGTGTAGTACCTCACCTCCTATATAAATATCTGACAAGAAGAAGGAAGTTCCAAAGCTTCTATCCATAATAAGCATTAAAGCTGCAGACAACAGAACTGGAAATGATACAATGCCTATAATAGCAGTTACAAAAAACGCCCATATAGTTAGCGGAAGTCTAGTCATAGACATTCCCTTTGTACGTAAATTAATAACTGTTACTACGTAGTTAAGCGAACCTAATAATGAAGAAGCAATAAATATCGCCATAGACACTAACCATAAAGTCATACCCATACCAGAAGCAGGAATACTATTAGGTAAAGCAGATAATGGTGGGTAAATGGTCCAACCAGCTGCTGCAGGACCTGACTCTACAAAAAGAGACATTACCATAATAACAGATGATAGGAAAAATAACCAATAGGATACCATATTAAGGAATCCAGAGGCCATATCGCGTGCACCTATCTGAAGTGGAATAAGCAAGTTACTAAAGGTACCACTTAGACCTGCAGTAAGTACAAAGAAAACCATAATGGTACCATGTATCGTAATAAGAGCTAGGTAAATATTTGGATCCATTACACCGTCTTTTCCCCAATCTCCGAGTAATACCTCATAAATAGTGAATTGGTGATCTGGCCAAGCTAGTTGTAAACGGAATATAAGAGACATTCCTATACCTATAATACCCATTATCAAACCAGTAATTAAGTACTGCTTTGAGATCATCTTGTGATCTGTACTAAAGATATATTTCGTTATAAACGTTTGCTCGTGGTGGTGCTCGTGATCATCGTGACCATGATCTGCTGTTGGTGCGTGTGCTGCCATACCTAGTTTCTTTAGTTTTATTTTTTTCTTTTATTCTTGAGAAGCTACTAATGAACTACCAAAAGTTTTTTGTTCTGACATCCAAGCATCGTATTCTTCTTGAGTCTCAACAACAATTTTCATTTGCATATTATAGTGTGATGCTCCACAAATCTTATTACATAGCAAGTAATAATCAAATTCATCATAGTCGTCTATTGGGCCATTTCCAGCGGCAATAGACTCTTTATTTTTTTCTTTTCTTAATTCCTTGATGGTTGCCATCTTGTCTTTCATATAATCCGTATCTCGGATTTCTGCAGTGGTCTTAGAAGGTGTAAATGAAAATTGTGTTATCATTCCAGGTACGACATTCATTTGCGCTCTAAAGTGAGGCATATATGCTGAGTGTAAAACGTCTTGAGAGCGAAGTTTGAATACTACCTGTCTTCCAACTGGAAGATGAAGTTCTGTAGTGATCTTATCATCCATTGCATCTGCATCACTCTCATCTACTCCTACAGTATTTGCACCTTCTATAAATCGTACATTGGCATTTCCGAGTATATTATCTTCTCCAGCGTATCTAGCTTGCCATCCAAATCGTTTTGCATAAAGCTCTACAACAATAGCATCCTCTTCTTCCTCAAAATTCATGATATCAGACCATGTAAAAAGACCATAAATTATAAGACCAGCGAGAACTATTACCGGAATAATGGTCCAGATAAATTCAAGCTTATCATTATCTGCATAAAACAATGCCTTTTGACCTTTTTTTCCACTATACTTATAAGCAAAGTAATGTAGTAATGCTTGAGTAATTACTTGAACAAACATTATGAGTGCAAGAGATATGAATAATAAGTTATCATATGCCCCCCCGTGCTCAGAAGATGCTTCTGGTAAATAAAATTTACTGTAATGCCAGAAACAGTAAAACATTATAAAATAAAATACGATGGCAAAACCTAACATCAATTTTCCGTTGATACGGTTGTCCTTATCATCTGCTACCTGAGCAGATTCACTATTAGTATCTTTATTAAACTGCGATAGTTTAAAAATCTTTGACATTTGCCAAAGTGTGACTACAAATAGAATTACTACGATGAGTGCTAATAAACCTGTCATTGCTTTCTAACTTCTTTAATCTAAATTCTAATAATGAAAATGCTTACTTTCTTCAATAAGCGGGTTACGCTTAGGCTCTAATGGACGACTTGCTAATGAACTAAATACGATTAATATAAATAAACCGAAGAAGAACATAAGTGCTCCAATCTCTACAAAACCAAATGACCATACTGTCCCTACTGTTCCAGGCATAATCATGTTAAAAATATCTACATAGTGGCCTAATAAGATCACTACACCTGCCATTACGACAAACCAGTTCACTCGCTTAAAATCACTGTTCATTAATATTAATAATGGAAAAATAAAGTTCATTACTAACATCCCAAAGAACGGTAAGTTGTAATCTTCAATTCGCTGAATATAGTACGTTACTTCTTCTGGTATATTAGAATACCAGATAAGCATGAATTGAGAAAACCATAAATATGTCCAAAAAATACTGAAACCGAACATAAATTTAGCAAGGTCATGGATATGGCTATCATTCACATTAGGTAAGTAACCAGCACCTTTTAAAATCATTGTTATCAATGCAATAGTAGTAATACCACAGACCATCATACCCGCAAGGACATACCATCCAAATAGCGTACTAAACCAGTGTGGATCTACAGACATAATCCAGTCCCAAGACATCATAGACTCTGTGTATAAAAAGAATACTAAAAATCCTGCTGCTAATTTGAAAGATTTTTTATGCCATCTATTATCAGAGGCTTCATCTTGATTTCTTGAAAACTTAACAGCAAAGAAACGATAAGCACACCAACCACCTACAAAAATAACCGCTCTTATCAAAAGACCAGGAACGTTTAACCAGCCAGATTTTCCTGCAATTAATTTATCGTAGTTATCACTCGCTGGATCAGTTATACCGTCTGCCATCCAATGAAACATATGGTTAAAATGAAAACCTGATAGTGCAAGAAGTACTATCATTATAACCCCTCCAGGAAGTAAGTAAGCTGTTATGGCTTCCATAACTCTCAAAAGTAATGGAGACCATCCAGCTTGTGAAGCATATTGAACTGCATAAAATGCAAGACAACCTAATGCAATCATAAAAAAGAAAAACGCAGCTATATAAATAGCAGACCAAGGTTTATTATGGTAACCATCTAATAAATGTTGATTGTGCTCCTCCTCCGTCATTACGTGACCTTCGGAGTGATCTTTTATTGAGGCAACTTCAATATGGGACGTAGATCCATGTTCTGCATGAGCAATATCATTCGTACTGTGATCATCTACTAGCGCGTGGTTTTCATCACCATGCCCATCACCGTGACCTGCATGCATAGCCTCAATATCCTCAATGGTATGCGGCATAAATAATGCATCTACAGTAAAAAGAACTGCTCCTACTACCATAAAGATAATAGCTGATAATTTTAAATTGTTAGATAATGTATACATATCTTAAATATCGGTTGTTCCGTTAGTTAGTTTAGTCTTCGTCTCCAGTTGCATTCACAGGATCAGATTCTGGTCCTGGAATGGCATCTACAGCTCCTTCATTTAAATCTACATCAATCTGTCCTTCGGTCATTTCCTCTATAATATCTTCTGAAGAAAATACTCTTTCTGGATTACCGTCTAATTTCGCTTTTAGCGACATTACATAGTGATTGACCATCCATAATTCGTCTTCCGTCATTTGAGACGCATACGACCCCATGGAGTTGATTCCGTAATACATTACGTGATATACGCTTCCTTCTGTAATTGCTCTTCCTTCATCGTTATAAGCAGGTACACCAAGAATTTTCTCGCGTTTTGCTAAAATACCTTGACCATCACCTTTCTCACCATGACAAATACCACAATAAATATTATAGAGTTCATTTCCTTTAACAAAGTTTTCCTCTGTATAAGGTAGCGGATTTATCAAATTCGCTTTTGCAGAAGCTTTTCCCTCTTGCGTGTTGTCGTAATCGTAAGGTAACCACCCTCGTGCTATAGAGCCCTCTGCTGGTGTCATCGCTTCATATCCATCAGGAAACACCTCGTATTTACCATAGGCCTCATAACCTACAGACTCATACATATTAGGCATATATTGATAGTTAGGCTTATTATCATCCTTACAAGAAATAAGACTTGAAAAGGCAACTAATAAAACTGCTATTTTTAAAATATTCTTCATTGCGTTGAGTTAAGCTTCGTTTGCAATTAAATTAATCTCTACAGCTCCAGTTGTTACTAAAAAGTCTGCAAGTTCTTTTCCATCCTTTCCAGTAGCATCGATTTCCATTAGGAAGTGATCATCTGTAGTTCGTATATCTGGGTTTTCTGCTTTTTTAAATGGCCATAATTTACTCCTCATATAAAAGGTAATTACCATTAAGTGAGCAGCAAAAAATACTGTAAGTTCAAACATAATTGGCACGAATGCTGGCATGTTCTCTATATAGCTAAATGATGGTTTACCACCTATATTTTGAGGCCAATCTTCTATCATGATAAAATTCATCATAGTAATAGCCACAGTAAGACCTACACATCCATATAAGAAAGCTGTAATTGCCAATCGTGTTGGAGCTAGCCCCATAGCCTTATCAAGTCCATGAACAGGAAATGGTGTGTAAACTTCGTTTATATGAAGATGTTTATTCTTCACCTCTTTGACAGCATTCATTAGAATGTCGTCATCTGTATATAATGCATGTATAACTGTAGATGCCATACTTAGTTATTTAAGGTTGTTAGCTTGTCCTGCCCAATCGTCACGCTCTGCACGACCTGGGAAAGAACCCGTTAAATTATCTAATAAATTATACTCACGTGAAGTCATTCTACTTACTTGCTCGTAAGTGTAGATACCCAACTCATTAAGCTTTTCTTCCATCTTTGGACCTATACCATTGATTACTTTTAAATCATCAGCTTTTTGAGATGCCGGATCAAATGAACCCAGACGATCGGTAAGTGATTCATTACCATGCGTATCTTCGGTAATAAGAACTTCATCCACAGCAACCTCTTTATGTGTTGCTACGTAAGAGCCATCCAAATTCATTTTAACTGGACCACCAGAAGTACGTGGGTCTGCACCAGTACCCACGAGCGACTGTCCAGATTCTCTTAATCGCTTATAACGCTCTCCAGATGATTTCATAATCGTCTTTACTTCGGCCTGTGCAATCACTGGGAAAGTACGAGCATACAATAGGAAGAGTACAAAAAAGAATCCTATTGTTCCTATGAAAATACCAATATCTACAAATGTAGGCGAGAACATCGTCCATGAAGATGGAAGGTAATCTCTGTGAAGTGAAGTTACAATAATTACAAAACGCTCAAACCACATTCCAATATTTACCACAATAGAGATAAAGAAAGAGAACATAATAGATCTTCTCAATTTAGGTATCCACATAAATTGCGGGGAGAATACATTACAGATCATCATACTCCAATATGCCCAAGCATAAGGACCAGTTGCTCTATTTAAGAATGCATACTGCTCGTATTCTACACCAGAATACCAAGCCATGAATAACTCTGTAATATAAGCAACACCCACTATAGAACCAGTAATCATAATTACAATGTTCATAAGTTCAATGTGCTGTACTGTTATATAAGCTTCCAAATTAGAAACCTTACGCATCACAATAAGAAGCGTATTTACCATAGCAAAACCAGAGAAAACCGCACCTGCCACAAAGTATGGAGGGAAGATTGTCGTGTGCCACCCCGGTATAACTGATGTTGCGAAGTCAAAAGATACAATCGTGTGTACAGAAAGTACTAGTGGTGTTGCTAAACCTGCAAGAACAAGAGACACCTCTTCAAATCGCTGCCAATCTTTAGCTCTACCAGACCATCCAAAAGATAGAAGACTGTAGATTTTTTTCTGAAATGGCTTTACTGCTCTATCACGGATCATTGCAAAATCTGGAAGTAACCCTGTCCACCAGAAAACTAATGATACAGATAGATACGTTGATATAGCAAATACATCCCACAGTAAGGGAGAATTAAAGTTTACCCACAGTGAACCAAATTGGTTAGGAATAGGCAATACCCAGTATGCTAACCAAGGACGTCCCATATGAATGATCGGAAACAAACCTGCTTGAACTACTGAAAAGATAGTCATTGCCTCTGCAGATCTGTTAATTGCCATACGCCATTTCTGACGGAATAGTAATAGTACTGCCGATATTAAAGTACCTGCGTGACCGATACCTACCCACCAAACAAAGTTTGTGATATCCCAAGCCCATCCTACGGTTTTATTTAGACCCCAACTACCTATACCGTTTGTAATGGTATAAATAATACAGCCTATGCCCCATAAAAAGGCAACAAGTGCAATAGAAAATACTATCCACCAAGATTTGTTAGCCCTCCCTTCAACAGGAGCAACTACGTCGAGTGTCACATCGTGATACGTCTTATCTCCGGTAACTAGTGGTCTTCTTATAGGTGCTTCGTAATGCGCCATAATCCTATATAATTAGTTCTTTTGATTAGTTGATTTTATACTTCTTCCGTGTTACGTACTATCGTTTGATAGAATACGTTAGGCTTAGTTCCTACATGCTCAAGAAGGTGATACATTCTATCATCTTCTTTTAATGCAGCTACTTTACTGTCTTTATCATTGATATCTCCAAACGCGAGTGCACCATTAGTACAAGCGTTAGAACAAGCCGTAGCAAATTCACCATCTTCAATCTTACGTCCATCACGCTTAGCGTCAAGAATTGTTTTTTGTGTCATTTGTATACACATAGAACATTTCTCCATTACACCACGAGAACGTACCGTCACATCTGGATTAATAACCATACGACCTAAGTCGTTGTTCATAAAGTAATCAAATTCGTCATTACCACTATATTGGAACCAGTTAAAACGACGTACTTTATAAGGACAGTTGTTTGCACAATATCTTGTTCCTACACAACGGTTATAAGCCATTTGATTTTGACCTTGACGACCGTGTGACGTTGCTGCTACTGGACATACAGTCTCACAAGGAGCGTGGTTACAGTGCTGACACATAATCGGCTGGAAAGCCACCTGTGGATTTGCAGCAGGATCTTCTAATTCTCCAAAACCTCCCAAAGAACCATTATCACCACCTAGACCACTAAAATCATTCTTCTTAGTATTATCTAGCTCAAATTCATCCTCAGAAGAATAATATCTATCGATACGCAACCAATGCATATCACGACTACGTCTTACTTCTGATTTACCTACTACAGGCACGTTATTTTCTGCGTGACATGCAATCACACATGCACCACAACCGGTACACGCATTGAGGTCTATCGCGAGATTAAAGTGATGCCCTACAGAGCGATCAAATTCATCCCAAAGATCAACCTCTGGTGAAGTAACCTCATATTCTATATGACCTTTACTTACTTCCGGAACTGGATTCCAGAAATGCTTATCTTTTGTATTAAATATCTCAAGAGAAGTTTCCCTTACGATATCACCACGCCCCATTAGTGTATTATGTAATTGCACAGAAGCAAACTCGTGCACACCTCCTACTTTCTCTATAGAAACTTTTTGCGTGGTTTGGAAATTTTGCATTAACGGGAATGCGTTTACCCCAACCTGCATTTCTTCTTGAATAGATTCTTTACGACCATAACCTAAGGCTAGACCTACAGAACCTTTAGCTTGCCCTGGCTGTATCATCACGGGTACATTTTCAATAGTAACCCCATTTACAGTTACATTTGCATAGTGACCATTAAGACCTCCATTTGCATCGTGACGTGCCTCGGTAAAGAACGTACTTCTGTCAAACCACAATCCTAAATCTTTAGCATCTGCCTCAGACATAGTTAGATAATTATCCCAAGTACAACGAGTTAAAGGGTCTGGCATCTCTTGTAACCAAGGATTATTTGCCTGAGTACCATCACCCATTGAAACTTTTGTATATAAAGTCAATTCAAAATTACCATCTCCTTCTTGTAGTACTGAAGAAGAAAGACCTGCATCTGAAGTTATAGAAGCATCTGAAGTAGATCCCGCTTTCGCGAAAGCGCTAGTCATCACAACCCCCGCTTGCACAGATTTATTAAATTCTACTCCTGCAGTAGTCATTGTCTCCTTTAGGTACTGATAATATGTTTTATCCTGCCCCATCCAAGTCAATAGGCTCTGCTGAAATTGACGTGTATTAAATATTTCTTTAATGGTAGGTTGCTGTAAACTAACCTCCCCCATTTTAATTTGAATATCCCCCCATGATTCTAGATAATGAGGCACAGGTGCAATATGTGTTGAAAGTGCAGCGGTTTCATCTGCACGTAAAGAACAAGAAACAGATACATCTACTTTCTTAAGACCCTCTACAAAATCTACAGCATTAGGAAGTGAGTAAGCCGGGTTAACACCTGCCATAATCAAAGTTCCCACCTGACCTGTGTTCATTTCCTTAACCAACTGCATTACTTCACGAGCATCTGCAGAACGAGTTAATATTGGATTTGCGGTGTCTACAGCTTCTTTACCTTCATTAAAGTCGAGTGCCATTTTTTGTGTAGCTACATCTTGTACACCTGTCACAAGAACTCCTTTTGCTCCAGCAGCTTGCAGAGCTTTACGAGCCTGCATTACTTTCTGCTGTACATTTTCTGGTAATCCAGAAGCAGAACCTCCAGTAAGCGCTTTAACAATTGCTTTTTGTTGAGAAGGTGTAACCGGAATTCTTACATCAGCATTTGCACCTGTAAGAGACATATTTGCCTCAAATTGGTAATGTTTAGACATCTTACCGTTTTCTGGAATACGTCCTTTTGAATATCCAGCATCTGCGCTGCCACCATTCCAATCACCTAAGAAATCAGCTCCAACAGAAACAATCACTTCTGCTTTTCCAAAGTCATAGTCCGGTAAGGCACGGAAACCATATTTTAATTCATAAGCATCTAATGCAAACTGCTCCCCAGCTGCATCGTATGCAACATGAGAAACATTAGGAAACATAGTCTTGAACTCTTCAATCAATTTTTCTGTAGATGGACTTGCAAAAGTTTGGGTTAACAAAACCGCCCTCTTACCACCTTGTAATGAGGCAATAACACCTTTGTCAATAGCATCCCAAGACACTTCTTCACCCCCTGCAGTAGGGTACTGAGCTCTTTTAGTGTCATACATACCAAGAACAGATGCATGCACACGAGCATTTGCACCGTAACCAGCTTTTGCAAGATCATTATTTTCAATCTTAATAGGACGACCTTCTCTAGTTTTCACAAGAACACTAGCATAGTCAAAACCATCTGCAATAGTCGTTGCATAATAATCTGCAACACCAGGAATGATTTGTTCTGGCTGAACCACGTAAGGCACAGACTTCACAACAGGGCCCTCACAAGCAGCAAGTGAAACCGCCGCTGTAGAAAATCCTACATATTTTAGAAAGTCACGACGTGTAGTTTCTGTACTCTCAAGCGTTTCTTTATCGCCCAAAAATTCATCTGTCGGAATTTCTTGTACAAACTCATTCTGTCTTAGCGCCTCTACAGATGCATCTCCGTGGAGCTCATCGACACTTTTCCAGTATTTCTTGTTTGATGACATATAATTGATTGTTATAAATTGTGATTCTTTAGGAATCGATACTTATTATACTTTTAACCTGCTTACGCTACAGATCTATAAAAAATTAAACCTAGTAATGACACTTACCACATTCCAGTCCACCCATTTGAGCAGCTGTCACCTTTTCAACACCATACTTTTGAGCTAATTGCTCATGAATCTCTTCATAGTATGCATTACCCTCGATTTTTACGTTTGTTTCACGGTGACAGTTAATACACCACCCCATTGTAAGAGGTGCATATTGGTACATGACTTCCATTTCTTGAACAGGACCATGACATTTTTGACATTCGATCCCCGCTACACTAACGTGCTGTGAGTGATTAAAATAAGCAAAGTCTGGTAAATTGTGTATACGCACCCACTCTACAGCTTGAGTTTCCCCCGTATAAGACTGTGTCGCCTGATCCCAACCTACAGCTTTGTAAAGCTTTTGTATTTCTTTATCATAAAAAGCCTTAGAGTAATCTTCATTTACACTAGTATAATCACCGTCTCCAGCTACTTCTGAAATAGACTTGTGACAATTCATACAAATATTAAGAGACGGAATCCCCGAATGCTTAGACACCCTAGCAGATGAGTGACAATACTTACACTCAATTGCATTTTCACCAGCATGTATTCTATGCGAGTAATGTATTGGCTGTACTGGCATATACCCTTGATCTACACCTACCTGAGACATCCAACCGTAAGCAAAATAAGCACTCCCTAGCAATAAGAATATTACAGAGACCAATACGAGAAATTGATTCTCTATAAAAGCTTTCCATATAGGCGTCCCATTTTCTTTGGCAGGAACCTCAATCCCTTGCTTTTGTGCGAATTTATTAAGCGTATTATTCACTAAGAACAACACCGCCACTAACAATAAAAGCACAAATGCTAAAATTGCAAGAATAACCGTATTAGAAGCCCCTCCAGTTGCAGCGCCCTCAGCAACACCAGCAACTGCGACAGGAGGTGCAGGTTGAGGCGTATCAGTATACGCAAGAATATTATCTATATCTGCATTTGATAATGCAGGGAAAGAATTCATTACTTTATTTCCGTTTGCTTCGTAAATACTCACAGCAAGTGCATCTCCAGATTTAATAAGCCCTTGGCTATTCTTGATCCATTTGTATAAAAACTCACGGTCGTATTTTTCAGAAACCCCATTAAGCTTAGGCCCTGTCATGTCCTTATACAACTTATGACAAGCAGCACAATTTGCATTAAATAGTGTTTTACCCACTGTAGCATCTGCTGCATCTTGAGCAAATAATGACGAAGATATCGAGATAAGAGCCACCACAGTAAGCGTAATGAGTCTAGAGAATGAATGTTGGCGTTTAACCTGTATCATAATTGGTATTGAATTAGCTTCAAAAAGATGGCACGGTTTTTACATCTAGTTATGTTAATAGGCTGTTAAACCCGCGCACAAAATTGTATGCAAAAATAATACTTACGCCCCATTTTATTTAGGACTACAAAGTTCATATTATTAATTTATAACAGTTCTAAATAATAAAATGAATTTCTTTAAGTTTTTATCTTTTACCTTTGTTTAAAACCCACTCATAATGAATAGATTTCAGTTCAAAAATATCATTTTTACCCTAGTTTTAAGCTGTATGTTTTCAACATTTTTGAAAGCACAAACAGGACAAGCAACCATTAACCAGGATGCTAGAATCACTCAATTAGTTGATTTACACAGCAAAATGATCTTAGCAGACAAGCTGAGTGATCGCTATAAAATTCAATTATTTTCTGGAGATGCTACCACTGCTAGTTCGACTTTAAAAAAATATAGAAATCGTGTAGGAACATGGTCTTCGTCTATAAAGCATGAAACTCCTAACTATAAGGTATGGGTAGGGAACTTCAGAAATAAACTTGAAGCCGAGCGCGCTTTAATTGATATAAGAAAAACATTTCCTATCGCTTTTATATTTAAACCAGCTCGTTAAAACACATGGTAATTAAAATAGAAAAAACGCTTTGAAATGATTCTCAAAGCGTTTTTTTTATGCTAAAACTATAGGCCAGAACTATCTCAATAACTACTAAGAATACAACTCAAAACACCCAATGTACGTATTAATTCTGCAGCTTATTTACAAAGTAAAGACAGCAAGTAAATGAATGTAATAAGTCACTCTAGCTTGCGCAACCTATTGGTCGCTATCAATAAAAAAACCACTTAACAAATTGCTAAGTGGTTCAATTTTTCGCGAAAGCGAATTCTTATTTAGACTTCAACTTCTTCTTTACAGCTACTTCTTGGAATGCTTCTATCACATCATCAATTTTGATGTCATTATAGTTTTTAATTTGCATACCACAATCGTATCCTTTTGAAACTTCTTTCACATCATCTTTAAAACGCTTAAGTGTTGCTAACACGCCTGTGTATACTACTACACCATCACGAATAAGTCTAATATTGGAGCTTCTAAAGATCTTGCCTGTAGTTACCATACAACCTGCAATGGTCCCCACTTTAGAAATTTTGAATGTCTCACGAATCTCTGCGGTTCCAGTGATTTCTTCTTTCATCTCTGGAGATAGCATACCCTCCATGGCATCCTTAAGATCATTAATCGCATCGTATATGATTGAATACATACGGATATCGATTTCTTCTTTGTCTGCAACCATTCTGGCGTTACCAGCTGGTCTTACATTAAATCCTATTATAATTGCATCTGACGCAGAAGCTAGTAGCACATCACTTTCTGTAATAGCTCCTACTCCTTTGTGTATAATATTTACAGCAATCTCTTCTGTAGATAATTTTTGGAAACTATCTGTAAGCGCTTCAACAGATCCATCAACATCTCCTTTAAGAATAATGTTAAGCTCTTTGAAATCACCAAGGGCAATACGACGACCTATCTCATCAAGTGTGATATGACGTTGAGTACGTACACTTTGCTCACGTTGTAATTGTGAACGCTTAGTTGCAATATCTTTTGCTTCACGCTCATCAGTCATGACAATAAATTTATCACCTGCCTGAGGGGCGCTATCAAGACCTAAAACTGAAACTGGTGTAGAGGGTCCTGCTTTTTTAATGCTTTTTCCTCGCTCATCATGCATTGCTTTGATCTTACCAGAAGTTGTTCCAGCTAATACATAATCTCCTACCTGCAACGTTCCACTTTGAACAAGAATAGTAGAAACATATCCACGACCTTTGTCTAAGAAAGCCTCTACAACAGTACCATTTGCATTTCTTTCTGGATTTGCCTTAAGCTCTAAAAGTTCAGCTTCGAGAAGTACTTTTTCTAAAAGCTCCTTCACACCTGTACCTTGCTTGGCAGAAATTTCTTGAGATTGAATTTTACCACCCCAATCTTCTACAAGAAGATTCATTTGAGCAAGTCCTTCTTTAATTTTCTCAGGATTTGCTGTTGGCAAGTCAATTTTATTTATTGCAAAGACAATAGGGACTCCTGCAGCTTGTGCGTGAGAAATTGCCTCCTTCGTTTGTGGCATGATATCATCATCTGCGGCAACCACAATCACAGCAATATCTGTGACCTGTGCACCACGAGCACGCATTGCCGTAAAGGCTTCGTGACCTGGTGTATCAAGGAATGCTATTTTTTGTCCATTTTCTAATTGTACACCATAGGCTCCGATGTGCTGAGTAATCCCACCACTTTCTCCTGCAATAACATTTTCCTCACGGATATGATCTAGTAATGATGTTTTACCATGATCTACGTGACCCATTACCGTAACAATAGGAGCTCTTTCTACTAAATCTTCTGGAGCATCTACTACCTCTTCAATAGAATCTTCTAGATCTGCCGTGACGAACTCTACTGTATAGCCAAATTCGTCTGCTACAATAGATAATGTCTCTGCATCTAAACGCTGATTCATAGTCACCATCATCCCAAGAGACATACAAGCAGAAATGATTTGAGTCACTCCTACATCCATCATCGTAGCAACCTCACTTACTGTTACAAATTCTGTAACTTTAAGTACTTTACTTTCTGCGTCTTGCTGAGCCTGATCATCTTCTGTCTTTTGACGGTGTTGGTCTCTCTTATCACGACGGTATTTTGCTCCTTTACCTTTACTAGATTTCCCTTGAAGTTTTTCAAGAGTTTCTCTAATTTGCTTTTGCACCTCTTCTTCAGTAGGTTCTGCTTTAACTACACGACCTCTACCTTTGCCCGCATTACCACGTTGGTTATTACCCTTACCACGATTATTACCGCCTGTAGGTTTTGACCCAGCTGTACCAGGTTTTGTAATACGACGACGACGTTTTTTCTTGTCGTCTGAAGAACTTTTCTTTTCTGGCTTCTTAAATTTAGAAAGGTCTATTTTTTGACCTGTGAAGTTAGGTCCGTTGAGTTTTTTATAGTCAGTTTTAAGAACTTCATCTCCAAGCCCCACTTCCTTCTCTTCCACTTTTGGTGCCTCTTCTGTTTTCTGCTCTTTTTCCTTAGCAGGAACTTCAGTCTTTTTAGAAGGTTTTTCTTTTGCCACCTCTTCCTTAGCTACTTCAGGTTTTGAAGATTCTACTTTAGGAGTTTCTTTTTTATGAGAAGACTCCTTAGGGCTTACCGCAGCTACAGCATGATCCTCAACTTTAGAAGCCTCTTCAGGTTTCTTTTCTAAGGACTTTTCTTTTGTAACCTCTTTAGGCGTTTCAACTTTACCGGTGGGTTTGTTGAGATCTATTTTACCTACTTTCTTAGGCCCGTTAAGCTGTGCTTTTGCTTTAACAACCTCTTGCTTTTTAGGCACTTCAGCTTTCTCCTCTACTTCCTCTTCACGAGCGGCACGTAGTGCTTCTTTCTCTTTTTGCTTTTCTACAGCAACTTCCTTAGAAGCTACTTTTTTATTGGCATCTGTCTGAAATTCACCCGAAAGCACCTCATAAATATCATTTGATATTTTTGTAGTCGGACGCGCCTCTATCTCAATACCTTTAGAGTCCAAAAACTCCACGGCACGATCTAAAGAAATATTCAGTTCTCTTAATACCTTGTTTAATCGCATTGTTGCTGCTGCCATAAACTGCTTTACTAATTATATTCTTAACCTACTTTTAAATATTGTAGGTGTTTTAATCTTCAAATTCTTCTTTAAGGATACGCATTACATCAAGTACGGTTTCCTCTTCAAGATCTGTACGACGTACAAGATCTTCTACATCTTGCTCTAACACACTACGTGCAGTATCAAGACCAATCTTTGCAAAGGCCTCAATAACCCAAGCTTCTATTTCATCTGAGAACTCTGTAAGCTCCACATCTTCTTCTACTCCTTCTCTATACACATCAATTTCATAACCAGTAAGTTGTCCAGCAAGTCTGATGTTGTGACCACCACGACCTATTGCTTTACTAACTTCTTCTGGCTTTAGGACCGCTTGCGCTGTCTTATTCTCTTCATCGATTTTTATACTTGTAATACGAGCAGGACTTAATGCTCTTGTTATATACAAGTTTAAATTTGTTGTGTAATTGATAACATCTATATTCTCGTTACCTAATTCACGAACTATGCCGTGTATACGTGAACCTTTCATTCCCACACAAGCCCCTACAGGATCAATACGATCATCATACGAATCTACAGCTACTTTTGCTTTTTCTCCAGGGATACGAACTACATTCTTTACTGTAATCAATCCATCAAAGACTTCTGGAATTTCTGACTCAAATAATTTTTCTAAAAATAAAGGGGACGTACGCGACATAATGATAGCCGGTTTATTCCCTTTGAGCTCTACACTTTCTATTACCCCTCTCACATTTTCTCCTTTGCGGAAAAAGTCTGATGGTATCTGACGATCTTTAGGTAAAATTATTTCATTCCCATCATCATCTAGTAATATAATAGCCCTATGACGTATGTGATGCACTTCTGCTGTATACAACTCACCCTCTAGCTCTTTGAACTGCTTATAAATGTTTGTATTGTCATGTTCATGTATCTTACTAATAAGGTTTTGACGTAAAGCTAGAATAGAACGACGCCCTAAATCTATAAGCTTTACCTCTTCAGAAACATCTTCTCCTACTTCAAAATCCTCTTCGATCTTGCGCGCATCTGTAAGTGAGATTTCCTCATTATCATCTTCTACCTCTCCATCTGCAACAACAACTCTGTTACGCCAGATCTCAAGATCTCCCTTGTCTGGGTTTATAATAATATCAAAATTATCATCACTACCAAAACGCCTCTTAAGTGTACTTCTAAAAACCTCCTCTAAGATGGCCATTAAGGTAACACGATCAATTAATTTATCGTCCTTAAATTCTGAAAAAGAATCGATTAACGCTAAATTCTCCATATCAATAAATTTCTTAAAATTTAATCATCACTTTTGCCTCTACAATCTCTGCATAGGCAGTTGTCTCTATTTTCTCTACAGTTACTTTTCCTTTACCCACTGGCTTAGGCTCTCTTGCTTTCCACGTAAGTGTAATCGCATCATCAGTAGCTTCTGTTAGCACTCCTTCCATCTTATCTCCAGATGTTGTTTTCACTTCTAAGTGCCTTCCTATATTTTTTTTATACTGCCTTGGTAATGTCAAAGGACTTGTTGCCCCTGCAGACATTACTTCTAAAGAAAAATCTTCATCTTCACGATCTAGGTTATGTTCTACCTTTCTACTCACCGCGATACAATCCTCTACCTTAACCCCATCATCACCATCTATTACTACTTTAATCTCGTTAGCCCCTTGTATATCTAGGCTTATTAAAAAAAGAGTTGGATTTTCAGCAAGAGCTTCTTCTAATAAATCTTTTACTTTTTGCTTTAACATAATAGTCTATAAAAAGAGGGGACCGCTGTCCCCTCTGTATTATTTTGCCTTTCAACGGTGCAAATATACTACAAATTATTGGTTTTTAAAAGTATCAATAGCTACACCCTAAATGATTTTCAAAACTCAGAAACTAAGGACCATTTGTATGTAAGTTTTCCACCACAGTTTTACCCCAATAATTGAAACTAGATCGCAATAAGGTGTTGTGTTAAATAACGCTTTCGCAAAAGCAAGCTAGCTCATATATAACTGTTAATCTATTATTAATTAAGATTTCTTTAAAATCATATAATGAGTTGCGCTACTATATTTACATCACTATAAAACAAACATCATGGATATTTCTTTACAAAATGCGATCATTACAGAATTACATAACTTAATAGATTATAGTTGTGAGTCTCATAATGAAGAGTCTGTAGATTACGGGAGTCTACACAGAGCACTGATCAAAAAATATTTTGAAGCAGAGTCTGTAGTAATAGATCGAGGACAGCATAAAGTGCTTTTAGAAATTTGCACTGATAAAGAAATTAACGAAATTTCATGTAGAGATGTAGATGTAGATTTTAACAACTTCAATCAGTTTTTAAAATCTTGCATTGATGAGAAGCATGCCTCTATGCGCTTTTATCGCAATATGCTAAGATATTATCATGTCGTTGAGCCTATTTCTGCATAAAATAAGCGATATATACTAAATACCAAGCACCCCTAATTCACAGGGGTGCTTTTTTTTAAAATATAACCAACAAATAACAGTTTTGCTTAAACATCTTGCTTATTGTGGTGTAACTATATTATATCATATAGAGCAGTAAATCATTTTAAAAGACTAAACCTATATGTATTAGGTAGTATTTTATATTCTTATTAATCGTTTTACGATTACTCACCAATCCAAAACCCATAAAATAGTAATACACCTACAATACAAATGAATAGTATTCCCTATAATCACAATGTTTTAAACGCATTATGAATCAACGAAAGAAAATTAACTAATAAGATAACCCCAGCACATTCCAGTCTCATCCTCTCATAGTTATGCCTAAATGGTTACCCCTGTCTTTCCAATCAATTAAATTTCTCCAATACAAGAAGTTTCTTTTTTTTAGCTAGTGTGTTTTTTAAAGTACTACAAAATTAGGCCCAACGCCCATTATTACAAAAAACAAAACTCCCTCTGAAAATCAGAGGGAGTTTTTAAATTAATGTTGGCCCACTAGGACTACATTAATTCTAATTTAAATCCACGTAAACACCAGTAAATATAACTTCTAAACCCTTATTTTAATTAACTTTACAGTTAGGTAAAATTAAGCTAGATTTGCTTTAATTAAAAATCGGGCGGTACTATGGGCGGTACTGAAATCATTTATGGGAAGTACTACACTGAAATTACGAGAACACAGGATATACGTACATGTCAACTTTGGACGTAAAAAACAAAAGAGGTACGCTACAGACTATTCAGTCAATGAAATCAAGAATTGGGACGTACGTACAAAAAAGGTAAAGAACGTTACTGCAGAGCCTAAAAGCATGCTTATTAACTCAAAACTTCAAGAGCTAGTTCTTGCTTCTGAACAATTACTAGATGATAGCATAAGAAACAACTTCGAACTCAATAATGATCTCATTAAGGAAGTGCTGGATGGCGTGACAAACAAAGGAGTATCACAAAAAGACAAATCCAAATATTCACTTCTAAGTTTTTATAAGTGGTTTATAGACTACTATGAAGATAACCCACATCCCTCGTCAAATAAGCCATTATCAAATGGAACAATACGTACGTACAGAACAGCCTTGAAAAAACTACAAGATTACAACGACACCATTAAAAAAGTTGATTTTGATGATATTACTTTAGACTTTCATAAATCATACACATCATACCTTCAGAACAAAAAATACTCTAACAACTATATTGGAAATCAGTTCAAGCAATTGAAGGCTATTATGAATGCTTCTCTTGAAAGGAATATTCACAACAACATAGAGTTTAGGAAAAGAAGCTTCTCTAAGATAACTGAAAAAGTAGATCACATATACCTAACAGGAAGTGAAATTGATAAGATTGAATGTACTCAGTTAACTACAGATAAACACAAAAGAGCTAGAGATCTATTTTTGATTCAGTGTTATACCGCAATGAGAGTTGGGGATCTAATGAAACTCACTTCTGAAAATTTGAAGGCTACAAAAGATGGAACACGCTACCTTGAATACGTACAGTCTAAAACAGGGAAAACCGTACAAGTTCCCCTGTCCAGAAAGTTTCTTGCTCTAATTGAAAGAAATGACAATAAACTCCCAAAAAAAATGTCAGAGCAAAAAATAAATGATTACATAAAAGAGATAGCAGAAATAGCAGAACTAAACGAAATTATACATATTGAAAAGACGATTGGCGGAAAAACTGTAAGAACGCCTTATAAAAAATATGAAATAATTTCTAACCACACTGGAAGAAGGTCATTTTGCACCAATGCTTACTTAGCAGATATGTCCACAATTGACATAATGGCAATGAGTGGTCACACTTCAGAAACGGTTTTTTATAGGTACATAAAAGTCACACCCACTGAACGATTACAGAGACTATCAAAACATATTTTCTTTAAATAACTCTATGAGCAAAAAACAGAGTTAAATAATAATAATTAGAATGTTGGCTTTAAAAATATTATATGAATTTTAGAACACAGAATTTATACTCTAAACAGATGATTAGGCTTAACATTAATTTCAAAAAAATTATAGCTACTTAAATAAAGTCAAAAAATAAATGCTAAACCTTAAACAACAATATATCGATTTCCTGAAACTTGTTAGATCCGGAAGTTCAATTAGCGAAAAAAAACTAACTGATTCATTTCTTCACCTAATTGAAATATCAGATAGTAATCTGCAATATTTTCCACTTTGCTCATTTAAAACTTATCTATCTACATATGACGATAGATTAAGAAAATTTCAAAATGAACATTACGATGCAATTGAGATTGACTTTATAGAATTTGAGGAAGAACAAACTGAATTTTTTGATTTTCCAGATGCTCCATTTTTCTATAAATACGCTGTATATAGTGAAAGAAGAAAGGAAGAATTTCGCAATAAAAGAAAACATGAATTTGTTGCTACTTACGACTTGGGTGTAATTAATGACAGTTCAAAAACAATATCCAATCTTTTTCTTCTCAAAATTCTTGAAAGAACTAAAATATTATCAAGTATGGTTAATAGAGGGTATACATATGAGAAAATTGCAGAAATTTTTGGAATCATATTGGGCAGAGGTTCTGAAAGCATAAGACAAAAAATGACTAAACTTCACAACCCTATAAGTAATAAGCAGCAAGATAAAATCAATAAAATTTTTACTGACTTGGAAATTTAGTAACCCCTTACTGTATTATTACAACTAGTTTATTTACCTCAAATAAGAGTAAAATTGCATCATAAAACCTAATAATTATGAGCAAATCAGTAACACAACTTCACAACACAACACCTGAACAGCTAAAAGCTGAACTACTCGATGGTGTACGAGAATGCCTTGTGCAGTTCTCAAAAGATTCAAAAGAAAAAGAGACTTCCGAATGGTTAACAAGAAAAGAACTCAAAGTCATGCTTTCGGTATCTCTTGTAACTATTCATGATTGGTCTAATAAAGGTATTCTTAAGCCCTACAAAATTGGGCGCCAGACTAGATTTAAAAAGAAAGAAGTAATCGAAGTTTTAGAAAGTTCACTTACGTAGAGAAGTTTATTCAAATATTCCGTTACGTACGTCATCAAAACGTTATTATCCGTGAGTCACATACCTCGAATATCTATTTTACAATACTTTACACTATATTCCTGTAGTTATACGTACGTATATAGTTTGCACTTGAATATCTTGCAATGGATATAAAACTTTCCTAGAAGCGTACGTAATCGATATTGATTTTTATTATGATGTTGAAATATACAATTAAAAATAGTAAGCACAGAAAGCAACTTAAAATTCAAGCTGATACATTATCTGAGCTCTTAGATATAGAAGATTTATAAATAGAATCTATAGTATTGTCAGAGGTATTAAAGTATGTTGATAAAAGTGCCTTAAATAGATGCTAAAAATATTTCACCGACAGATAGATTAATTCTTATAGTCATCGAGCGGTGTAGAAAAATGGATAATTTAAAAAAGTTATGGTGCGAATTGATTTTATAGAATTCGCCACCTAGTACTGCTTGAATTTAACTTGACTGATTAATACTAAGAGATATTTGAGAAATCATTCCATTCACTATTTAAATACGTTACCCATCTCGAACATGGGCAAATATATAGCGACTAAAATAAGTCCAACAAGAACACCTATAACGATGTTAATTATAGGTTCTAGAACAATAGAAAAACGCTTTGATTTCTGGATAACTTCATTATTATACTGCTCATTAAGTTTGTCAAACACGAAGGAAGTTTTATTAGTTTCTTCAGCTACACGAAGTAGGGCAATCATCTTTGAATCAAAAAAACCTGTGCTTCCTAAAGCAATGCTCAGATTCTCTCCTTCTAGCATTTGACTTTGGGCTTCAAGCAAAGCATTTTCTAGAGGTATAAAGCGTATCATATTTTGAACCATGCGTAATGCTTCTAAAATAGAAACCTTAGCACCTACGAGTAACGCTGTGGCTTCAGTGAATTTTGCGGTATGAGTTGTTTTGATAAAACTACCTAGTAAAGGAATTTTCAGTATCGAGTGATCTATTATATATCTTACTCTTTTTTTACTCTTAATAAAATTAAAGATTAATAAAGAACCTATTATAATTATTATAATTATTAGGAAATAGTCTTCTAAGAAGTGAGACCAGTTCAAAACCATTTTTGTTAAATATGGTAGCTCAACCTGATTCTGTCTAAAAATCTCTTCAAACATTGGAACGACAAATTTTAACATAAACCCAAATATTAAAATAGCTGTAGTAAGTAGGATTATAGGATAAGAAATAGCATTGATAAGATCTTTGCGCTGAGCGTTCTTTCTTTTAAAGTATCCCGCTAATGTAGTTATGACCTTATCGAGAGTCCCACTTTCTTCACCTATTTTTATAGAATAATATTCATATGGTGAAAACTGGGTTGTTTTTTCTAAGGCATTAGAGAAGGATAAGCCATCTGTAGTTTCTTTGAAAATTGTTTGAAATAAAAGTTTACTTTTTTCATTATTTTCTGATTCAATTACAAGCTGTAAAGCCTCATTGAGTCGAATTCCAGAACTGAGTAAAACAGATAGTTCTTCGTATAAACGCTCTCTATTTTTGCTACTAAAATTTTTATTTGTAGTAAAAGAAATTTCTTTATTGAGAATTGAACCCTTCTCTTTTCTTTTTTTTTCTTGTGCTATTTTTTCTATTTTAGAAACGTTTAATCCCATTTAAAGTCACTTCTATCAATTACTGGCCTTCTCTTGCTTATAAATATAGGAATAGTGCTCTTGCTTAGACCAAACTCTAACCACAATGCGTCTATATTTCCATTAATTATATCCTTACCCTCAGAGTAAGGGTAAATAGTTTTAATTGGTAATGGTATGGTGTCATCTATTTTATTTATAGCAGTTGTTTTAAATTCCCAAAACTTCATGATCTCTCCATTGTTGTACGCAGAAAGTTTTCTTAGATCACTATCCCACACTACAGAATCCGTTGATTGAAAACTTACATTGATCTCACGCTTTAATAGTAGAATGCGATTTTTTTCTGTTCTTAAATTATTAATCCTATCAAATTGTAAGTTAACAATACGCAGTGTCATAAAGCCTATACTTGCTATTATGGCAGAAATTACAAGTACGACTAGCATTTCTTGCAAGGTAAAGGCATTTATTTTATGTGATTTATTCAATCCAGCGCTTTTGTTCAAATTTAATGGATTCATCTTTACTAGTTACCTGCATGATTAATTGAGTAATTTCGTGATCTGTAGTGTGAAAGATTTTAATGAAGAATTTTTCGTACTCCTCATCATATGGAATTTTTAGCTGTCCATTTTCGTATTTATAAAATAAAAAATCCAACTTATTTTGAACCTTAAAAGTGTTTGATTGCATACCTCCCCTCATCACTGTTGTAAAGGTTATTGAAGCGATTGTGAATACTACAATTATGATAACGGTAGCAATCACACTTTCTATGAGAGACGCACCTTTTACTTTAGTATTTAGTCTAACCATAGTAAATGATTACGTTTGAAATCTTTTCCTGACATAAGACCCCCAAAATTTACAGGAATGGTGCGCGTATCAATAACACCATCCAAAATATGATTTATGTATGAGGAGCCTTTGTGGGTGACAATGAAATTTTTAGTATAAACACTTCCATATACTTTACCACGTAACTCTAAATAACCTTGAGAATATATTTCACCAAACACTTTGGAGTTCTTACATAATAAAATTTCGGGTAATTTTTTTTTACTTTGTATGTCACTTATATACAGCATACTACCTTCAATAGATGCTTGTTGTCCAATAATTATTTTTGGTGTTTCTAATTCTTGATCATTTTCATTAATCAAAACGATAGCAGATGGATACTTCAAATGGGCTTCACTCTCAACACTAATTGATGTGGAAGCTATAGCTTGTAGTTGGACTACAGCATTAGATTCAATTTTAATTTTAGGAGCAATTAAAATAATGTTTTTTGCTTTCGCGAAAGCGGAAACTGTGATAGATACGTCAGATATAAATATAATATTGCCCTCTAAATATTCTTGACCAATATATAGTGCTTTGGGGCTATAAATCATAGCAGTAGGCTCACTGAAGCTACGTATATGTGTCAGTGAGCTTTCAAGCCGTAAAGGTTCTAACGCGGACTCAAAATCATGGGAGACTAAATCCTTTAGATGCTTCACTTTTTCTGGATTGAGTTCTGGAATCAAACCGTAGTTTGACAACTCACTCCCATGAATAAGAATTTCATTTTCTAAATATGATCCTGCTATAGAACCAGTTTTAGCTCCTCTTTCTGATAATTGTACATTACCGTATACGCTAGTTGCTCCTGTCAAAACTAGAGATTGTTCTTCATTGGGCATTGAAATAGCTAAAATTTCTTCTTTGGATTGAGTGAGTGCAGAAAGTGTTTTAAAATTATAATTAAAAGAATGAGATTTACCCGTGCTTTCAATGATATCATAGATGCCCCAATGTTTTTTATAAATATCCTGAGTACCATTGTTATCTCTATTTAATGTGAGCGTGTCGTTATAAGGAATATTAAAATTTTCCACATAACTAAGACCATCTTCCGCAAGTGCAATACTATTATTTGCCCACTCTGATTGTTTAGAGAATTTGAGTTGTATATGCGTGTATAGTAGAAACGCAGCAAGTATACCTCCTATGATAATACTTATGGTTATCGCATATTGCAAGGACCCGGCGTTTATTTTTTTTAATTTCATGCGCCTTGAGCGATCCTTAACTTCACACGTTTATTATCAACAAGTAAAATGATACTATTTACATCTCCACGAATGACTTTTACGTTTTCAATAGATTGACCCTCTTTTAATGTATATTCTATTTGATCTATAGCAATGGTGAAAATTTGATTTTCATTATTTTGATTTGAAATCACTCCTTTATAAATAATTTGTGGAGCTATTATAGTATTATCAAAAATAGGTGGTGGTAGAGCATTTTTAATTTTCTTAATAACCTTTTGAGGTTTTTTTATTATATGAAATGGATCTGGATAATCGATTTGAAGTTCAAAGGTATCATTAAGATTATACTCCTGCTTAACAAAAGCTGCTGTAACCTTAGGCGTAGTTAATGGTATTTCAGGTGCTTGATTAAAAAAGCCATAGTAAATAATTTGACCAATTACCACGCACCATATAGTGATTACAGAGATTACTACAAGTTTGTTGGGTTTTTTTGCACTAGCCATTATTCAATAGTTAACGAGCGTTCCACATATATTGTAGATGCTGTCTCATTTTCACCACGTACTTTCCAGTTATAATCGCCTGCGCTTAATGTAACAATTCTTTGCATAGATGTAGCTAAGGTCTCATAGATAACAGTATCCGTGTTTATATTAGTCACAATTAAACGGTACTGTTCGATATTTTCTAACTCTTCCCAAGAAAATAAAATAGAAGTTTCTGTTGTGATAAAATTTTCTTCTGGAGTTAAAAGTTGTACTTCAAGGTCAGCAACTATAACATTTTCTGGTATTACAACTAGGATATTAGTAGTGTAAGCAGTTTCATAACTGGAATTTAATCCTTTAACTCTCCATTCATAATTCCTAGGGGTTAAGGTTTTATCAACTGTCATCGTAGTAGACATGGTATCAGAAACAACATCCGTTTCTGAGATTTCTAGAGCATTTGTAAAACTTGGTGTGGCAATCTGGAATTCATATGTTGTTACAAATGGAACTTGTGACCATGTAAAAGTAATATTTCCTTCTGTCACCTCTGCATTTTGGCTAGGAGCGAGTGTAAGTATCTGATTCTCAGAAATATCTTCTACACTCACGATATCCTCACAAGAAATCAATGTTAAGATCGAGGTGATAAATATTATAAGTGTAAATCTCATCATTAAAAGTCAAATAAACTTTTTTGTTCTTTAAAATCTTGAACCCTATTTTTTAAGGAATTATCACATTTTTTTCCAGCTTCTAAAACATCCATCACTTGTATTTGAAATTTTTGATTTAAACCGTAACAAAATGTAGAAACCTCATAATCTAACAGTTGAAATTCCTTAAAGGAAACTATTGATATATCATTTTGAGAATCATGTACCTCTAAATATAACGTATTGTCTTTTGCTTGTTTCAAAAAAATATTTGAGGCAGTATTAAGTCTTTGATTATTTCTTGTGATAATACTTATTTTAGTAATTACTCCCGCACTTGAAGTGTTCTTGATAAAGTTTAGTGTAGCCTTATCATTATTAATTTGTTGAATATATTTAATGTCATCTATAAGTTCTAGCTCATAATAAACATCAGGTCTAATAGGCTGTAGCGTATCAATAATAGCTTTACTTTTTAAAAGTTTTGTTGCTTTTTTCTTGAGTGGTGCTATCTCTTTAATAGTTACACGTAAAGGAGTAGAAAGAGGAGGCGTTGTTTTTACCTCCAGATCCTTGCTTAAGCCCCCCCTTGTATCAATAATTTGACCAATCTCAAGATGTGCAACTACCTCTTTTCGAATTACCTGCTCACGTATGCTATTGCAACTTGTTAAAATTACAATTATTACTATATATAAGGTTGCTTTCTTCATTGCATTCAAATATAATAGATTAATAAAGAAAGAATTTATAGCGACTACTTTTTTTAATAAAAACAATTGAAATTATAATCTGATCTAATTCTTTCTTTTTCCAAGCGTGCTGTGATTTGTCCAATAAATACCTCTATTCTCTTATGCATACATAAAATAGGTAAATTAAATCTGTTATAAATAACTAAATTTCAACTGATTGATTAGAATGTTAGATCAACACCTACTATTCATCATAACTTTGTATGTTTTAAACTTTCTCAAAAGACTTTTGTTTTCATAACTAATATTATCTAACTTTTATAATTTAATGATTTAGCTGTAGGCTTCCCCTTTTTAGGGAAGCTTACATAGCAAATCGAAATGCATTTCAAAAGTAGAAACACTATGGTGACCTCAGTGTTTAAAACTTACTTAATTAATTGTAGCAGAATATTGCCTACAAGATGATTTTCTTTTGAATATTTAATTCTAACTTTTTCTAAATTTAAACTAGCAATCATTCCAAATTTATGTCGCTGTTCTAAATGATAGGCAAGTTTTAGAATGGCATGATATTCACCAGTGACAGAGAACTGGTAGGATTGTACAGTGTAGTCATTTATGCTGGAGATATGAGGCTTTTCAAAAGATAAAATTTGTAGTTTTTCTTTTTTAGCAAAATCCTCTAACACGTTGAGTAAATTATTTTGTAAAGAAGTATCTGTAATGCGATAGTGATGTAATAGGCTGTCGTAATAGTTACTTTTTGTTTCTAATGCATATTTTTTTTGAGGAAAATTAGCTGCTAATTTTTCTTGCTCTATGAGCATTTTATAATTTGAATAAACTGCAAGCGTGTCTTTAAAGGCGGCAAAATAACCTATAAGAATCATTAATATAAAACCAAATAATAGTAAGTAGTTTTTGTTTTTAATCTTCATTCAAATCGATATTTAAAATAAAACTAGACTGCCGGCTTTGATTTGATACACTTTCAATGGAAATATTTTTTATAAACTTTTCTTTCTCAAGTAACCTTATCCAACCTGTCAATTCATTAATCTCACTTAGTGTGCCTGAAACAACAATGTTATTTTTAAATATTTCTATAATTTTATCTGTACGAATTCGTTTTTGAATGGGTTGGTAGATAATAGCAGAAAGATTTATTGAGGTAGGTTTTGTTTTTGCAATTTGATTAATAAAAAAGGAGCTTCTAGAGGATGTTGAATGTATGACGTCTTCAAATAATTTTTGTTTTTTATTTACTATTGAATCTTGCTCAATAATCGCTTCTCGTTGAGATTTATTTATCTCTGATAACTGAATTAGGTGTTGGACTTTGTCGAAATAATGAGTATAATAAAATGTATTTAGTACTGCAATTACAAATAAAAATCCAACACTAATGGGTAGCGCCAAGTTAAACAATCGATTTTGCTTAAAGTTTTGTAGCTGCTTATTCTCAAGGACATCAAAATTTGAAATTGTCTGGTTTTCTTTTCCTGTATATAAAGTTAGTGCCCCAGAAAATAATAAAATATTAGATGAGGATAAGGTGAGTCCCTCTAGATAATATTCTTCATAACTGTGTGCTGAAGATGGGATGATTTCAAGATGTTTACCTGGATTTAAGATTTTATAATTATTAAAATTAAGACTTTGAGATAATTTTAAATATGGAATGATTGTTTCTATACAAGAACACCCTAAACTCAACTGTGTAATGTGAATGTTATGTTTCTCAAAATCCACTATACATTCATCAATATATGCTTTCTGACAGATGAAGAGATGAACATCTTCATCTGCTATAAAATACTGATAATAAAAATCTTCACTACGAACGCTCGGGTATACTTCTTGAACAATTTTATTTAAATCGTATTGATTTTTTGTTACAGTTTTGTAAATAACCTCCTCATTGTTAACTATAAGATGGTGGGCTTTTCCCTTTGCGTTTGTAATTAGTTTGTCATCGATGGATGTGTATGTTTCTGCACCTACAATACTTAAGTCACTATGTATTACTTGTGTAACTAAATTATTTAAAACTAAGCCATCGTTGAGTTGGGTGACTTCAATACAACTGTAGGTATTTCTGTAAATAATATTTTCTAACAAACTAAATCCCATTAGTAAAAAACAGTTGGTTTAATTAATATACTGAGTTTAGATTTAGATGCACTTCTGGTTCTTTGACTAAATAAATATTTAATAATTGGTATCCTAGCTAGAAAAGGTACACCTTGTCCAGAACTCACTTTGGAGCTTGATTCTAACCCCCCTAAAACAATAATGTCATTACTTTGAGCCCTTACTATAGAAGTAAGTTCACGGCTATTAATTCCTGGAGGTGCATCTGGAGCAATACGTTCCCCATTAAAATTTGATTGAATTACCCTTATATCCATAGTGATTTCTCCGTCTAAAGAAACGAATGGCTTAACTTCTAAAGACAACTCTGCGTCTATAGGTTGATAATTTACAATTTCTGAAGTAGCAGGGTTTTGTGAACCAATGAAAGTCTGTGATGTCACAGCATAATAACTAGTTTGACCATTAGAAAAACTAGCTCTATGACCATTCAAAGTAGCAATTCTAGGAGAGTCTTTTATTTTAAAATTTCCATTTGTTTCTGATGCTCTTATATTTGCGTAAAAATTTGGAACTACTTTTCCGATATTAAAAAAACTTGAACCATCAATACGACCAAGAATGCGATTAACAGTGTTTGCTCCTAAGTTAAGATTGGTTGATGGAAAGATTTGACCCTGTGTTGAAGTAGGCTCAGTACCTATACCCCATTCTACCCCGAGGTCAATTGAACTATTTTTGTTGGTTTCTAAAATCATAACCTCTAACACTATTAAGGGTACTTTTTTATCAATTTCAGAAATAAAAGCTTTAAAGCGTTCTATATTAGAACTAGGTCCACTTACTACAAAAGCATTTAATTCTTCATCTATTGTAATTTCAATATCCTTCTGTATGTCAATAGGAATAATTTCTTTAAGATTACTGTTAACTAACAAGTTACGATTACTTAAGCTCTGAGTACTATTATTTTCCTGTTGATTTCTATTAAATGGTTGGTTTCCATTATTAGTAACTGCACTGCCTAATTGAGAATTAATAGAAGCTGTTCTTCCGGCCCTTCTGGTGCCAGTATCGGGATCTGATAATATGATAACAGATCTATTTTTTAATTGAATAAGCTCAGAGCTGCGCACCGTGAGTTGTTCTGACAAACCGAAGTAATAAATGTCATTTTGCTTTTTCCAAGTAAATTGTTTATTTTTTTGTGAAGGGGTCTGATTATTTATATTAACTGAATTTTTAGAAACACTGGCAGAATTTTGGCCATTTTCAAAAATTTTGGCTAAGAGGGTGTCAAATGATATTTCTTTAGATTTTACACTAACTAAACCTGCATCATCAAGGGGAGTTGCTGTAAAGATGTCGATATCTAATTTTTCACTAATGTCGTAGATAACATCTTTAATGGAGGCATTGAAAAAATCTACCTCTAAAAGTTTTAACTCTTTATCTAATACTTCAAAAAAGAAGTTTGAATTTCTCACATTTGAGACTCTCCTTCTTTTTGCTGGAGTAGTACCATTATTGGATGAGATAGCATTTTCTTCTAACCCATTTTCAAACTCATAAACACCATCTTTAGAGATATTAAGGTTAAGATTATTTGAGAAAGCTAGCTTTTCCATAGCTAGGTCAAGGGGCAAATCATTAATAAAACCATTAACTATAGTGTTTTCAAGATCTGGAGAATAAAATATTCCTTTACCAGTTTTTGTTGATATCAATTTTAAAACCTCTGGTAGTGGGTCATTTTTTAAATCAATACTTAACCTCATAGTATTCTGACTATATTCAACAGGTATACTTCTCTCTACAGGTGCGACATATGGAGGTTGGAAGTTTTTGAAAAACAAAATCTTGCCAGAGAAGTCGATTTCAAGATTATAAGTTTTACATAAATAAAGTAAAACGTCCTTAACAAGAACATTTCTAAAACTATTATTCACTTGAATTCCTGAAAGGCCTTGACTTGTGTCAATGTTTATGTTATGTATCTCAGATACACTTATTAAAAATGTTGTGAGATTTATATTTTGAGCCTTTATATTGAGCTCTTCAGAGAGCCCTGGTATTTCAGGAATCAAGCTTTCTAGGCGTTGCTCAAGTAAAATTATTCGAGACTTACTTCCATCTTGACTGTAAGAGTAGTTGGCAGAAAGTAAAATTAGGACGATGACAAAAATGTATTTCATAAAAATATTACTGATCATTTACTAAAAGGGAGAAAACCTCATCTGGACTTGTTACTCCTTCTAGGATAAGAGTCCAAGATTGTTGAGCCAAAGTTCTTAAATTATTCTTTTTGTAATAATTATCTATTGATAATTCATTATTTTTAATATGCTTACCTACCTCTCTAGAGATAGGAAGGAGTTCATATATTGCTTGTCTACCTGTATAGCCCGTAAAATAACATTTATTGCAACCCTTAGCAACATAATGACAATCAATAGGCTGGGGTGGTGTAAATTTTTTAGGAAATGAAGATTCTGTTATTGCAACTTTTTGTTTGCAGCATTTACAAAGCTTCCTTATCAATCGTTGTGCAACACTTAATTTTAACGTAGTAGCTATTAAATGATTAGGAACTCCCATATCTTTTAGTCTTGAAACTGTATCCCATGCAGAATTAGAATGTATGGTAGATAAAACTAAATGCCCAGTAAGGGCAGCTCTAATTGCCATATTTGCCGTTTTTGCATCTCTTATTTCCCCTACCATAATAATATCAGGGTCTTGTCGTAAAAATGTTTTTAGCGCAGTTTCAAAATTCAAGCCTATATCTTCTCTTAATTGCATTTGCATTACACCTCCTAGCGTATATTCTATTGGATCTTCAATGGTTAAAATTTTAGTATCTGGAGTGTTTAATTTTTTTAACGTGGCATATAAGGTTGTTGTTTTACCAGAACCTGTAGGTCCAGAAATCAATATTATTCCATGAGGATTTTTGATACTATCACTATAAGTTATAATGTCCTCATTAGTAAATCCTAAATTTGATATATCTATATTAGAAGTATCTCTACTTAAAATTCTTAAAACAATACTTTCACCATTGAGAGAGGGTAATGTTGATACTCTTATATCAAATTCCTCGTTTTGTGTTTTAATTGTAATTCTTCCATCCTGAGGGATACGTTTTTGGGAAATATCGAGTCCTGCTTTATTTTTTATGCGATTAATTATTGTTGCATAGTCCTTCTTTTTAATTGTATAATATTCTTTTAAACGACCGTCTAATCTCAAACGAACTCTACAGGAATTTTCTAAAGGCTCAAAGTGTACATCACTACTACCTATTGACTTAGCAGAGAGAAGAACTTTGTCTAGAAAATCTTCAGTGTAGTGGAGGCTCTCTTTTTTTGACTGAGAGGATTGCCGGTAATTTAAACTTAGTAAATCATTAAGTTTCTCAGTTTCAATATAATTAAGCTGTATACCCTTCCCTAAAAGAATGCTTAGCTCTTTGGAGCGTCGTTTGAGATCCTTGGTATCAGAATAACATAAAAGCGTATTGCTATCAAATTCTTTTGGAACAATACGGTAGGTATAGGCTTGATCTGCAGAAATGGTTTGTTTTAATACCAGAGGCAACTCAAATTCTTTCTGATTTTTTTTTGTCATAATAAATACAAATTAGCATTGTAGCCTAACCAATAAACAATATAAACTAACAAGTAATAAATAGCCAGATATCCAGCTAAAGGTACCATAGTAGCAATGTGTTTAGAATTTCGCTTTCGCGAAAGCGTAACCCTCGCTACACGTGTGATTATTAAGTGACAAATTAATGAAGCAATGAGCCCAAAGACAAATAACACCGCAAAACTATAAGTGGCAAATGTACAAGATATTGCTATGAACATTAGAATGTCCCCTAGACCAATTGCATCTTTATAAGAAAATTTACCAGTTTTAAAATATATAAAGAGTAACAGAAAGAATAGAATAAATCCCGTAAAAATAAGATTAAAGCTAGTATTAATAATCAGGTTTTGGAAGCCTACCTCTTGGTAGTGCAAATATGTAATTTGAATCGCTAAAGTCAAAAATAGAAACCAGTACACAGCACGGTCTCTAATATCTTGATAAAAAATAGCAATTAAATTAAGTGTGAGAAGAATTTTGACCGTAAGAATCAATCCAATATTTTTTGTTTAGGAACACCATTTTCATTTATTTCCCAGACGTTATAAATTCCATCAGAGTCAAAATCAATAATTGCTGTTGCCGTAGCTTTAAATTGCCCTGCTCCTGCAGAGATTATTTCATATGAGTAATTCGCATTGCCTCCTGCCTTTACAGATTTAGGAGCTTCAAAATAAATATCTGTGAAATTATCTGCATAACGAGAATTTGTATAAAAAAACATTTCTTGCAATGTATGTATATATTTGAGCTGAGCTTGGGCCTCTGAGCTTTTAAACTTGACAATAAGAGGCATTGTTTTAGGCACGGCAAACATCATGAGTATCCCCATCAATGCTAAAGCTAGGAGCATATTTTGGAGGTTATAAGCGGCTAACCTTACCTTACACCATCCATTAAACTTATTAATAAATTGTTTTATCATATTGATTCATTTATAGAGGACTAATATCAATAAAATTTAACAAATAAATAGGTTTAGAGAATTTAAAATCTATATTACAACTTTAAAATAAAGGCCTCTTTATAGGAGGTACATGTAGTTTTATTTCTAATTATCATGACAATAAAATTATTTGTAAAATACTCACTTTCATGAATTTATAATTTTATTTTTTCTTTACAATTTTTTAATGAAAAAAATCATGAAGAATTGATATGTAATTTTATTATGTTCGCAAAATTATAATTTTAGATTGAAATTATTTCTAAATATTAGATTAAGTTTAAATCATGCATACTTAACTATGAGATTATTATTCAGCAATAGACCCGGCGGTAGGATTTCTAAAAGAATACACATTATTAAGCTACCTAAACTAAATGCTATTTATTCAATTGACTTATCTGATATTTTTTTGTCAAAAAAACTTACTTAAGCCAGGTATGAACCACTTAACAAATTAAAATTAATTTGATCATTATGATTAATAAATCCTTACTTTTTACTTCCGTTTTTGTTTGTTATTCATATGTGTTTGTTATTGCACAGGGACAGGTTGATGATACAGGAAATAATTCATATGAATACAATTATGCATCAGAGCTAGCGAGGATTATCGAAATTCCCAATTCTCCTGAAGCTGCCGCTTTTCAAAAATATGGAAATGTACCTGTAGACCTATACAGAGGTATGCCGAATATAGATATCCCTATTTATACTATAAAAGGTAAGGAAATAGATGTTCCGATAAATTTGAACTATGATCCAATGAATCTGAAGGTAGAGGATATAGCTACTGGCGTTGGACTTGGCTGGAATCTTAATGTAGGAGGAAGAATTACTAGAAATACAAATGGATTGCCAGATGATTACATCACAAGTGATTATAAAACTCCTTATAATGATAATGCAACGGCCACAAAATTCTATGATTATAGAGAAAAGATTTTTACTCAAGCAGGGTTTAATTCAGATAGTGATCTTTTTAATTACTTTAAATTCTTAGAGGATGTAGGTAAAAATAAAATAGACTTATTACCAGACACATACAGTCTTAATATTCCAGGTTTAAATAGCCAAATCATTATCATTAATAATGAAGTATATTCATTAGATAATCCTCGATTAAAAATTAAAGTTTTTCGCTCAAATCATTCAATATCTGGTTGGGAAGTAATAAATAATGGTACAAAATATACCTTTAATAAAGCAGAAGTTACTAATTATAATAATGATGATGACCTAGGTGACGCAGGAGCATTAGTTCAAGTATACAATAGTTCTTGGCTTCTTACAAGTATAGAAAGTCCAAATCACAGGGACGTTTATACATTTTATTATAATGATCTTGGATTTTGGAATAAACCTAGACCTATTTCTGCGAGTTCTCAAATTTCTGAAACTAGGGTGAGTAGCACTGGTAATCTTACCTGGGTGACAGGCTCACCAATTTTCTCTACAGGGCACGAGAAAATTAAGCAACAGTTTTTAACAAAAATTATTTATAACGGTAATAATATTATTGATATATCATTAAAGGAGCGACACGACTTATCTATTCCGTCTGCAATTTCAAATATATCTATTACAAATACTCTAGGAAATAGAGTTTCTAGTTTTAATTTTTTCTATTCTTATTTTGGTATTTCTTCCGATAGTGATCCTAATAATTTTGACGAAGAAGAATTGAGATTAAAATTAGATGGAATTGGGATTTCTGGCGAAGGTATTAATATGAATATTGACTTAAATAGTTACGATAAAAAATATGTGTTTACATATAATGCTCCTGAACAAGTGCCATCTCGAGATTCAAAAGCACAGGATATATTTGGATACTATAATGGCGTGAATAACAGCAGTTTAATTCCTAAAGTAGACATTTATGGGAAATCTTTTTCAGGAGCAAACCGTGATTTTAATGTGAATTATGCAACAAAAGGTATTTTAGAAAAAATAACATACCCCACAGGGGGTCATAGTACGTTCAAATATGAACAAGCTTATACTAATGAGTATGGAATGCGACCAAATGAACAGATATACTTTAGTTTAAGTACAAATAATCAAATACCTATTGATTTTTTTAACCAGCGTCATAACCCAAGTAATACTGCGTATACAGATGAATGTTTAGAAAATGAATGCTGCCCCTCTCCAAATATTATTAATTCAAAAGGTGATACTGGTCTTGATGCAATTGGTATTTATAATTCAGAAATCTTTGAAGTCTCTGAATCTACATCCTATGATATAATCTCAAAACTTAATACTAGTTTTATAGTAGATGCCTCTGTAAATTACCTTAAATCTTTTATAATTGAGTTAAATGAATGTGTTCCTTTGAGTTATGCAGAAGCTTTAACCGCATGTGAATCTGGGTCTTTTGTTGTATGGGATTATCATGATAGTGTTTCTAATACGGTAGCTTTAGATGCAGATAAGTGTTATCAAGCAGTAATCTTTAACGCAATGATGGTTAATGACCCATTAGAAGGTCATGATGAATCAACTTTAGGAACTATCGATTTTGATATAATAATATCTAGAACAGAAGATGAGCCTTACATAGCAAGGACAGAAATGTATCCTTCTTATCGCTTAAAGGAAATTACAAACTACACAGAGATTCAAAAAGTCTCTACCAAGAAAGAATATAAATATGGTTTTGTTAATGAAAATTTAAACCCTATATTTTCTTATCTCACAAATGAAGCATATTTTGATGAAACCTATAACCAAATCAAACAAAGACCTAAATTAATTAGATACTCTAAACCTGTAATGGGATCTGAACCGATTCTTTCGTATTCAGGAGTTTCTGAAATTAATAGGAATGTGTACAGTGGAGAAAAGAATGGCGAAACAAAATATTCGTTCAATACAGCTGGGACAAAAGGTAATTCTCCACAACATAGCCCACCTTTTTCCAGAAATTATTTTCCTAATTACAAGAAAGGAAAAATGTTAAACTCCACTACCCTCAATAGTACAACAGGAGCTATTTCACATCATGAGAATGACTATGTAGTAAGTGATTTTTCAGAGAACATAATAAATACTCTAGGGTATACATATAAAAATAATGAGAACAAAAAGTTACATGTAATTGTTACATATGCAGATAATCCAGGTCAATACTCCTATCTTCCGTATGAATTATCTGGATTTCAATCTTTAGGAATGGTTCTTGGTTTTCCGCAAATTTGTTCGAGTCCAACGGTTAATTGTTTTCAAAGCATTAACCCAACAATTGGATATCAAGCGGGAAATTCATCATTTCAAGTAGGCAATATTAATTCTACAAGTAGATTAAATTTCTTAGATGAGCACAGCGTGGAAAGTTCAGTAACATATGAGTACAATAGTGATTATCTTTTAAGTAAATCAATTAAAACAAATAGTTCTCACCAAACTCTCACCACAGAATTTTATTATGAGCCTTCATCTCCCATAATTGGAGATTTTAATTCTCCATTTCCAGAAGATCCTCTTGTAATAAAACAATTTAAGAATTCTTCACTCTTATCAACTAAAGAAATAAAATTTGGGAAAGTAAGTAATGGACCTGAAATGATGATTCTTCCTCATACAATCGCCTCATCGAAGGGTGGTATTCCAGCAGAAGACAAGATTTATATTAATAGATATGATTCTTTTGGAAATGCCATTGAGATACAACAGAAAGATGGACCGGTTGTATCATATGTATGGGGTTACAATGGTAAATATTTACTCTCTAAAATTGTTAACATAAAATATGCAGAGATTGAATTGTTACCCGAATTTGGTTCAGAGTTTCTACTTACTCAAGGCTTGAACTCATCTCAAATTCAAGCATTATATAAATTACCTAATGCGCAGGTTACTAATTATACTTACAAGCCGATGGTAGGTTTGACAAGTAAAACCTCTCCTAGTGGAGAGACTATTTATTATGAATATGATATTATGAATAGATTAGAAAATATTAAGGATATAGATGGTAATATAATAATTGAGAATAAATACAATTATAGAGATCAAGATTAGCTATGAAAAGATTTATATGTATATTATTCTTTATTTTTTTTACAGGGACTCTCTTTGCACAATTTCCTGTTGGAGATAAGGATGGTCCTATTTTGATTAATCGAAACTGGTATCTCGATAGTGACGGTGATGGTTATGGTAGTTCAACTAATGTAATTGTGGATAATGTTCAACCTTCAGGGTATGTTTCCGTTAGTGGTGATTGTAATGTTGGTGACTCTTCTATTTTTCCTGGTGCTTTAGAGATTTTAGATGGAATAGATAACGATTGTGATGGGACTATAGACGAGGGTTTAACCCCATTAATACCTTCTACAATAACTGTAACTACAAATTGTGGGAGCAGTGTTTTAAATCGTAGTCTCCCTCCATTAGGGGTGACTTGGTTCTGGCAAAGTAGTGCTTCTGGCACATCGACTTCTAGTTCTGCAGCATCTATTACTCGTACTAGCGGGACTATATATTACTTAAGAGCTAAGAGTAATCATAATGGACTATGGAGTAGTGCTCGATCTGTTTCTTATAGCATACAGCAACCACCAGTATGGTATGCAGATGTTGATGGCGATGGATATGGGAACATTGCTATCTCACAAAGCTCTTGTACACAGCCTATAGGGTATGTTTCCGTTAGTGGTGATTGTAATGTTAGTGACTCTTCTATTTTTCCTGGTGCTTTAGAGATTTTAGATGGAATAGATAACGATTGTGATGGGACTATAGACGAGGGTTTAACCCCATTAATACCTTCTACAATAACTGTAACTACAAATTGTGGGAGCAGTGTTTTAAATCGTAGTCTCCCTCCATTAGGGGTGACTTGGTTCTGGCAAAGTAGTGCTTCTGGCACATCGACTTCTAGTTCTGCAGCATCTATTACTCGTACTAGCGGGACTATATATTACTTAAGAGCTAAGAGTAATCATAATGGACTATGGAGTAGTGCTCGATCTGTTTCTTATAGCATACAGCAACCACCAGTATGGTATGCAGATGTTGATGGCGATGGATATGGGAACATTGCTATCTCACAAAGCTCTTGTACACAGCCTATAGGGTATGTTTCCGTTAGTGGTGATTGTAATGTTAGTGACTCTTCTATTTTTCCTGGTGCTTTAGAGATTTTAGATGGAATAGATAACGATTGTGATGGGACTATAGACGAGGGTTTAACCCCATTAATACCTTCTACAATAACTGTAACTACAAATTGTGGGAGCAGTGTTTTAAATCGTAGTCTCCCTCCATTAGGGGTGACTTGGTTCTGGCAAAGTAGTGCTTCTGGCACATCGACTTCTAGTTCTGCAGCATCTATTACTCGTACTAGCGGGACTATATATTACTTAAGAGCTAAGAGTAATCATAATGGACTATGGAGTAGTGCTCGATCTGTTTCTTATAGCATACAGCAACCACCAGTATGGTATGCAGATGTTGATGGCGATGGATATGGGAACATTGCTATCTCACAAAGCTCTTGTACACAGCCTATAGGGTATGTTTCCGTTAGTGGTGATTGTAATGTTAGTGACTCTTCTATTTTTCCTGGTGCTTTAGAGATTTTAGATGGAATAGATAACGATTGTGATGGGACTATAGACGAGGGTTTAACCCCATTAATACCTTCTACAATAACTGTAACTACAAATTGTGGGAGCAGTGTTTTAAATCGTAGCCTCCCTCCGTCAGGGGTGACTTGGTTCTGGCAAAGTAGTGCTTCTGGCACAGCGACTTCTAGTTCTGCAGCCTCTATTACTCGTACTAGCGGGACTATATATTACTTAAGAGCTAAGAGTAATTATAATGGACTATGGAGTAGTGCTCGATCGGTATCTTATACAGTGCAAAAGCCTACCACTTGGTATGCCGATGCAGATGGAGATGGTTTTGGTAATTCTTCTAGTAGTCAAAGTTCTTGTTCACAGCCTATAGGGTACGTTTCTGTAAATGGAGACTGTAATGATTCTAAGAACTTAGTTTTTCCTGGAGCTTTAGAGGTGTTAGATGGAATAGATAATGATTGTGATGGGACTATAGACGAGGGTTTAACCCCATTAATACCTTCTACAATAACTGTAACTACAAATTGTGGAAGCAGTGTTTTAAATCGTAGCCTCCCTCCGTCAGGGGTGACTTGGTTCTGGCAAAGTAGTGCTTCTGGCACAGCGACTTCTAGTTCTGCAGCCTCTATTACTCGTACTAGCGGGACTATATATTACTTAAGAGCTAAGGGTAATTATAATGGACTATGGAGTAGTGCTCGATCGGTATCTTATACAGTGCAAAAGCCTACCACTTGGTATGCAGATGCAGATGATGATGGTTTAGGAGATTCCTCCATTACAAAAAGTGCTTGTAATCAACCTTTAAATTATGTCAGTATTAGTGGTGATTTATGTCCTGAGGTTTCAGGTAATGAAAATGGTTGTCCTACCCCAGCTAGTTACGAGTTGAGTAACGAGAATCATATTTTTACTCGAAAATACTTAACTCCAACTAAGACTCCAACGACTCAAATAGGTTCTGATAATGTGATAGAAGATGTTACTTATTTCGATGGATTAGGGAGAGCAAAGCAGCAAGTTTTGATTAATGGGTCTAGTCATCCGAGGAATAATATTTCTTCAACGTCTTTTAACTCAAGTTCGACTACTAACTTCAAGCAGGATTGGTCTGAAGGTATAGGAGGAACACCTTTTTATAATAAAAATGGAAGCCTTGGGGAGAATCGTCGTGTGTATGGTGCAGCTCCTAATGGTTCTTCTGACCTTCTGTGGGAGTGTGGTAGTGATACAGCAAGTGATGCAGATGGAGGCTGGAATACAAACTATTTTGCTATAGATAATACAGCCACCTATTATTATTCTGTATGGGTAAAGCGCACAGGAGATCTTACTAATGGCTATGTGTATCACGGTACTCAAAACGTAAATACATTAGCTGGGGAGCAGAAATCTAATCCTTATTTTATGTCTACTCATTTGCCATCACTAAATACTTGGTATTTAATGATTGGTGTTGTGCATGGATATAATTACACGGGTAATGATACTGGTGTAAGTGGAATTTATGACATTCATGGGAATAAAGTTAAGGATGGAGTAGAATATAAATGGCGTAATACTACAACGCAAACTCGTTTTCGTAATTACCTATATTACTCGACAGACTTAAGTACTAAGCAGTATTTCTGGAATCCCAAGCTTCAGAAGTTTAAAAATGCTCCAACCGGTTGGGAATCTGACTGGGTGGAGGGTCCCGGAGGCACTCCCTTTTTTAATGCGAATGGTGCTGTTTCTGAAAATTCCAGAATATATGGTACTGGGCCTAGCGGAGATTTAGAGTTGCTATGGAAGTGTGATGATGACACAGCTAAAAATGCAGATGGTGGTTGGAACACAGATTACTTTCCAATCGATAGAACAAGAAAGTATCGCTATACAACTTGGGTTAAACGTACAGGGAGTCTTGATGGAACAACCTACCATGGTACAAAATCCGTAAGTAATTTGAGTGGCGTTGCTCAGAGCAATCCATATTTTTGGTATGGGGATCCTCCAGAATTGAACAAATGGTACCTTATGGTTGGAATTATACACCCTTATACATATTCTGGGGGCAATAGTGGAGAATCCGGATTATACGACCTTGATGGTAATAAACTTTCTAATGGGAATGATTTTAAATGGAATAGCAATTCTGCTACTTCGTCTATGAGGAGTTATTTATTCTACTCTGAAGATCCTGCAAGTAAACAGTACTTCTCGCGGCCTACTTTTGAGCAGATAAACGATGCTAATGCTGGATTAAGTAGTGCTTTTCAAACCAATTCCTCTTCTAGAGATATTGTTACACACATAGCATACGATGGCTTAGGGAGGCAGTCTAAAAAGTTCTTACCTTACGCATCAACTGATGCCAATGGTACTTTTCGCGAAAGCGCACTGGAAGAAACTTTGAATTATTATTATGACCCGCTTTATGATTTAACAACCAACCCGTATAGTGAGACGCATTTTGAGGCTTCTCCATTAAATAGAGTCTTGGAACAGGGAGCACCTGGTGATTCTTGGAAAGTGGACAGAGATAGTGATCAGGATCATACGGTCAAGTTTGGATATCATACAAATTCTCTTTCAGAAGTACGATTATTTAGTGTAGATCTATCGGCTGATTATATCCCGTCTTTAGTTGATGGTAATCGTCATTATGAGGCTGCGCAACTTTATAATAACATTACTAAAGATGAAAACTGGCAGCCATCTTCTGGAAAGAAGCACACCACAGAGGAGTTTAAAAACAAGCAAGGTCAAGTACTTCTAAAACGTACCTATGCGACAGTTAATGGAACGGATACCACTCATGACACCTATTATGTATATGATGATTTTGGAAATCTTACTTATGTATTACCTCCCGCAGTAAACTTATCAGAAGCTATAAGCATTACGGTATTAAAAAACTTGTGCTATCAATACAGATACGATGAGCGCAATAGGCTTATTGAAAAGCAAATCCCTGGCAAAGGCAAAGAATATATTGTGTACAATAAATTAGATCAACCAGTATTGACTCAAGATTCAAAGATGAAACTAGCGGGTCAATGGTTATTTACTAAGTATGATGCATTTGGAAGAGTTGCATTTACGGGTATTATTAATCATAATGGAGAACGAGACAATCTTCAAACTATTGCTTATAATACAAACACATACACTAGTCAATTTGTTGAAAGAATACAAACTTCCAATACCGTAGGGGGTACACAAATATTTTATACAAACACGGGTACCTTTCCTCAAAACATAACAGAAATTCTTACCGTTAATTATTATGATGATTATGCGTGGGATTGGAATCAATATCCAGGAACTTTAAGTGACCCGAACACAATTACATCCGTTTATGGGGAACCCACAGCTGGTGTAGGTATTGCTACTATTACGGCAAAGGGGAGCGTTACGGGCTCTAAAGTTAAAGTACTTGAAACTAATGACTGGATAGTAAGTTATATGATGTATGATAAGAAGGGTAGAACTATCTTCTCGACTAGTTATAATCAATATTTAAAGACAAAGAATAGTCAAAGTGTAGATCTTGACTTTGTAGGTAAGCCTGTACGTACAGAGTCAAAACATCAAAAAGATAACGCAGCAGTAGTTGTTACTGTAGATGAGTTTGAGTATGACCAACAGCAACGGATAATAAAACATACACAGACTATAAATGGTGCACAGCCACAGCTAATTGCTCACAATACTTATGACGACCTTGGCGTTTTAAAACAGAAGAATGTAGGTGGTGTAGCTATGCATAGCTCAGGCTTACAAACTATAGATTATGATTACAACGTAAGAGGGTGGCTTACTGATATTAATGATGTGAACGACCTTCAAGCCAGTGGGAATGATCTTTTTAGTTTTAAAATTAATTACGATACAGATATTGAAGGCACTGCGAATACCACACCCCTATATAATGGTAACATCTCACAAACTATTTGGAGGACTAACAACCAGTATAATCAAAAGAAAGCCTACAGCTATAGCTATGATGCCCTTAATAGACTTACGAAGGCTATGGGGAGAACAAATAATAGCTTGAATGCCGTAGATCGTTATGATGTACCTACCATAACTTATGATAAGAATGGAAATATTAAAACCTTAGTTAGAAGTGGGCATACCAATGAAGCGGTCACTGCTTATGGAACTATGGATAGCTTGACCTATTCTTATTTGGCTAACTCTAACAAGCTCACAGCAGTGGGAGATGCAGGTAGTGAAATAACTGGATTTAAAAATGACTATACTGGTGCTGTAGATTATACCTATGATCTTAATGGTAACATGACCAAAGATCTGAATAAGGGGATTACAGGAATTGCTTATAACCACTTAAACCTCCCAACTGCAGTTACCTTAGATCCTGTAGGAACTGAAAATGACGGAGTAATTTCCTATATTTATGATGCCACTGGTGTAAAGCTCGAGAAGAAAGTAGATCCTGTGAATAGCTCTCTAGATCAAGTAACCCAGTATGCTAGTAATTTTATTTATAAGAATAACCAGCTAGAGATGTTTAGCCATCCAGAGGGTTATTTAGAACCCGATGGGTCAGGTGGGTTTAGATATGCTTATCAATATAAAGACCACTTAGGGAACGTTAGACTTACATACTCAGATAGCAATGGAGATGGGTCTATCAACCCTTCGAGTGAAATTATATCTGAGAAAAATTATTATCCTTTTGGGCTTAAGCACAAAGGGTACAACGGAGATGTTACAGGGAATGCTAATAGTGTTGCAAAGAACTTCGGATATAACGGAAAGGAAAATAATCTTGAGTTAGGATTAGATTGGATGGATTTTGGGGCGAGAAATTATGATGCAAGTTTAGGAAGGTGGATGAATGTGGATCCACTAGCAGATCAAATGAGGAGGCATTCGCCTTATAATTATGCATTTGATAACCCAGTATATTTTATAGATCCAGATGGTATGGCACCTAGAGGACCTTGGCCGCCATTTTCTACTTTTAAGAATATTCTAAATGTTAGTCGGAAAATCTATAAAGGGGTCAAGACTTTAGTGGGAATGGATCTTAAAGGAAATACTAAAGGAGCGCCAGGAAATTCTAGTCCATCCAGAATAGGTTCTGCAGTTGAACTTACGACTGAAGATGGACGCGCTGGAAACGATCTAGGAGCACAAACGAATAGAGCAGATCATCCTGAAGATAACATTGAACTTGATGCAGATGTATTATTTGCTTCAAATGGTATAGCCAATGGGAAAAAAGCTTCTGGAAATACTTCAAAGCCAGATACTCAAGGAAATACAGAGATGAAAAAATTAATTAAAAAAATTGAAACTCCCAAGACGGTAGTAGATGGCCTAGAAAAAGGTGCAGATGTAACTGGAGGAATACAAGAAAATGTTGTCAATGCAGAAGCCGTAGATGTTTTGAGTATGACATTTGATGTTAGTCAGAACCCTACAGCAATTGATTCTTCAAAAACAACTAAACTACTAATAGGATCACCTGAAGATGTTCAAAGACAGAAAGATTCTATTAATAGGACAAACGAGAATAAAAGAGAAAATGCTCGTTTATATAGTGGTCAACAATGAGAAAAGTCTATTTAAATATTATTTTTATTTTTCTAATTAGCTGTGCTGAGAAGGATTGGAAAGAGATTCATTATCCAAATGGAAATGTTAAGGTTAGGGTTCAATTAGATAAAGATGGAATTCCAAATGGTATACACGAAGAGTTCTTTGAATCTGGGAAATTGAAATTGCGATCTACCAGCACCAACGGTAAGCTCTTAGATACAGTTAAAGTCTATTCACAAGACGGGTATTTAAAAGAGAAAGGGTTGATGCGAAATGGACTTAAAGATTCTTGGTGGTCTGAATTAGATAAAAAAGGGAATAAGTACATAGATAGAGAATATGTAATCAAGAATAATGACACTATTTTAGAGAATCAAATAAAAAAATATAAAGATAATGGGGAGTTAGATTTGACTTCTAGTTGGTTCTTTAATGTAAAGGTTGAAGATAGTTTGTCTAACGGAAAGCTTAATGGAAAAGTAACCTATCATTCTAACTTTAAGCCTGAGGATCAATTTTTATATATGGTAGTCAATAAGGATACTTTTTATGGAAGAAATAATGAAATTTCTTTTTCTGTAAAAATAGAGAATCAAGACACTATTCAACTTTCAGGTGAAATTTTTGAAGAAGTTTTGGCAGTAGAAAAAATCAACGATACTCTTTCTTCTTTAAAACAGGAAACCTATAATAAGTATTTTAAACAAAAGTTTATTGTTGTTGATTCGGTTGTATCAAAAACAAGAGATTTAAAAAAGCTCAGATATTTATGATATTAGTAAGGAACTAAAAACCGCCCATCGAGGCGGTTTTTTTATGCAATAGATTTAAGTCTCACATTTTTAATAAGCGCATCAAGTGTATAGAGAATATGGTCTTTATCTTCCTCGTCCATCTGCTGTACCTCTAGCACACGTTTTAAGAGGGTGTTATCTACTTCTACTTCCACCTTACCCAATAAGAAGTCTACAGAGACTCCTAGCTCGTCTGCGATCTTAGAAGCAACCTCTATAGATGGTTTTACTTCGTCATGTTCATAACGTCCTATAATATCCCCAGAGGTTCCTATTTTTACCATTTATCCATAATATAAATGTTTAGTTGTGATCTAGAGTTATCTGGAGCGACAATGGAATCTATTAAAAGCTTTTTGAAATTTAAATAAACAAATTCTATTTCTTTAAAGAAAGCGCCGAATATTCATTGTGTGATTTGTTTCCTTCTGAGAAACACACTTTATAATAAACATCTAAGTAAATATTCTTCCCAGGTTAGGCTGTTCTAGTTGAAATGTAGGTCTTTGAACTTTCATTGAAATAATAGGCTGCCTTTTTTAATTCTACTTTTACATTTGTTATAGAAATTGGAAGGATATCAAGTTAACTCTTCATTTTGGGGATTTGTTTTAGTCTCTGGACATATTATAGCAAATAGTAAAGTATAGGTAAGAAGTAGGCATCCATTAAATAAGCAACCCAGTAACTGGACAGAGAACCAGTATCAAAGAAGTAACATTTTATTTAAAGAATATCCAAATATCAAAACTACTTTTAACTTGCTAAGACACTTAGGCATATATCCAAGACCACAACTTTAATTGAGGTAGGGTATACTAAACTTGCGCACTGGTACAAAGATGTTGAGAGCACTAATATTAAAGCATTTTATTCCATTGATAATACGAGAACACTTTATTATAGATCCATACTCAACTATATCATATATAGAAGTAAAACAAATCAACAGTATTATTTAAGGCTAAAATAAAAGTTTTTAGAACTTAGTGTTTAGAAACTAAAAATGTTTAATTCTTCCTGTGCCAAATAATCATGTTAAATACATAAACGCGACGGTTTATCTTGAACTACTACATAGCGGCGGTACAATGGGCGGTACAAATACTTTATGAAAACAATTAACCCTCTGAATATCAGAGGGTTAATTTTAATTAATGTTGGCCCACTAGGGCTCGAACCTAGACTCTTCGGTACCAAAAACCGACGTGTTGCCAGTTACACCATAGGCCATCCTTGTGTAATGCGGGTGCAAATTTAAGCCAAACTTTTAAATCGACAAACTTTTTTTAAAAAAAAATTTAAAGTTTATAAATTGAATAAGCCACAAAAAAGTAACGTACTCATTTATCCATACTTACTCTTTAAATTTTTTAGAAATAAATACGCAATATGCTTCAATAATTAATCAATAAATCACGTTACAAAAAATCACACGTATTACGTAACTTCGTCTTTTACAAAAGAACTATTATGACAGACTTCAACTTTACGAAGTATAATAAAATATTAGGATGGGCAGTTTTTGCAATCGCCCTTATCACCTATTCTCTTACCGTAGAGCCTACGGCTAGCTTTTGGGATGCTGGAGAGTATATCTCTACCTCATCAAAACTAGAAATAGGACACCCACCGGGAGCTCCATTATATCAAATACTAGGCGCTTTTGTTTCTATGTTTGCACCAGACGCTACCTACATTGCTCTTGCAGTAAATTACCTTTCTTGCCTCTCAAGTGCTTTTACGATACTATTCATGTTCTGGTCACTTACGCTTTTACTATCACGTGTGCTTACGTTAAACAATGAGGTTGTTACAAAAACAAAACAGCTAGCCATATTAGCTAGTGCATTTATAGGATCTCTTGCTTTTTCATTTACAGATAGTTTTTGGTTTAATGCGGTAGAGGCAGAAGTATATGCACCCGCAGCATTTGTGATGTCACTATTATTTTACCTTGGGCTACTTTGGGAACGCGACATGCTACTTCCTAGAGGTAATCGCTGGTTAATACTTATCGCCTTTATCGTAGGATTATCTTTTGGGATTCACTTTATGGGATTACTTACCATTCCAGCTATTGGGCTTCTATATTTCTTTAAAAATACAGAAAAAGTAACCATTAAAAACTTCGGTATTGCTTTAGTAATTGTAGTGGCAGTATTAATGTTTATATTCAAATTATTGCTTCCATACACACTTGCTATTTTTGGAAATTTAGAAGTTTTCTTTGTAAACAGCATTGGCTTACCTTTTAACAGCGGGACCATAATCGCTGGTCTTCTATTAATTGCCTTGTTTTATTATGGCCTTACGCTTTCGCGAAAGCGTAATTATCCTCTTCTCCACACAATGCTGTTATGCACATTGTATGTGTTTATAGGATTTTCGAGCTGGATGATGTTACCCATACGTGCAAATGCAGGAACTACGATAAATGAAAATAACCCCGCTAACGCACGTTCCCTTTTAGCATATTACAACCGTGAGCAGTATCCAGAAACCAAACTGTTTTACGGCCCTCAATTCACCTCTGACTATTCTGGTCTAGATGCTGATGAACCGTACGTAGATAAGCCAAAACTTTACGAGAAAGATGAAGAGCTAGGTAAGTATGTTGTGGTAAATGAATGGCGTAAGGCAAAACAGAATCTTGATAGCGACCATAATGCCTTCTTACCAAGGATGTGGAGTCCTGAGAATAGTGTAAACTATATGCAATACACGGGGCCATTAAAATTCAGAATCAAATATGATCCTGAAATGCCCGAAGAAGAGCGGGCTTATATTCAGGATGTTGTTACGCAATTCAAACTAGACTATGCCGATGGCAAAGTAAGTTATGATGGTTATAATGCCTTTCTAAAAAGTACTGTGGGACGCTATCTAGATGTTGAAAAGCCCTCTTTTGGGGCAAACATGAACTATCTATTTAGTTTCCAATTTTCATATATGTACTGGCGCTATTTTATGTGGAACTTTGTAGGACGTCAGAATGATATACAAGGAAAAGGGGATGATTTTAATGGAAACTGGCTTTCTGGAATCGATTTTATAGACAGTGCCTTTTTAGGCTCTCAAGAAAACTTACCGTCAGATGTACTCGAAAACAAAGCGCGTAATACCTATTATTTCTTACCTCTTTTACTGGGTCTATTAGGATTACTTTTTCACGCGAGTAAAGACTGGAAACGTTTTGTAGTCTTACTAGTGTTTTTCTTGTTTACAGGTCTTGCGCTTAAAGTATATCTTAATGAAAGAGCTTTTGAACCTCGAGAGCGAGACTATGCCCTCGTAGGCTCATTTTATGTTTTTGCTATGTGGATAGGCTTTGGCGTCTATGCTCTTTTTGACATTTTAAAAGATTTTATAAAACCAAAAGTGGCTTTACCCATTACAGCTATAGTATGCTTACTTGCTGCTCCTGTGCTCCTTGCATCTCAAAACTGGGATGATCACGATCGCTCAGGCAGAAAAACAGCACTTGCAATGGCAAAAAAATACCTAGACTCTGTAGATGAAAATGCGATCCTATTTACCATAGGTGATAACGACACCTTTGCCCTGTGGTATGCTCAAGAAATTGAAGGATATCGTACAGATGTACGTGTAGTAAATACGAGTCTTATAAATACAGACTGGTATTACGACCAGATGAAGCGCAAAGCTTACAAAAGTGATCCAGTACCAAGTACTTTAGACCACGATAAATATAGTGCAGATAATAGAGAGGCACTTTTCTACCAGCCCATAGTTACTGATACAGTAATGCCTATAAGCCAGTGGATGAATTGGGTTGCTAGTGATGATCCTAGAACTAAAGTTGAGCTTCAAAATAATCAATTCATAAATACATTCCCTAGCAAGCGAGTACGAATTCCTGTAAGCAAAGAATCTGTGCTTAACAATAGAATTGTACCTGTAGAAGATGGAAATGATATTGTGCCATACATAGATATTGAGCTCAATGGGGACGTTTTATATAAGAATAGACTGTTAATGCTAGATATTATAGCCAGCAATAACTGGGAGAGACCTATTTACTTTACTGGTGGTAGTTTTGGAGATGATGATTATCTATGGATGAAAGATTTCCTACAATTAGATGGCGTAACCTATAAGCTCCTACCAATTAACACCCCTATAGACCCTCGTAATCCTTACGATATGGGTCGCGTTGATGCAGATAAGATGTACGATATTGTCATGAATTGGTCTTGGGGTAATAGTGGTGATCCTTCTATTTATCATGATCGAGAAACGAGAACTAATGCTATTACCTACCGTGGTAATATGGCAAGGCTTGTTGAACAGCTTTTACAAGAAAATAAGCCAGAGAAAGCAAAGAAGGTAATGGACCTAGCTATGGAGAAAATGCCTGTTGATATTTTTGAATTTTACACACTGGTAGAGCCATATATCACTGGTTATTATGAAATAGGTGAAAAACAAAAAGCGAGGGATATCTGGCAACAAATCGCGACCAAATATCAAGAGCAACTCTTTTATTTTAGTACCTTAACCGAGGAGAAACAACTTCAATATTTTGATGAAATTTATACGAATGTAGAGAAATACAGAAGCCTTGTAGACTTGTTAATCATTAACGATGATAGAGAGCTTTTTGAAAAAGAAGCATTAATTTTTGATAATTATATGAAAACCTTCCCCTACTTATTAGGTGATGAAGAACAGAGTGAAGGTTATAGCGAAGATAGTCTAGAGACTGTTCCCAATTCTGGAGGTTTTGATAAACCTATAGACTCTGCAGTGCAGAATGCGCTTGATATTAATAACGAATAGCGATATGCCTGATTATTTGCTTCCTTGGACAGTTCTTATAGGTCACATTGTTATCTTATTGCTGTTAGACTTTTTTGTGCTTCACAAAAAAAACCAAGTAATAAGTGTAAAAAAAGCCTCTTACGAGACACTCTTTTTTGTAGCTAATGCTTTGCTTTTTGCTGGGTTTATATTTTGGTTTTACAAAGAGGGACTGGTAGAAAATCCTTATAATTATAGTCCTAGTAAATCTGTAGTTACTTACTTAACTGGTTACCTTGTTGAATTATCGCTAAGCGTAGACAACCTATTTGTCATTGCTGTGATTTTTACATCTTTTAAAATACCAAGTCAGTATCAACATAAACTACTATTTCTTGGAATTCTAGGCGCAATCATTTTTAGAGCTTTATTAATAGGTCTTGGCATCACACTTATAAACAAAATTCCTGGGATGCATTTTATCTTTGGAGCCATCTTGTTATTTACAGCTTTCAAAATGTTGAAAGATGACCAACAGCCTATAAAGAATGAAGAACCTAAGGGTCTTTCAAAGTTTTTTAAATTTAGTAAAGTTATTGATGGCGATAAGTTTGTCACACGAGTAGATGGAAAACGTATTTTCACAGCACTTTTTGGTGCGCTCGTCACAATAGAATTTACAGATTTACTTTTTGCACTAGATAGTATTCCAGCAATTTTAGCCATTACTAAAGATCCGTTTATTATATACAGCTCTAATATTTTTGCAATCATGGGACTTAGATCGCTGTATTTCTTTCTTGCTAATATGCTAGAAAGATTTAAGTATTTGAAGTATAGTGTGTTTGTAATTTTACTTTTTGTGGCTGCAAAACTTGTTGTGGGTCATTACTACCCTTTCCCAGAATGGCTATCTTTAGTGGTCATATTCCTATCTTTAGGTACAGGGATTTTAATCTCTATTCAAAAAGGTAAAGCGCAAAACTAGCTGTAATGATGTTTTCTAAAATAGCAAGGATACCCTCCATCGTAAAGTGGTTTTATCCTTCTTGGTATATTTGGGACAAGAAAACTGGAAAGAAAATCATATATCTAACTTTTGACGATGGTCCTGTTCCTGAGGTTACAGACTTTGTATTAGATACGCTTTCGCGAAAGCGAAAAAAACCCATACCCGCCACATTTTTTTGCATAGGAGATAATGTGCGTAAGAACCCGACCATTTTTAAGCGTATTCTTAAGGAAGGGCACTCAATAGGTAATCATACTTTTAACCACCTCAAGGGAACAAAGACACCACTGGACATTTATATTAAAAATGTCCAACTTGCTAATCTAGAAATGGCAAAGCATTTAGACACAACGCCAAAAGAACTGAGTACTACTCTTTTTAGACCGCCTTATGGGATGTTTAAGAAAAAACAAGGCAAAGCCCTTAAAGACCTAGGTTATAAAATAATTATGTACCGTGTGGTTGGATATGATTGGCATGTAAACGTGAGCGCAGAAGACTGCTACCAAAATATTATAAAGAACACAAAGGACGGTGACATAATCGTGCTCCACGATAGTCTAAAAGCAGCAAAAAATATGGAATATGCACTCCCTAAGGCACTTCGTTATTTTGAAAAAAATGGATTTGTTTTTGAAAAGCTATAAGCATTAATTTGCGTACTCCTCCATAATCCCAATTAATGTGGTTGCATCCTGCTCTCCACTTTGTCTCCAGATCATTTCTCCCTTTTTATAGATAATTAAAGTAGGTAAAGATTTAATGCGCAGAGCATCTGCTAGCTCATTGTTTTTATCAACATTAATCTTAATAATCTTACCACGATCTCCTACAGCTGCAGCAACGTCTCGCAACACAGGATGCATGGCTATAGAATCTTTGCTCCATTCTGTGTAGAAGTCTAAGAGTACAGGAATGTTAAGATCAATCAGTTCTCCAAATTTTGACATAATCACAATGATTTAATAGGTCAACCTAAGATGGCTTCTCTCAAAGATAAGATATTATGTTCATTATACATTTGCCGTATTCTTCCTAAGCGTAATCACAGTGATTTCTGGCCATATACCTACTCTACCTGGAAAGGCAAGGTACCCAAATCCTCTATTTACATTAATATACTGCTTAGCATCCTCATAAATTCCTGCCCAGTATTGATAACGCCATTTTACGGGACTCCACTTAAACCAGCCTGGGATTTCAATACCAAATTGCATCCCATGTGTGTGACCGCTTAGTGTTAAATGAAAGTGTTCTGGATGGTCTTTTACTTCAAATTCCCAGTGAGAAGGGTCGTGGCTCATCAAAATTTTGAAGTCAGTATCTGCAAGACCAGCGATTGCCTTATTAAGGTCTCCTGCCTTTTTAAATCCACCAGCGCCCCAATTTTCTACCCCAATAAGAGATATACGCTGTCCATTTTTTTCAATAAAGCGATGCTCATTGAGCAGAAGATTGAAATCCATTTCTTGTTGAATTTGTTTGAGCTTATCGAGATTTGCTACTTTCTCTTCATTAGAAGACCAGTTTACATAATCTCCATAGTCATGGTTTCCTAATACAGAAAATTTTCCATCTTTTGCTTCTAACCTAGCAAAAGAATCCTTCCAGGGTTCCATCTCGCTTGCAAGATTATTTACCATATCGCCAGTAAAGAGAATAACATCACTGGCTTGTTCATTAATAAGGTCTATCGCATAATTTACCTTTTCAGAATTGTCAAAACTTCCACTATGTATATCACTTATTTGAGTGATTTGATAGCCATCAAATGCATCTGGAAGATCGTCATAGGAAAGTTCATATTTCAAGACCTTAAAGTTATAACGCCCTTTAAAGACACCATATAAAATGGAGGCAAAAGGAATGGCAGCCAGCCCGAGTGCTAGTTGCGAAACAAATTTTCGCCGTGATGGAATTATAGATCCTTCAGGCTTAGTTATGAATTTGTTATAGATAGCTTTAAAAAATCTATATACATCTTCTCCAAACATAGTGGCAATAATAAACAGCTTACAAACAATTAAGATGACAAAAGAGACGATGAAAAACTGTGTGAGCGCGCTCATATTACGCCGACCACCTGTTGAAAATTGATAAAAAAGACCGCCAATAACAAATAGGGTAATTAAAAAATAAAAAACAGTACCCCAGCGACCTTTGATTAAAAAACGGAACGCCTGATATGCATAGATATCTAACGCGATTATGAATAGAATGAATAATATAAATCTCAACACAGCTAAAAAATTTTTCAAATGTAAGTCGCACATAATCGATAGACGTTACATTTACGTTTCTTTAACTAATTACTAAAACTAGATTGTAGATGGTTGTTCCGCTTTCGCGAAAGCATAAACCTCTAGATTGTAACTTCTAACAATTTTGCATTGCTACTTTCTACTGTTACTGAGGTTAGCATTGCTGGGAGTAGTATTGCATACCCAGTAGCAAGATGGAAGATGCTTTTATTATAGATAACATTTACAGAACCCTCTACACACATTAAAATAACAAAGGAATCTGTGTCAGAATAGTCCAGCTCCACCTCGCTTGTTAAAGAGATAATATTTGTAGTAAAAAATGGCGTGTGGATAGCATCCGTGCGTTTATTTTCTTCTAAGGTATATGAAGTTTTATATGATTCTTTAGAGGTATAATCAATTACATCTTCTGCAAGTTCATTATGTAATTCGCGCTTTTTCCCCGTCTTTTTATCCACTCTATCATAATCATAAATCCGGTATGTAATATTTGAGGTTTGCTGTATTTCTGCTAACAAGACCCCTGCACCTATAGCGTGTACACGGCCTGCGGGTATATAAAACAGGTCACCAGCACTTACTTTCTCTTTATGAAGTGAGTTCTCTATAGTACCCCTCTTTAATTGATTATTAAATGACTGCTTATCTGTATTATGATTAAAACCTATCACAATTTCGGCAAAAGGATCTGCCTGCATGATATACCACATTTCATTCTTACCCACGCCATTGTGTCGCTTTTTTGCAACCTCATTAGTAGGGTGAACTTGAATAGACAAAGGTGTTTTTGCATCGATACACTTTACAAGTAGTGGAAATTGATCTCCAAATCGTGACATTACAGAATGACCCAAAAGCTTAGGCCCATAGATTGCTATAAGATCTGTAAGCGTTTTTCCTTTTAAATGTCCATGTGCTACAACAGTTTTACTACCCTTTACATCTGAGATTTCCCAAGATTCACCTATTTGATCTTCTGAACATTCTTTATGAAGAGTCGTACGAAGTTTGTTCCCTCCCCAAATGCGGTACTTAAAAATAGGTTCAAAAACCAGAGGGTATAAATCCATTCAAATATTTTTTACAAAGATACACCATACAAAAATTTTTGGGCTTTATGAGAACTAGATTGCTTGCTTTATTTTTGTACCCTATGTTAAGAATAGAGAAGCTACACCATCAACTATCTAATCGCTTTACAATAGGCCCCCTATCACTGACTATAGATAGTGGGACTCATGTCGCAATTATAGGTGAGAGTGGCTGCGGGAAGACAACACTGCTCAAAATTATTTATGGACTCTACGAGGTGACCAATGGTACTATCTTTTGGGGGGATCAACATGTCACGGGTCCAGATGATAATTTAATCCCTGGAATGCCTTACATGAAATACCTTTCGCAAGACTTTGACTTGATGCCTTATACTACGGTTGCAGAAAATATTAATAAATATCTTAGCAGACTAACGCCTAAGAAAAGTAGACAACGTACAGATGAGTTACTCAGAGTTGTAGAAATGACTGCTCTAGCTGATGTTAAAGTAAAAACACTTTCTGGAGGTCAAATGCAGCGAGTAGCACTCGCTCAAACACTGGCAAAAGAACCTGAACTCTTGCTACTTGACGAACCATTTTCACACATAGATAATTTTAGAAAAAATAAATTACGCCGAAAATTATTTAAATACTTGAGAGAACAAAACATTACTTGCATAGTAGCTACACACGATAGTACAGACGTATTATCTTATATGAATCAGACTATTGTGATGAAAGATGGACAGGTAGTTTGTAAAGATGATACCCAAGCTATTTTTGAAAACCCTCCGTCTTGTTATGTTGGTTCTCTCTTTGATGATATCAATGTGTTACCAAAAGAATGGTTTGATGAAGTGTCTTTATCCGATAAAAAAAGGCTTTTATATCCTCACCAAATACAGATAACTCCTCAAGGTAAAGAGATTGTCATAGAGCACTCTTATTTTATGGGTTCACATTATCTTATTATGGGATATCATGGTGATCAATCTGTTTTATTCAACCACAGGGAAGATCTAGAGAAAGGATCAAATCACAGAATTAGCATTAAATAAATGTATTTCTTATCAATAAACTGATGTGATTGTTATCTCGTTTTCGCGGAAGCGAATTACATCTCCTTTTTTCTTACCTAACAACAGTTGCCCTATTGGTGCAGATAAAGCTATTGCATAATATGAACGATCTTTTGTCTTGAGTAGACCTGCAGATATGGAAATAAAAAAACTGCTGTTATCAGTGTGTACAATACTCCCGAGCCTCACATGATCACTTACAACTTTTATATCAACCTTAGAGAGTGCTTCTTCAATTTTTGAAATTTCCTTTAGTTGTGCTCCTACTTGCTCTCGATTAATTTGCAACATCGCCCTGCCAGTCTCGTGCTTGTCTCCTGCAGAGCTTTTGGTTTCATTTTCTAGTGATTCCACAATATCTGCAATGACGTTTTCAACTTTATCACGTCTGTTGGCAATCCATTGTTTGCACTTATCATACAATGCTATCTTTATCTCCAAGTGATTCATTAATAAATTTTTACAGATAGGTTTACAGGATTTATTGAGTTTATTAAACTTTTATATTATTCTGTTTAGACAGTTGTCTTTACGTTACAATGAATTCAATCCACTAAATTTGCTAATTCTTCACCTACCGTACTTCCTATGGCAACACCCATTCCTCCCAATCTGACTCCACAGTAAACATTTTCTGAAAGTCTCTCTAAAACAGGTTTCTTCTGTGTGCCTACCCCCATGATTCCGCTCCATCGATACGCTATTTTAATTTCTTTTCCTGGCAAGATTACTTCTCTGAGAAGTCTTTCTAATTCATTTTGAACTAATCGTGTCTGACCTATTTGTGTGGTTTCTTCGGTCTTAAAATCAAGATTCCTACCCCCTCCCAACAGTATCCTATTATTGATATTTCTAAAATAATAATATCCTTGGTCTAAATGAAATGTCCCTTTTATTCTCAAATCTTTTAGAGGTTCTGTAATTAGTACTTGTGCTCTCGCTGGCTTCACATCAGAAATATGAAGATCTTTAGCAAAGCCATTGGTTGCGATGAGCATTTTTTTTGAAACAAATGAAAAATGCGCGGTATCAATAATCACTTGGTTCTGCTCCTCACTGTAATCAAGTACAGTACAATTATTTAAAATATAAATGTCGTTTTTATATGCTTTTAAAAGTAAGGCCTTCATCATCTTACCCGTGTCTATCTGGCCTTCTAATTCATTAAAGATGAGTTTAGGTTGTACATTATCAAAACAAAATGGATCCTCTACTATACTATAAACGTTTTTGTTAAAAATGGGAAAGAGCAACTTATTTATAGAATTCATCTCTTTTAGGCAGGACTCATATAACTTGACATCCTCTTCTTGAAAAAGTTCATATCCGCCATATTGCCTATAGTCAAGAGTATGATCACCTATTAACTTCCTAAGTTTAGACAATCCATTAATACGTTTTTTAACGAGTGAAACAACCTCATCCTCAGAATGGGATTTTAGATCTTCAAGAATTTCGGAGAGACTACCAAAGCAAGCAAAACCTGCATTTTTGGTACTTGCTCCTTGCGGTAGAACTCCTTTTTCTAGTATGCATATTTTTGAATTTGGAAATCTTTCGCGTAAGCGTAAAGCACAAGTTAATCCCACAATCCCACTACCTACTACCGTATAGTCTATGTTTGTAAACCACGAATTATGTTCCCAAAAACTAAGTTCCATGTTTTCTTTTCGTAAAAATACTCTATCCATGTTAGTCTTAAGCTTGAGAAACGTCTAAATACCTTTAGCATAATGAATACTTAGAGCCCCAAACTTAGCATCATATAAATAAGAATTGGGAACTTATAAGTCTAACCAGAAATAGAGCGTAACTAAGTAATGGATTTTTTTTTACGATCTTGCACATCAATTTAAGATGTGAGCCCTAGACACAACAAAATAATAATAGAAATAGCTTATTATATTTTACGAATATAATTTGCATATTAAATTTGAAAAATTACAATCGAAGATCTTACTGATGAGTGGCTCAGATCAACAGCTGTTACTGTAAAACCATTCTTTTGCCTCCTAAACCAAATGAAAGAAAAAATCATTAAAGTAATTATACCAGCCTATAATGAAGAAGATTCAATAGGGCTTGTTATTAAAGACATTCCAAAAATCGTAGATGAAATTATTGTAGTTGATAATGGGTCTACAGACCGTACGGCATCTGTTGCAGAAGCTGGAGGTGCTACAGTGTTGCATGAAGATAATCGCGGTTACGGATACGCATGTCTTAAAGGTATGTCACACATTGCAAATGCTGATCCAAAACCAGAGATTGTTGTATTCTTAGATGGAGATTATAGTGATTACCCTGAGCAACTTACAGATTTAGTAGCCCCTATTATAGAAAGAAATTACGATTTTGTAATAGGAGCAAGAGAAAAACGCTTTCGCGAAAGAGGTTCAATGACCACGCCTCAAGTTTTCGGAAACTGGCTAGCCACTGGTTTAATGACTTTATTTTTTAGCGCTCATTATACAGACTTAGGTCCTTTTAGAGCAATTAAATATGATAAGTTACTTTCATTAGAAATGGAAGACAAAACTTATGGGTGGACGGTAGAGATGCAATTGAAAGCATTAAAGAAAAAGTTAAAGTATAAAGAAATACCTGTAATGTATCGCAATAGAATAGGTGTATCAAAAGTTTCTGGAACATTGAAAGGAGCGGTTAATGCAGGTGTAAAAATTCTTGGATGGATTTTTAAATACAGTGTAAAATGATGATTTTAGAATTTACGATAATAGCAATTTACACTGCTGCGCTACTCATCATTTTTGCATATAGTTTATCACAGCTTAATTTGCTTTTTAATTATTTAAGAGCACAGCGCAATACTGATGGTTCTCAAAAATTTAACTTTAAAGATCCTGAGCAAATTCCAGAAGTGACCATTCAATTACCCGTGTATAATGAGTTGTATGTAATGGAACGATTGCTGGATAATATTGCTCTTTTAGACTACCCTAAGGATAAGTTAGAAATCCAAGTATTGGATGACAGTACAGATGAGTCCATCTTAACGACTAAAGCACAAATTGACCGTCTTAGAAGTTCAGGTTTAAATATTAAGCATATCACTCGAACAGATCGTAAGGGATTTAAAGCTGGAGCCCTTAAAGAAGGTTTAAAGCTCGCAAAAGGGGAGTACATCGCTATTTTTGATGCAGATTTTTTGCCAGAATCAGATTGGTTACTGCTTACCATTCCATACTTCAAAGATCGAAATATAGGAGTAGTGCAAACTCGCTGGGGGCATATAAACAGGAATTATTCTTTACTTACAAAAGTGCAAGCTTTTGCGCTCGACGCTCACTTTACATTAGAACAAGTAGGGCGCAATAGTAAAGGACATTTTATAAATTTTAATGGAACTGCTGGTATTTGGCGTAAAGCTTGCATACTGGATGCTGGAAATTGGGAAGGTGACACACTCACAGAAGATCTTGATTTAAGTTACAGAGCTCAACTCAAAGACTGGAAATTCAAATACCTAGAAAAAGTGGAGACTCCAGCAGAATTACCTGTGGTGATAAGTGCAGCTAGATCTCAACAATTTAGGTGGAATAAAGGTGGAGCAGAGAACTTTCAGAAAATGTCAAAAAATGTTATCAATAGCAAGCGCATTTCTACTAAAACCAAACTTCATGGACTATTACATTTATTGAACAGTACAATGTTTTTAAATGTACTCATTGTGGGTCTACTTAGTATCCCTATGCTCTATATCAAAAATGAACATAAAAGTTTAACTCCCTACTTTTATGTAATGAGTTTTTTTGTAATAAGCAGTATCATATTTTTTATTTGCTATTGGTTTATGTTTAAAAATATTTATGGCGGTGGTTTAAAGCAATTCATAAAATATATTGGAATGTTTTTTACTTTCTTTAGTATTGCCATGGGTTTCTCTCTTCATAACTCTATAGCAGTCATTGAAGGTCATTTAGGTAAACGAAGCGAGTTTGTACGCACACCAAAGTTTAATATCAATACCATTAAAGACTCTTGGAAGGGGAACAAATACCTCAAGAAAAAAATTTCTATAAATGTTATTTTTGAAGGGATATTAATGCTCTATTTTGCTTTTGGGATTTACTCTGCATTTGTGGTAAAAGATGGCGGCGATTTTGGTTTGTTACCATTTCACCTTATGCTATGCATAGGATTTGGGTTTGTGTTTTTTAAGTCCTTGACATCTAAGATATAGATCAAACTGTGAGGGGAGCATTAGAGCCAAAAAGATTGAGTTGATTACTATATGCACCACTCCATTTACTACTTGAATTTCTTAATATCAAACTCTTAAGCTGTGCCGGCGTTCTGTCCTTTAAATCAAATTGAGGAGAGTCACATACTAAGAAATATTGAGCTCTATTCATTGAGATTCCTATTGCTTTTAGATGCTCCCAATTAAGTCTACGTTGTCTTCTTGCATAAATTATTTTATGAACAGATCGCATCCCAATTCCTGGAATCCGGGCAATCATTTTACGATCTGCACGATTAACATCAATTGGGAATTGATCAAGATTACGTAAAGCCCAGCTCAATTTTGGATCAATATCAGTATCCAAATTTGGGTATTCTTTGTTTAGAATTTCTTGTATATCAAACCCATAAAACCTCAATAACCAATCCGTTTGATAAAGTCTATTCTCGCGCATCATAGGCACCTCTGTACCAATAGAAGGTAAACGATCATCATAACTAATAGGTATGTATCCAGAATAGTATACTCGCTTCATCTGAAACTTCTTATAGAAATAAGCACTTGTATACATGATCTCTGCATCTGTCTCTCCACTAGCCCCTATAATCATTTGTGTGCTTTGACCTGCTGGAGCATAAACAGGAGTACTTTTAATGAGTTTTTTTTCACTCTTGTATTGAATGATTTCATTTTTAACTTTCACCATTGGCTTGAGAAAATCTGCACGATTTTTATCGGGAGCGAGAAGTTTTAGTCCTTTTTCTGATGGAATTTCAATATTCACAGAGAGACGATCTGCATACAGTCCTGCTTCTCGCATCAACTCATCACTAGCGCCAGGAATAGACTTGAGGTGGATGTACCCATTAAAGTTTTCTTCCTCCCTCAATTTCTTTGCTACTGCAATGAGACGCTCCATGGTATAGTCTGCATTTTTGAAAATGCCACTACTTAAAAATAGTCCCTCTATATAATTACGTCTATAAAAATTTATAGTAAGACCTACGACCTCTTGCACTTTGAAGGCCGCGCGTTTAATGTCGTTACTTTTACGAGTAACACAATAGGCACAATCAAATATGCAATGATTAGTTAGCAGTATTTTTAATAAACTCACGCACCTACCATCCTCCGTATAGGTATGACAGATACCCATTCCGCTAGAATCACCTAGTCCTTTATTTTTATTGGATCGTTTGCTACCACTGGACGAACAGGACACATCATACTTAGCAGCATCTGCAAGTATGTTTAATTTTTCTTTAATACGTTCAAAATTCATAAAGGTGGGTTTACGCTTTCGCGAAAGCTAATAATATATTGTCCAAAAATATGGAATATATCCTATGTTATTTAATGCTTCTCAAATTATGTTGACGCAATTAATTATTAAATAGCGAGTTTTTTTATGATATTTGTTGCTTAATTTTTCAAGGGTAAAATAGGTATGGGGAGAAAAACGAATTCGAAAATGAGAGTAATACATCGCTATTTAGGTTTTTTCCTCACTGGCATTATGGCTGTCTATGCCTTGAGTGGGATTGTACTCATCTTTAGAGATTCTGATACTTTTAAAAAAGAGGTAGTGATCGAAAAAAAGATCGCCAATAACCTTTCTGAAAAAGAATTACCAAAGGCGATAGGGATAAAAAAGCTTAAAATTATTAAAGAGGAAAATGGAGTTTATTACTTTAAAGAAGGAACGTACTCAATAAATACAGGGATAGCAAGTTATTCTAAAAAAGAACTTCCTTATATTCTTGATAAGCTCACCCATTTTCATAAAGCTAAGTCTGGTGATCCTCTTTATTTTTTCAATATCTTCTTTGGCTTAGCGTTATTATTCTTTGTCATCTCTGCTTTTTGGATGTTCATGCCTGGCACCAGTATTTTCAAAAAAGGATTACTTTTTGCACTAGGAGGCTTTGTCCTAGCGATCATCCTGTTGTTTGTTTAAGTGTTCTGTTTTCTATTTTTAAACTAATGCCTAAAAAATATTCTAAATTTCAGTTTAGGATATATTGATTAGAACATACAATTTTCGCGAAAGCGAACAAATACAACATACTAAATCTTACCTTTGCACATTAAACAAAATGTAATGAGCAGAGGAGCAGAAAATAGCAGAAAAGGAAAACCATCTGGACGAACAGGGGCTGGCGGAAAATCAAAAAGTGGATCACGTGGCACACAACCTGTGCGCAAATCGACTAATAAACCACCTAAACAAAAAGACAAAGCTTTTGATGCTCCTAAAAAGTCTTCTCAAAAAAAGAAAGACGACGGCACTATGCGACTTAACAAATACATTGCAAACGCAGGTATTTGCTCTCGTCGTGAAGCAGATATGTATATATCTGTGGGCAATGTGACTGTAAATGGAAAGGTTATTAATGAAATGGGGTATCAGGTAAAACTGGATGATGATGTACGTTTTGATGGGCGCCGTATTAATCCTGAACCAAAAGCATATGTATTATTAAATAAGCCAAAGGGTTTTGCTACTACAACTAGTAATGACAAAGGTAACACGGTGATGGATCTTGTATCTGGATCTACAAAATCACGTATACAACCTATAGGCCGCCTGGGTCGTAATGCCACAGGATTACTTCTTTTTACAAATGATGATGAGCTCATGCAGCGCTTTACCAATTCAAAAAAAGGAGTAGATAAATTATACCATGTGGAGCTTTCTAACAATCTAAAGGCTGCAGATCTGGAGCGCATCAATGAAGGAATTAAAATAGATGGAAAAACCATCCAGATTGAAGAAATTAAATATGTTGATGGGGCTCCAAAAAAGGAAATAGGGCTGCGTCTTAAGCATATTGGAAATAGCGTGATTCGTACTATTTTTGAACATCTTAAATATGAAGTTGTACGTGTAGATTGTGTTACAATCGCAGGACTCACAAAAAAAGATTTACCTCGCGGTAACTGGAGGCATCTCACTAAACAAGAAGTTATCAATTTGAAAAACGGTTAAGTTTTTATGGAGTATCGTCTTACAGTTGTTGTTCCAGTATATAACGAAGAAGAAAACCTCGCTCGTGTAGAAGAGGCTTTTACAACATACTTTAAGGTAGCAGCTGCCCCTACAAAAGTCCTTTTTGTAAACGATGGGTCTAAAGATCAGAGTTTACAAATGATATCTGCTATTTGTGAACGCAATTCACATTTTGAATTTATTTCATTTTCAAAAAATTGCGGTTTGAGCGCTGCTATTAAAGCAGGTTTTGACTATACAGATACAGAGCTTGTTGGTTATATAGATAGTGATCTTCAAACAACACCAGATGATTTTAATTTATTGCTTGAGCATATAGGTAACTTTGATTTAGTAACCGGTGTACGGTCAAATAGAAAAGACAGCTTTGTAAAAAATATGTCTTCTACCATTGCAAACGGTATACGTCGTACTTTTACCCATGATGGTATGGATGATACGGGCTGTCCTCTCAAAATCTTAAAGACAGATTATGCAAAACGTATCCCAATGTTTAAGGGGCTACATCGTTTTTTACCTGCAATGATTTTATTACAAAACGGTACTATAAAACAAGTCACGGTTAGCCATTTTCCACGTATCGCAGGTGAAGCAAAGTTTGGATTATGGAATCGCTTACTTGGACCTCTTATGGATTGCTTTGCTTATTTGTGGATGAAGAAAAAGTACATTAACTATCACGTAGGATCCTCAAGTCGTGGATAGTCTCTCCCTACTTGCATTACTAGCACAGCTTCTCTTTGGGGCTCGTATGTTATCACAATGGCTGCTTTCTGAAAAAAGCAAGAAAGTCGTAACCCCACTTACCTTCTGGTGGCTAAGTCTTTCTGGATCATTTGTGCTTTTTGTTTATGGATATTTACGCAATGATTTTCCCCTTATGCTGGGACAAGTATTAGGATATATCATATACATAAGAAATTTACAGATCCAAAAGCAATGGAGATTACTACCACTATGGTCTAAAATTCTTATCATTTTTATCCCAATCATGATTATTATATTTGGGTGGAATAATGGAGAATTTGATATAGATGCATTATTTTCAGAAAAAGAAATGGCACTCTGGCTCTTAACGCTAGGCATTATAGCCCAGATCTTATTTACTCTTCGCTTTGTTTATCAATGGCTTTATGCAGAAAAAAATAAGCAAGCTACCTTACCACTAGGATTTTGGCTATTTTCATTCATTGGAGGTTTGTTATCATTATTATACTTTTTATATCGCGCAGATTATATTATGGTACTCTCTTATAGTTTAGGCACATTTATTTATGCACGTAATATCTATCTTTATTACAACTCAAAGTCGTGATTAAGTTTTTAGAAAAATATCCAATTCTCTCCATTATTCTCTTTGTGGGAACACTGCTATTTCCTCTTTTAGATGCGATGGATGTGACAATAATGGAAGCTCGTAATTTTGTAACAGCTAGGGAAATGCTTACTGAGAACCACTGGATTCTTACTACAAACAATGGTCTGCCTAGGTATCAAAAGCCACCGCTCCCTACTTGGTTTTCTGCAGTTTCTGCAAGCATTTTCGGGATTAAAAGTGTCTGGGCGATGCGCCTTCCTGCTGTATTAATGGTCATGCTTTTAGGAAGTATGGTTTTTACGCTTTCGCGAAAGCTTAAACTCACCTCAAAACATAGCACAATAAATGGATTTATTTCTGTTACGTCACTTTATGTAGTTCTTATCGCTTTTGAAGGCCCCTGGGATATCTATGCCCATGCATTTATGATTGCCGGAATTTATTATTTGTTTCAGATACTTCAAAAGAATCATAATATTAAAAATTGGATACTTGCTGTGGTATTTATTGCAGCTTCTATACTAAGTAAGGGTCCTGTCTCATTGTATGCGCTTTTTCTTCCCTTCTTAATTTCCTATTTAATCGTGTTTAGGAAAGGAACTCTTAAAAAAAGCTGGGTTTTATTCACTAGCTCCATAATTATCGCAATAATTATAGGGTTTGCATGGTACGTGTATGTGCGCTTTGCAGATCCAGAGGCATTCAATGCTATTGCAGAAAGAGAAACTGGAAACTGGACGAGTCGTAATGTGCGCCCTTTTTATTACTACTGGAGCTTTTTTGTACAAAGTGGTTTATGGACCATCCCTGCTTTTATAAGTTTACTGTATCCTTACATGAAGTCAAAAGTGATACATTTTAAAACATATAAATTTACATTAATCTGGACACTAGCATCTGTGATACTCTTATCTATAATACCAGAAAAGAAATCGCGTTATCTAATGCCTGTCCTTATACCCTTAGCTATAAATACTGGGTTTTATATAGAGTATTTGATACGGAAGTTCAAGAATATTAAAGACAGAAGAGAAACTGTTCCAGTGTATTTTAATTTCGGATTACTTACAGTGATCTTTATAACCTTACCAATAGCCCTTAGTTATTTTATATTAGCAAATGAAGTTCACTTCAGAATCATAGGAGTGATATCACTAATTCTTGTTTTTATAATTGCAATTTTAATGGTGCGGTCGCTGTTAAAGAGAAATGTATACCGCCTATTTTATTTAAGCGTTGGAGCAATAGCATTTACAGCATTGAGCGCATTAACTTTTATAAAGGATTATAGCCCTAATCCAAATTATACCACATTTGAAGATTTAAATTTAAACGCTTCGATACCATTTTACGCATATGAGCGCATCGCTCCTACTTTGATCTGGAATATTGGCCAAAAAGTCCCCATACTTTCTGAGAAAACTCTAGACCTCAATAAAGAAGCTTTTTATCTTTTGATATGTGAAAATTGCGATACACCTGATGAAGGACAATTTTCTAATTTTTCCAAAACTGATGTTGGCTTTTTAGACATTAACAAAGCACTACCAGATTCAAAGGCCTATAAGTTGCGTAAGGCTGGAGAGGTTTTTTTATACAAAAAGAAAACTAAGTAGAAGATTTTAAAACTTCCACAGGCATTTTTTCCTTCAAAAATACTTCCCAGATAAAAAATCCAATGACAATAGCATATTCTATTGCTACCAGCCAAAGATTTTCTTGGAATCCTGAAACCCCATACGCAGCATAGCTAAGCATTACAGTAAAACTCCACACTAGAGGAAATCGATACTTTGTAAATACGCACAATAAAAGTGGTGTAGCCACATACCAGGGATGTACTGTCGTTGATAATAGAAAATAGATAAACGTTGCTATTAACATCCCAGTAATCATATCTAACATTTTTCTATTATTTCTCAAAATAGCAATCATTAGAATACACACTACAACAACCTTAGATAAAAAGGGCCCTGCAGTACCTATTATATTATAGCCCATCTTTTGAAAACCTATGTAACGTATGATATAATATAGACTGGCGTTAAATTCAAATTTTTTAAACCAAAGCGCAATGGATGCTCCAAAATTTGCGACAAAATCCGCTTTAATAAAAGGCAAAAAGGTTAGCAATGTTAAACCCAAAATAATTAGGTAGAAATAAATGAGTTTGGGTAAATTTTTAACGCTTTCGCGAAAGCGTACTTTTAAAGGATATGAACTTCTAAAGTGAGTCGTTATTTTTCCGCCTTTGGTTAAGAAGTAATTTAAAAACAATGGTAGTAATAACAAGGGAAGTAATTTTGTAGCTATGGAAAAAGCAAAAAATACTGCACTCCAAATCCACTTATTAATTACTAGCAAATAAAAAGATAGTATTACAAAAAAGAGCATGACTGGCTCAAAATGCAAGTTACCAGTCATTTCAATAATAACAAATGGATTAAGTGCGTACCAGAAAATATGATAGGTGGGAAGACCTACTTTTTCTAATAACTTCTTACCATATATTATAATTCCTACTTCTGCGAGGATAATAATAGCACGAAGAACTATAGTGGCTCCTAGAATACTTTTACTGGATAAAATACCTGCCAAATAGAACATAAACTGATTGATAGGTGGATAGTTTGTATAGTGACTGGCATTAAGTAAACCCATCCCCTTATAAAGTTCTTCGGCTTGCGAAATAATGGATAAATTTCCTGATTCGATATAGCTAAGTGGCGTGGACAGATAAGGATTTATACCACTAGCGAGCATCCTTCCATCCCATATAAATCGGTAGAAGTCTTGGGATAAATTTGGGATACTAGGCAAGAATATTAACCTCAACAGTATTGCCATGACAGTTAATACTAAAAAATGAGATTTACCGTTTGCTACAGTGACATAAAATAAAGCAAAGAGCATTGCAAACAACCCTATGAATAATGGGAAGTTACTGCGCTGTATTTCATATCCAAAATACCATAATCCTGTAGCTGAAAGCAGTGCGCATAGTATTACTAGCTTATTTGAAAGTATCGTGTTATGAAATGGCAATAAATAATTGATTATGTAAAGTGAGTTAAAATACGCTCACAAGATACTGAAATTGTATGGCTAATTTATTTTAAACCTAGCCAGTGTCTTTAATTCTGAACTCCTTAACTTTATGGATAAATTTACATTACCTAATGACAGAACAATACCTCTATGATGGAACATTTGACGGATTCCTTACAGGCATTTTTGATTATTATGATCGAAAAAGTATAATTATCGAGTTTGTAAAAGAAAGTAAAGGAACAGTAAATTTATTTGATGCTGTTTATAGAGTGCATACAGATGAAAGTAAAGCAGAGCGTGTCTGGAAAGGGATTCTTAAAAAAATAGGAAAGATAACTGGTCGAGATATTTACAAGGCCTTTTTGAGTGAGGAAGTTGGTTCTGAAAAAATACTATTTAATGTAATTAAAAAGGGTTTTACAGGTCAAAAAATAGAGGGTGATTATGGAGATCCTGATGCATTGCAGCTGAGTAAGATTGTTAAAAAAGTAGGTCGAGAAAAGCATAGAATGGATGCTTTTATTCGGTTTAGAAAAACAAAAGATGACATTTATTTTGCTACGATAGAACCAGATTTTAATGTCCTACCTCTTAATGCTATACATTTTAAAAATAGGTATGCAGATCAAAAATGGCTTATCTATGATCTCAAAAGGAGTTATGGGGTTTATTATGATATGGAAAAGCTAGACTACATCTCTCTAGAGGTTTCTAAAGATATCAACACCAATACCGCAGCTGGTTTTTATTTTACCGAAGATGAATTGTTATACCAAGATCTATGGAAAAATTATTTCAAGAGTACAAATATACCTTCTCGTAAAAATATGAAATTACACATCCAGCATGTACCCAAAAGATATTGGAAATACTTAAGCGAAAAACAGCCATAGCAGCAACCTCCTACAACTTAATTAAGCTTTCTTTTATCTACAAAAAAAAGTTTCATAAGCCGCTCACATTCTTGAGATAAGACACCGCTTTCTACTTTTGTTTTTGGATGTATGGTTGTACCCATCACACTATAACCTCTCTGTAAATCCTTTGCACCATATACAATACGTCCTATTTGACTCCAATACAAAGCACCTGCACACATTTGACACGGTTCTAATGTGACGTACAATGTACATTGTTGTAAGTATTTACCTCCTATATAATTTGAGGCGCTTGTAATAGCCTGCATTTCTGCGTGAGCAGTAACATCTGTAAGTCGCTCTGTGAGGTTATGTGCGCGTGCAACAATTTTTTTATCAATTACGACAACAGCTCCAACTGGAATCTCTCCTTGATCAAAAGCTACTTGAGCTTCTTGTAAGGCTTTTTGCATGAAATAACGATCATCGTATGGCTCTATCATAACAGTGCTTTCTGGAGCATAAAAATACAGATTCAAGACGTACCTTTGTTTAATGCAGCTAAGTATTCTTGATAAAATACAATCACCTCTGGACCTCCGTAAGGTTCCAGAAATACAACTACCTCTGCTTGCTAAAGAGCTCCGTAAATTTATTATAAATATTTTAGCAACAAAGGAAGGCCATTTAGGTGCAAGTTTAGGCGTTATAGAGCTTACCATAGCATTACATTATATTTTTGATACACCAAATGACAATCTTATTTGGGATGTAGGGCATCAAGCTTATGGCCACAAAATATTAACAGGAAGAAAAGAAATTTTTCACACTAATAGACAGAAAGGAGGTATTAGTGGTTTTCCTAATCGCGGTGAAAGTCCTTATGATACGTTCGGAACTGGCCATAGCAGCACCTCTGTTTCAGCTGCATTGGGCATGGCAATGGCAGCGTCCTTAAAAGGTCAAAAAGAAAGGCACCATATAGCCGTCATAGGCGATGCCTCCATTGCAAGTGGGATGGCTTTTGAAGGAATGAACCACGCAGGAGTTACAGATGCAAATCTTCTTATTATTCTCAATGACAATGCGATTGGTATTGATCCGAGTGTAGGTGCGCTCAAAAAATACCTTACCAATGTAAAAAAAGGAACTGCTCGAGAAGAGAATATCTTTGAGGCACTCAACATTAAATATTTTGGCCCTATAGATGGTCACAACTTACCAGAACTTACGGCTACATTAGAAAAGCTAAAAACTATAAGCGGACCTAAATTTCTTCATGTTATCACTACAAAGGGTAAAGGTCTTGCACTCGCCGAAAAAGAACAAATTACCTACCACGCCCCAGGAAAATTCAATGCCATCACAGGGGTTAGAGATAAAGAGAGTAATGCACCTCAACCGCCTAAGTACCAGGATGTATTTGGACACACACTGGTTGAGCTTGCTAGAGAGAACAAAAAAATTATCGGAATCACACCAGCTATGCCTACGGGCAGTTCTCTTAAATATATGATACGTGAGTTTCCAGATAGAGCTTTTGATGTAGGTATTGCAGAGCAGCATGCAGTAACACTCGCTGCTGGTCTCGCCACAGAAGGTATGGTTGTCTTTTGTAATATTTATTCTACGTTTTTACAAAGGGCTTATGATCAAGTTATACACGATGTTGCCCTTCAAAAATTACCTGTTATTTTTTGTTTAGACAGAGCAGGATTAGTTGGTCAAGATGGAGGGACCCATCAAGGGGTATACGACCTCTCTTACCTAAGTTGCATACCTAATTTGATTATTTATGCACCAAGTGACGATAGAGCTTTGCGTAATATTATGTATACTGCTCAACGCGGGCTTAGAGCTCCTATTGCAATACGGTATCCTAGAGGTAGAGCCGTTCACATAGATTGGAAAAAACCTTTTCGAGAGATACCCATAGGCAAAGGTAGCTGTATTCAAGAGGGTGAAAATATTGCTATAATTAGTATCGGTAGTATTCTTAAAAACGTTTTAGATGCTAGCGCAAAAATTACGGCAGAAATAGGAATCTATGACATGGGCTTTCTAAAGCCCCTAGATACAGATCTTTTAGATATCATATTTGACAATTATCAACACATCATCACTATTGAAGATGGGTCAAAAATTGGCGGGATGGGTAGTATGGTTTGTGATTACGCTTTCGCGAAAGCAAAACAACATATAAACATTACCGTTCTAGGTATTCCAGATATGTTCATTGAACACGCCACTGTAGAAGAACAACAAGAAGAGGCTGGAATCTCAGTTGCAAAAATTGTAAGCTTACTTGAAAATTTGGCATAAAAAAATCGGCAAGCTCTTGCCTGCCGATTTATGACCTCTGCTTTATAAGGAGTTATTCTATAATTAACTTAATAGTTTCTGTAGCAACATCACTTTGAACTTGCAATAAGTAAACTCCAGTAGATAAATTTGAAGCTTCTACTCTTACGTTACCCTCTAATAATGATTCTTGAGTGTGTATAAGACGACCATTAATATCAAATATCTTAACAGTACCAGCACCCACAGATTTATTAATTCTTAAATTCATAGTTCCATTAGATGGGTTAGGATACACGCTGAAATTTGTAGCGTCAATTCCACCCACTGATAATTCATTACAGAAATTATCATTCCCTTCTGGAAAATCAAAAGCTTCAACTTGATCAGTACGACTAAATCTTGCTCCCTGCGAAGCACTAAATCCAACCCCTCGATTTGCAAATGCTGTATATATTAAACATTTAGCATCTCTTCGCTCGCCATCAGTAGTCCATCTATCATTCATATCAACTGCAGCGAGTATTGCATCGCGACCATCTACGAATCCTGGTAAGCATGGCTGATTTTTTAAACCATCCATTACAAGTTGCAAAGCAGTATTATTACCTCCAGTTCCATTATAAATATCTGCATCAAACCCATACAGATCAATTAGTTCCCAGGTCATATCCCAAAGAATGGTTGCCCAGATAGTCCCTATACCGTGAGGTTGAGAAATTGCAGCTTCATCATTAGTATCACCATACGTCAATCCATTAATATTTGTATCTGTACTATATTGTGCTGGGCGTATACCAGATCCATCAACAGGTTGATTTGTAGCAAATGTTCCAATTCCACGACCTTCAATTGCAGTATCATCAGCAGTCATTGTTAACATAAGTCCAAAATAATCAGACCATCCCTCTCCCATTTGCTCTTGCTGTTGAGTTGTACTCAAACATCCAGAATTAGTAGGACCTCCAGTTAATCTTGTTGAAATACCGTGACCATACTCATGAATAATAATTCCATTATCTAAACTTCCATCAATAAATCTCGGTCTAGTAGGGTTTACAATAATTGTTTCACCATTTAGAAGTGCAGAAATTAGAACATCACCATCTTCTTGATTTATCATTCCTGCAGGAATCACATTACTATTATTCTCTTCACCTCCTAAATTTATTATTTCATCAGCAACATTATTCGCTATAATAACTCCAATTGCTCCTGCCGCTTGAGCAGATGCTACTTTCAAAGTAAAATTACATGAGCCACGACGTATTAGTGCGATATTCCCATCCAATTCTTCTGGATTTAAAAAAGTATCACAACCGTCATTTGGATCTGTTGAATCAGCAGATGCATCATCATCTTCTACTAACACTAGTTGAGCATTAGGGTCAGGATTTTCCAAGGAAGCGAAAAATGAATTATTAGGCTGGCCATTAGTTGTCGAAAAGGCACTTACACTCAATTCTATATTTCTTGCAAGACTAGCTGGCTCTATAATTTCTAAATTTCCTCTTTCACCAGAGGTGTTCCAAAGAAACATTTGCATTCTAGGATTATTTCCCTCAGGAGGTGTTGCAAAATTTGCGTTATTTACACTCCTACGAACATTATCAAAACCGTCTGCAATTACATGATCAAATCCACTTCCATTACCAGTATAATTGTTTTGTTGAAAATTACCCGAAGCCTCATCAAATCCATAATTATAGAAAACGTCATGGACAATGTTATTCCAATAAAATAGATTTGTTATAGCGGCGTCTCTAGAACCTTCAGCATCGGCAGTAAGGTCGATAGGGAAATCAAATGCTAACTCCGACCCACCATCTGGTGATTCACCTTGATTATTATTTCCTAAGAGATCTTCTTGTGCATATACATTGTTCCCCCTTGTTATTGTAAATTCTGCACCTTCTACGCCATCAGTATCGTGCCATCCAAAAGGAGAAGCCACGACATCTTGAGGATTTTCAACAATAGAACGGTCACCATGATTTGGACTCTCTAGTGGCATTGCATAAACATTGTATGATTCTCCAGCATAGGGAGCAGAAATAGAAGTTGTAAGCTGATTATCAAATAGAAGCTCAAACTCCTTATTCGATTTATCTCTACTTCTATCTTGATGATTATGACCATCAAAAGTGCAATTTATTACCCAATCATTCTTGTTTATTATTGATCCTGTCAAAGCATCTATCCTTACACTCCACCAGTTTTTGGAATCCATAGTATAAATACTTAAATCCCAAGCAAGTTTTAATTCACCGCTTTCAGAAATAGTATACACTAATTTTACGGGAACGTTTTCTTGTGATACACCTCCATTGGATAATACTAATTTTTGAGGTGATGTAGTATTTACAACAGAGAAGTTAGAACCACCTAGATTCAACGCAATTGCTGCTGTTGAAGCCGCACTAACCGGGCCAAGTGATGGTGTAGAAATATTTGCTCGATTAGAAATGTTACTTTCTAAATTATGAGAGACATAAATTATTTTTCCATCTTTAAAAGTAGCAGTAATTTGAGAATTATTAATTGGTATTCCATTGAACTGTTGTGCTAAATAAATACGTTTGATATTGTTTTTACTGGAATGAACTTCTTCAATGATTTTTAAATCTTGAATATCACCAGCATCCACTTTATCAGTTATTAAATAATCCTTAACTGATTGAATGTAGTTCTGAGCACTCAAATTTGCTGAAAAAAACAAAATTGAGATCATTAAAATTTTAAAGTAATTTATTTTCATATTTTTTTATTTATTGAAGCTTCGAATATACTGCATAGATTGATTAAAATCAATGAACTTGAGGTAATTAACAATTTTGTTTACCCTTTAATATTATGACCCCGTAGCTGCTCAAAAATGCGGAGTGACTTGCTATCAGTCATGATAGAAATCTGATTGCAGATAAATAAAAGCTCTTCGTAACGCGTAGCTCCCTCTTGAGCATTAGACAAAAATAATTTTTTAACAAGCTTATCATAGTGCGTAGGCTCCTCTACCAATGATCTACAACGAGCTTTCAATAACGTACTTAAAATCTCATACCCAGCAATTTCTTTTGCAATTACTTCCTCACTTTGATATATTTTTTCAACACTAATTTTTAAAATATCCTGTATTTGAGCCTCGTAGCTTGACTTATCTAATAAAGCTTTCGCGAAAGCGCCCTTTAAAATTGCCTCTTCATTTTCCATAAATATAACTACCGCCTCATCAATAAGTTTCCCTATTGCTAGGGCTCTTAAGTAACCTACTCTTGCCGCCTTATCTGTAAGTGAGGCATATTTACTCCTATTGATATGAGGTACTAATTTAACTAGATATTCAAGCGCATATTCTTCAGAAATAAGTCCTAGATTAATCCCATCTTCAAAATCTATAATTGTGTAGCAAATATCATCTGCTGCTTCTACTAGATAGGTTAAGGGGTGCCTCGCATAACTTATATCAGCTCCTGATCTGGTTTGAATAAGTCCTAGCTCGTCTGCGATGTCCTTAAAAGATTCTTTATCTGCTTGAAAAAAACCATATTTTTTATCTGCGATGTGATTTGTAGGTTTAAAGGGTAGCGATTCTTTTGGGTATTTCATAAAAGCACCTAATGTGGCATAGGATAGTCTTAAGCCTCCCTCTGCGCCAGGTCTTGACTCAGTAAGAATTTTGAACCCATTTGCATTCCCCTCAAATGTACAGAGGTCTTGATACTCCTTTGCTGTAAGTTCTTGTTTATATATCTTCCCAGGGCCATTTTTAAAAAAATCCCCTATAGATTTTTCTCCAGAATGACCAAAAGGTGGATTGCCAATGTCATGAGCTAATGCTGCTGCTGCTACTATGGCTCCAAAATCATTCATCTTATAACCATGAACTTCCGATAGGTGAGGATATTTTTCTAAAACTCGCTTTCCCACCTGCCTGCCTAAGGACCTACCTACTACAGCAACCTCAAGGCTATGTGTCAACCTTGTATGCACAAAGTCAGTCTTAGATAATGGAATCACTTGCGTTTTGTCTTGCAGGCTTCTAAAGTGTGAAGAAAAAATAATACGGTCATAATCTACTTCAAAACCTAGTCTGGTCTCATCTTGTTCTGTACGTAATCTTTTATTTGTATCGCCTTGTCTCTTTAAGGAAAGTAAGCGTTCCCATTGCATCATAATGCTCTTTTTTAGAAAGAGCAAGATAGTGGGTTTTACGCTTTCGCGAAAGCGAAATAAAATCACCATACAGAGATTTTAAGCATAACTCTTAACAATGAGGTTACACTAAAATTACAAGAAGCTAATACAACTATAACTTTGAGGTAACTTCAAAAAACAATAATGACAGCATCTTTGCATCGAAGATTTTAAATGACAATCAAATCGAAAACCAAAATGAAAAAATTAATTTTTAGTCTAGCCTTATTAGGTGGAATTTTAACGGGATGTTCAAGTGATGATGATCAACCTATTGTAGTAACTGAAGTTCCTGGAAATGGAGGAGGTGATGATACAGGTAGTGTAGACACTACGCTATCTGGAAATATCACAGAAGACATGACATTAACAAATGACGTAATATGGCAACTTGATGGCCGTGTAATTGTGACAGCTGGAAATACGCTTACAATCGAGCCAGGAACAATCATTAAAGCATTTGCAGGTCAAGAAGCAAATGCGTCTGTTTTAATTATTGCACGTGATGCAAAAATAGAAGCAAATGGAACAGCTGCTGCTCCAATTATCATGACTTCTAGTGCAGATGGTATACAATTAGGACAAACAGAAGGAACTCTTGATGAAAACACTCGTGGCTTATGGGGAGGACTTATCGTATTAGGTAACGCACCTATTTCTGAGGATGGTGATGTAGAAGCGTCTCAAATTGAAGGAATACCTGCTAGTGACACTAACGGTCTTTATGGAGGTACTGATGCAGCAGATGACTCAGGAACTATAACTTATGTTTCAATACGTCATGGTGGTACACTCATAGGTGAGGGTAACGAAATTAACGGACTTACTTTAGGTGGTGTAGGAACAGGAACTACTATCGATCACGTAGAGGTTGTAGGAAATGTAGATGATGGTATCGAATTTTTTGGAGGTACTGTTAATGCATCAAATCTTTTAGTTTGGGCTCAAGGAGATGATGGTCTTGACATTGACCAAGCATATGCAGGAACTGTAACAAATGCAGTTGTAATTGCCGGAGATATCTCTGACCACGCTTTAGAAATTGATGGACCAGAAGGGTCTTTAAATGGTGCTTTTACGCTTAATAACATCACTCTTATAGGAAGTGCAACTGCTCCAAATGGAGAATATGCAGACTACAGAGATGGGGCGCAAGGAGCAACAAACAATGTTTTTGCAACAGGATTCCAAGACGGGAAAGATGTCGAATTAGATAACAATGGGGTTGCTCAAAACTATATTGATGGTTTAATTTCTTTCACAAACTGGATCGTAGAAGGAGTTACTCCTGCAAATTCAATTTTTGTTGAAAAAACTGGAGATGGTGAATCAACTATTATTTCACCATCATTTACAGATCAAGCTGCAGATTGGACAACAGCTGGAACATCTGGAGGTGCAGATCTTACTGTATTTGCTTGGACATTTGCTGCAGCAACTACATCTGGTGTAATTGACTAAATAATAAAAAGGGGCGTTAAAATCCCACACGCATACAAACTATACAATAATATTGATTGCCCGCCCTTAATGGTGGGCAATCTTATGAATTACAATATAATGAAAACCGTTTTATATTCACTCTTACTTTTACTGTCTGCAATAACTGCAAATTCTCAAACGGGAATTATCGCTGGTACTATTAATGATGGGCAGCTCAATGACATACTGCCATTTGCAAATGTTATTGTTCAAGGAACAACAAAGGGTACTACTTCAGACTTTGATGGAAAATACTCGCTAGAGATTGCTCCCGGAACGTACGTCATAGAATTTTCTTTTGTTGGATATAATACACAGCAAATTTCTGAAGTGATTGTCACAGAAAACAATACTACAACTCTTGATGTAACACTATCAGGGGCATCACTAGACGAAGTTATCATCACATCTACTACGCGTCAGAATACAGAGCAATCAGTTTTAAATCTTCAAAAAAAATCGGTTCAATTGCTCGATGGATTGTCATTAGAAAGTATTAAAAAAAGTGGCGCTAGTAATGTTGCTTCCGCTGTAAAAAACATACCGGGAGTATCTGTTCAGGGTGGAAAATATGTATATGTAAGAGGTTTAGGTGATCGTTACACAAAAACTATACTTAATGGAGTTGATGTGCCTGGACTTGATCCAGACAGGAATACATTACAACTTGATATTTTTCCTTCTTCTATTTTAGAAAATATCATAGTAGTAAAATCGTCTGCTGCAGATCAACCAGCAGATTTTACTGGAGGTGTAGTTGATATTGTTACTAAAGATATTCCTAATAGTAATGAGACTAGCGTTTCAATAGGTCTTGGCTATAATCCTAACTTTCATTTTAATGATAGCTATATTAGCAATGAATCAAGTGGAACAGATTTTCTAGGTTATGACAACGGACAGCGATCTAATCCTTTTAATGAAAATCAGGTTTTTGATTTTCCTACAAACACGCCTAATACTGCTTCTTTTTTAGCTGGCAGACTTAATCCTGTATTAGCTGCGCAAAGAGAAAATAGTGGTGCAGATTTCAACTTATCTTTTACTACAGGAAACTCTTATGATGTAGGCGATAATAAATTAGGATATCTTGCTTCCATTTCTTACCGTAATGAAACTACTTACTATGATGACTACGTAGATGGACAACGTTTTAGAAAAGATACTGATTCAAGCATTTTTGAACTTAATACAGACAGAACACAACAAGGTGAAAGAGGAGAAAATAATGTTCTTATAAGTGCACTAGGTGGATTATCTTACAAAACTAACAATTCTAAATACCGTCTTAATGTATTGCATATTCAGAATGGTGAATCTGGAGCTTCACTACTTAGTCAAACTAACAGAATAGACAATAGTAATACTATTAAAAAGGATATTTTAATTTATACAGAACGCGCTCTTACAAATGTACTTTTAAGTGGAAAACACACTAATGAAGATGCTACTTGGATAACAGAATGGAAATTATCTCCTACATTCTCAAATGTAGATGATAAGGACTTTAGAACAACTCCTTTTTTAGTAAATGATGAAGATGGAAGTTTTACAATAAGCCCAAGTGAATCTGGAGACGCTTCTCGTTTTTTTAGAAACCTAGATGAAATTAACCTCGCTGGTAAAGTTGATGTTACTCGCAAACATAAACTATTTGAAAAAGACGCAAAATTCAAATTTGGGGGAGCCCATACTTACAAGCAACGTGATTTTAAAACAGTACGTTTTGCAACTCCTTTCAGAAACTTTAATAGTGCGCTTTTAAATGGAGACCCTAATGCTATTTTAGGAGAAAATATATACAATCCAGATAGTGACAGCGGCTTCTTTGTAAGAAGAGATTCAAATGATAATGATCAATTCGACTCAAATATAAATGTGGGAGCATATTACGTATCTGAAGAACTTAGACCTACCTCATGGCTTACTGCAATTGTGGGAGTACGCTTTGAAAAATTTGATTTAATCTATACGGGACAAGATCAACAAGGAAACGTATTTCAGGATGAAAGAATATTAGATAAAGCAGATCTATTTCCTTCTGCAAATTTAATTTTTGATCTTAATGAGGATGGCAATAAAAAGGTTAGAGCATCATACTCAAGAACTACAGCACGCCCTTCATTTAAAGAAGCGTCTCTTGCACAAATATTTAATCCTATCGAGAACGAGCTTTTTATAGGTAACATAAATTTACAACCTACATATATAAATAACTTAGATTTAAGATATGAAATTTATGGAGCTAGTGACAAGAAATTTAACATAGGTGATTTTGCAGCCATCAGTGGTTTTTATAAAAGTTTCAAAGACCCTATTGAACTAACATTTTTCGCTGAGGCAACTGGACAGGTCACACCACGTAATCTAGGGGATGCAAATGTTTTAGGTGCAGAAATTGAGCTACGTAAAAACTTAGACTTTGTAGGACTTAACAATTTCTCACTTAATATAAATTACTCTATTATTGATTCTGATGAAACCTATAATGAAGATGAAAGATTGCTAAGGGAAAACTTACTTAGAGATGGAGAAAATCTTGATTCTGGGAGAGTGCTACAGGGACAATCACCATTTTTACTTAATGCAGGCATTGCTTTTGAATCTGAAGATTCAACATGGAAATCCAGCCTATCTTATAATGTGCAAGGTAAGACGTTGCAAATTGTAGGCGCAGGTGAGATTGCAGATGTATATAGGCTACCATTTAATGATTTGAAATTCAATCTCTCCAAATCTTTCGGAGAAGATCAAAATCAAACAATCACTCTTAAAGCAGCAAATCTACTTAATGATGATCGCGAGAGTGTTTTTCAATCATATAATGCACAAGATCAGTTATACTCAAAATGGAGTCCTGGGCAAGATTTTAGCTTAAGCTACAGCTTTAAGTTTTAATCTCCCATTAGTAGAATTAGCCATAAAAAAAGGTCTCCTATATTAGGAGACCTTTTCGTTTATGATTCTTGTTATGCTTTCGCGAAAGCAAACTAATATCTATTACTTACCACTTCGGTATTTTTATTTTTCCAAGTATTCACCACTGCAATGCGGGAATTGTTATAATCAACTTCTGTCAGTTTATCATCTGCCCAGAAAAACCAAGTTCCTACTTTCTCTCCTGCTTCATACTGAGCTTCTGCGGTTTTATTACCAGTGCGATCATAACTGATCCACTTACCAGTAAGCTGACCTTTTTTATTAAAAAATCCAGTCTGACTCACAGTGCCATTGTCATGCATCAATGTAGCCTCTATAATGTCTCCATTCTGGATGTAAGTATTTTTAACTTCTTCTTGTGCGCTTACTGCTATATTAACTAAAAAAGCAGCTGCAATAATCAATATCTTTTTCATCTTCGGGGATTTTAATTAATGTATACTACAAACATAACTCAAATTTTACAATTATCAAACTTTTACATAACATTTTGTTTACATAAAGTTTACATTAATCTTATAATTAGCTGAAATACAGTTTATTATGATTGTTTTTTTTATAATTACCTGCCATATTAGCGTAACAAATTGCTTATTATCAATACTAAACATAGAGCTAGCTTAAGTTCACTTTATACATGTGCGTGTTATGAAAACGAAGTATCGTCTATAATCACAATTTTAAATAACATTAAGATAACAATAGAAATGTCGGAATTACTGAATTTTACAAATTATAGATTTGAATAACCTTTATGGAAAACATGTACATTTTTATGATTGGCGCACTTGCTATATTAGCAGTAGCCGATCTAGTTGTAGGCGTAAGTAATGATGCCGTAAATTTTCTAAACTCTGCCATTGGTTCTAAAGCAGTATCCTTCAAAACAATTATGATTGTCGCTAGTTTGGGTATTGCATTTGGTGCCTTATCGTCTAGCGGAATGATGGAAGTCGCTCGTAAAGGAATTTTTGATCCATCTCAGTTTTATTTCAATGAGATCATGATCATTTTTATGGCTGTGATGGTCACAGATATTATTCTGCTAGATATTTTTAACAGTCTAGGTATGCCTACTTCCACAACAGTGTCAATAGTTTTTGAATTACTAGGAGCGGCAGTAGCTATGTCGATAATTAAGATTTCTAAAAATAGTGACTCATTATTAGATATTGCAAATTATATAAATACGGATAAGGCAACTGAAATTATTGTCGGGATATTACTTTCAGTTTTTATAGCATTCACAGTCGGTGCAATAGTGCAGTTTTTAACACGCTATCTACTTACTTTTAGATTTGACAAAAAACCTTCTTGGGCAGCTGCTCTATTTGGTGGAGTAGCCATAACATCAATTGCTTATTTTATAATTATTAAAGGACTAAAAGGTGCAGATATTTTGCCTCAAAATTTCAGCGAATGGGCAGGGAATAACTTATACCAGTTTTTAGGTGCAAACTTTATAGTTTGGACTATTTTAGGGTATGTTTCTCATGCAATATTGAAAATCAATATTTACAAACTCATCATAATCTTAGGAACCTTTGCGCTTGCAATGGCCTTTGCTGGGAATGATTTAGTAAACTTCATTGGTGTACCCATGGCCGCTTATAATGCATTCCAATCGTGGTTAGGATCTGGAATTTTGCCTTCTGAATTTGGAATGGAAAGTCTAGCAGAAAAAGTACCTACACAGCCTGTTCTTTTATTAGTCGCTGGCCTCGTGATGGTACTCACACTCTGGTTTAGTGAGAAGGCACGTCGTGTTGTTAAGACATCCGTAGATTTATCAAGACAAGATGAAGTCAAAGAGCGTTTCAAACCAAACTGGTTATCTCAAAATTTAGTACGAGGAGTTATAGTTGCAAATGTTGGACTCAATAAACTACTACCTACTACAACAAAACGAAGCATTAGTAAGAGCTTTGAAAAAGCACCCATACCTATGGTTGCGCAATCTGAAGCTCCAGCTTTTGATATGGTTAGAGCTGCGGTAAACCTTGTTATAGCAAGCGTTTTAATTTCTGTAGCGACTGGACTTAAACTTCCCCTTTCTACCACTTATGTTACCTTTATGGTTGCCATGGGTACCTCCCTTGCAGATCGTGCTTGGGGTAGTGAAAGTGCCGTATATAGGGTAGCTGGCGTATTAAATGTAATAGGAGGATGGTTTCTTACTGCACTTTCTGCATTTACTGCTGCTGCAGTCCTCGCATACTTAATGTACTTAGGAGGCATTTATGCAATTGTGGCTTTATTCCTTTTTGCACTTTTTATGTTAGGACGTCACTACTTTTCAAATAAAAAGGAAAATTTAGAAGCTCAAAAAGAAGAAGACTTACGCAAAGCAGAAAGTCAAACGATTCAAGGAATCATCGAAGAAAGTGCAGATAACATTGTAAAAACTGTAGAGAGAACTAATAAAATTTATACAAATGTTCTAAAAGGGCTTGCAAAAGGAAAAGTCAAAAGCCTTAAGAAAAGTCGTGAAGGAGTAGAAAAACTTAATGACGAAGTAGATGATTTACGTAGTAATATCTTTTACTTTATAAAGAACTTAGAAGAAACTAGTGTGAGAGGATCTAACTTCTATATTCAGATTTTAGGGTACTTAGAAGATATAACACAATCATTAGATTATATAGCCAAATCTAGTTATAAGCATATTAACAACAATCACAAACCATTACGTTTTAATCAGATTAGAGATCTCCAAGAAATCAATAATAAACTAAGCTTATTTTTAGATGAAACTGCCACTGCTTTCAAGGACCGTAATTATGACATGATAGACGTGCTCATCGGCAAGAAGAAAGAATTGTATGCTGATATTACAAAGAAAATTGAAAAACAGATTGAGCGTACTCGCTCTGAGGAATCAAGTCCTAAGAACACAACACTATATTTTGGACTCTTACTGGAATCTAAAGATCTTGTTGAAGAAATAATGAATCTTCTAGAACTTTATAGCACAGAGAATAAGCAATATTAATTTATTGACTGGAGTATAATTAAAGACCCGACTTGCTTATCGCATCGGGTCTTTCTTGTTTTATGATATAAATACGCTTTCGCGAAAAACAAATCCCACAGAAAAAAATAAACTCAAGGAAGTTGCAGCTGTTTTCCTAAAAATGGGATGTTTTGCTTTTGGTGGACCTGCAGCTCACATCGCAATGATGGAAGATGAGATTGTATCTAAAAGAAAGTGGAACTTTAGAGATCAATTCCTTGACCACATAGGTGCTACAAGCTTAATTCCAGAAGCTAATTCTACAGAAATGACCGTGCACTGCAGCTATCACTATGCAGAGAAAAAAGGTCTTTTTCTTGCAAGTAAAACTTTTATTATTCCAGCTATTAATATTACAGGTGTACTTGCTTACTTCTATATAACGAATGGAAATCTCCCAGGGATAAAACCTTTTTTTATTTGGTATAAACCTGCAGTTATTGCGGTGATAGCTGCCGCTGTTTTAAAGTTCGAAAAAAAAACAATTAAATCGATTGAATTGGCAGTCAATGGACTCATAGTACTTGGTTTAACTTAATTTGGATTGAGCGATGTTATAGCACTTATAGTCGCTAGTGTATTGGGAACAGTATACTTCTTTTTAAAAATGGGTCCCATTTTGTACGGTTGTGGTTATGTTCTCTTTGTATACATAGATGCAGAGCTCGTTTCATTTGGATTATTATCTAGAACAGCATAAATTGAAGAATTGCAGCTGGGCAATTCACACCATCCCCCGCATTATATACAGCTACTTTTATAGGATATCAACCCTCCAGAATACGGGGAGCAGTTGTAGCCAGTATAGGTATTTTTCTTCCGTCTTTCCTATTTGTACTTATACTTACTCCAGTGCTCCCAAAATTACGGCAATCGACACTATTTCGTTATTTTCTAAATAGTGTTCATGTGGCTGCTGTGGCGGTCATGCTATCCGTTTTAATACAAATGAGCTTAGAGAGTATTATAGATTGGAGATCCGCTTTAATCTATCTAATAAGTGCCTTATTAGTCTTTGGTACATGGAAAATATCTTTGATGTGAATTATTCTTGGTGGTTCAATGTAAGGGTATTTATTATTTCTCGCATAATCTCACAATATTTGAAATTAGTTCGTTAAAAAATTTCAAAACCTATTGTTAATCTTACTTAACATTTCAACTTCAAAACAATTATACTCGTAGATTTATATTCAACCAAATAATATAAATTATGGCAGATATAATTAAAGACGAAGAAGATCCAACAGAAGAGTATCTTTTACAAGACAATAAAAAGACAAGGTTTGGCGCAACTTTTATAGTTATCACCCTTATCATATTAATACTAGCAGTAGTAGCAACCTATTTTGTAGTAGGATTTTAAATAATACAAATTTCTAAAAACCTCTAATTCTCAATTTTTAGAAATAGAGGTTTTTTTATGTCATATTTTAAACGATGTATAAGCTGTTCATTATCCACATTAATAATAGGCTATCACATTTTCGCGAAAGCAAAAAACCCAAACACTTCGTAGCGTCTGGGTTACATTTTATAGAATAGTTTAATCTAACTGATTACCCTTTTAAGGAAGCTGCAAGATATTCACGGTTCATTCGAGCAATGTTTTCTAAAGAAATTCCTTTAGGACATTCTACTTCACAGGCTCCTGTGTTTGTACAGTTCCCAAATCCTTCTTCGTCCATTTGCTTAACCATGTTTAATACACGATTAGTCGCCTCTACCTCACCTTGTGGTAGTAATGCAAACTGACTTACTTTTGCACCTACAAATAGCATAGCACTAGAGTTTTTACAACTTGCTACACAAGCACCACAACCGATACAAGTTGCTGCTGCAAAGGCGTCATCTGCATTTTCTTTTTCAATAGGTGTTGCATTTGCATCAACAGTATTACCAGAGGTATTTATAGAAATAAATCCACCTGCATGCTGTATTCGATCAAAAGAAGATCTATCTACCATTAAATCTTTTACAACAGGAAACCCTGCTGCTCTAAAAGGTTCTATCGTAATGGTTTCTCCATCTTTAAATTTACGCATGTGAAGCTGACATGTGGTTACCAGACGATCTGGTCCGTGAGCTTCGCCGTTAATAAACATAGAGCAAGACCCACAAATTCCCTCACGGCAATCATGATCAAAAACAACTGGCTCTTCACCTTTATTGATAAGTTCATCGTTAAGGACATCCATCATTTCTAAGAAAGACATATCTCCATCGATTCCGTCAATAGGGTATGTTACCATTTCTCCTTTTGCGCTAGCGTTCTTTTGACGCCATATTTTTAAGGTAAGTTTCATAGTATCTTTCTTATTTATAACTTCTTTGTTTCAATTCAATATTCTCAAACTCCAACTGCTCTTTGTGAAGAATAGCATCTTTAGGAACTCCTGTGTATTCCCAAGCAGATACAAAAGTAAAGTTTTCATCATCACGTTTTGCTTCTCCCGCTTGCGCTCCTCCCTCTTCAACAGACTCTTCTCTAAAGTGTCCACCAGCAGATTCATTTCTAGTTAATGCATCTTTAGCAAAAAGCTCACCTAGCTCTAGAAAATCTGCGACACGAAGTGCTTTTGCAAGTTCTTCGTTAAATTCATTCTGTGTTCCTGGAACTCTTACTTCCTTATAGAATTCATCACGTAAGGCTGAGATTTCATCTATTGCACTTCTTAGGTCTGTCGCATTACGAGACATACCACATTTGTTCCACATGATTTTTCCTAATTTCTTATGGAAATAATCTACGGCTTTAGTACCATTATTATTAATTAAAGCATCTACTTGCTTGCGTACATTCTGTTCTGCCTCTTCAAATTCTGGACTATCGGTAGGGATAGGTCCCGTACGGATATCGTGAGATAAGTAATCTCCAATAGTATAAGGTAGTACAAAATAACCATCTGCAAGCCCTTGCATCAATGCAGAAGCTCCTAGTCTGTTTGCTCCGTGATCTGAGAAGTTTGCCTCTCCTATCGCATAGAGTCCTTCAACATTAGTTTGTAAGTTGTAATCTACCCAAAGACCTCCCATCGTATAATGTACTGCTGGGTAAATCATCATAGGTGTTTTGTATGGGTTTTGATCTACAATCTTTTCATACATCTGGAAAAGGTTGCCATACTTATTTTTTACAACTGCAGCTCCTAGCTCAGTTACCAGTGCTTTATCATCTGCATTAAGACCTTTTACATAAGCTTCTTCTTTACCGTATCGTTCTATTGCAGAGGCAAAATCAAGGTACACAGCTTCTCCAGTTTTGTTTACTCCAAAACCAGCGTCACAACGTTCCTTCGCAGCTCTAGAGGCAACATCACGTGGCACTAAGTTTCCAAAGGCTGGATAACGACGCTCTAGATAGTAATCTCTTTCTTCTTCTGTAAGTTCTGTAGGTTTCTTTCTACCCTCACGTATTGCAATGGCATCCTCTTTCTTTGCAGGAACCCAAATACGTCCATCATTACGTAATGATTCTGACATCAACGTTAACTTAGACTGGTGATCACCAGATACTGGTATACATGTTGGGTGAATTTGTGTATAGCAAGGATTTGCAAAATAAGCCCCACGCTTATGTGCTTTCCAAGCTGCTGTCACGTTAGAACCCATTGCATTAGTAGAAAGGTAGAATACATTTCCATATCCTCCAGTTCCTAATACTACGGCGTGAGCAGAGTGACGTTCTATCTCTCCTGTAACTAAGTTACGAGTTATTATTCCACGAGCTTTGCCGTTAACCTTAACAACATCAAGCATCTCGTGACGATTGTACATTTTAATCTTACCACGACCTATCTGACGGTTCATAGCAGAGTATGCTCCTAAAAGAAGTTGTTGTCCAGTTTGACCTTTTGCATAAAAGGTTCTACTTACAAGTACTCCACCAAAAGAACGGTTGTCTAGCAGTCCACCATAATCACGTGCAAAAGGAACTCCTTGAGCAACACATTGATCAATAATATTTGCAGACACTTCAGCAAGACGGTATACGTTTGCTTCTCTTGAACGGTAATCTCCACCTTTTACAGTATCGTAAAATAAGCGGTAGGTTGAATCCCCATCCCCTTGATAATTTTTTGCTGCATTAATTCCCCCTTGAGCAGCGATTGAATGCGCACGACGAGGCGAATCTTGAAAACAGAATGCTTTTACGTTGTAACCCAGCTCTGCAAGCGTTGCTGCAGCAGACCCTCCAGCAAGTCCAGTACCTACTACAATTACGTCAATAAGGCGCTTGTTTGCAGGATTTACAAGGTTAATTTCATTTTTATGGTTTGTCCACTTATCAGCTAGTGGTCCTTGAGGTATTTTAGAATCTAATGCCATAGCTTTATGTTTTAGTGAGGGATTTGATTAAGGTGTAAATACACAGCAATAAATATGAATCCCACTGGTATAGCGATTGCCCAAACTTTTGCAAATTTTGATAATGCTACAGAGTATTTGTTATTAAACCCAACCGATTGAAAGGTGGATGCAAATCCGTGCCATAAATGAACGGCTAATAATATAAATGAGATTACATATAGAACCACACGTACAGGGTTCTCAAATTTATGTACCGTTTCTGCATAATATCTTGTAGGGTCTTCAGGATGTGACTCGACATATTTGTGAATCATTTCTGGAAACCAAAAGTCATAAAAGTGTAATCCTAAAAACGCAAGAATCACTGCTCCAGAGATAATCATATTTCTCGAAGCCCAAGTTGCGTTTGCACTTCCTTTATAATTTGCATAGCCTACAGGTCTCGCCTTTCGGTTTTGAATTTCTAGTACGAAGCCCATAATAAAATGGAAAATGACTCCTAATATTAATATAGGCTGTAATCCGTATTGAACTAGACCGTTTGATCCCATAAAATGTGACCAAGAATTGAATAAGTCTGGTGCAAGCACTGCTGTGCTATTAATCACAAAATGCTGTGTTAAGAAAACAACTAGAAAGAGTCCAGAAAGTGCCATTGCTACTTTGCGACCAATCGATGATTTAAGTAATCCGCTCATTTATTTTTAGTTTGGAATAATCTTAGCAAAAATACGGCGCAAAGGTTGTATAGGCAACTTTAGGCAGTTCTCATTCTTATTATTTAGAATGATTATAATCACCATGGCAAAATATTCATTGACAATGTTTTATGAAAAATAAAAAGTATAAAATCACTACATATTCTAAATTAGTATGAAATTGACTTTAGACTGAACCTAAGTTCGCTTTCGCGAAAGCGAGACAAATCATAAAACTTAATGGTAACAAATTAGTGCCTATTTTCCATAGTGCAATTTTCACCCTCAAATTCAAACTCCAAGGTAGCGTGTTCAATATGATGCTCCTTGAGATAAGCTCTCACATTTCCTTTGAGAGTGGCCATTTCTAATGCAGAGAGATTCTTATTCAAGACAAGATGTGCGGTTAAAATGGTGTACTCTCCATCCATAGACCATATATGGAGATCGTGTGCTGCCTCTATTTCCTTAAATTCGGTTAAACCAATTTTGACCTTATCATAAGCGACACCTTCTGGAGTTCCCTGCATTACAATCTGGATGGTTTCTTTAAGATTTTTATACACGTTAAAGACGATGTACAACGCTATTCCTAACGAGAGTATTGGATCCAATATCGGGATATCAAAGAAATACATTAAAACCGCTCCTATTAAAACAGCTACCCATCCCAATACATCTTCAAGTAAATGTAGCGACACTACTCGCTCATTAATACTTGTTCCTTTTTTTAATCGTAAAACAGCCGCACCATTAAAAATTACCCCTAGAATTCCGAGTATAATCATTCCTTTGGCATCTGGAGTTACTGGATTAATCAATCTTGGCACTGCCTCAATAATTATAAATACACCACCAACAACAAGCACAATAGAATTGATGATTGCGCCTAATAAAGAAAATCTTCTATACCCGTAACTATATTTTTGAGTGGCTTCTTTCTTAGAGTAGTTTTGAAAATACCAAGCGAGACCCAATGACAAACTATCACCCAGATCATGAACTGCGTCCGAAAGAATTGCCACACTATTAGTCATTATACCACCAATGATCTCAATAATTGTAAAAATAACATTGAGAAAAAATGCAACTTTTATATTTCCTGTATGGTGATGGTGTGCATGCGAGTGATTATGATGCGAATGACCTTTTGACATTTATATTAACGTGTTAAAATTTAAGTGTTGCTAATCGATATTTACTCAACGACTAGCTGTGTACGATCACTATGGTTAATACCTTCCAAGGTTATATCATATGTTCCTGCTGGTAAATAGTACTTCCCATTTTTTGCCTTCTGAATATCCAAAACACTATTAGCTTTTTCTAAGATTTTCTTTCCTTTTTCGGTAATTGTCAAATCATATTGAGCTTCATTCAACCCAGCTGATGGCGTTAATTTAATCTTTTGCAATTCTTTCCCATCTTCAGATTTAATTAAAATTGCGTATTGCTTGGCTTCTTTTGTATAATACGGCAAACTTAATTTAGGCTCATAAGCTTCTTGCCATGTGCTCCATGAACTTCCCCATCTAGGACTACTCTTTACTTCATTCAAATCAAAGAGCTGTACATCTTTGTTTAAATCTGTGTTTTGGATAGCGGTAATATCTGCTGTATAAATACTACGTCCGTGAGTTCCTAAGAGTAAATGATTTTCTCTTTTTTGAATTTTTATATCATGTATAGCTACTGCGGGTAACGCTTTCGCGAAAGCGTGATACTCTTCCCCACCGTTCATACTTACATAAGCTCCATTATCTGTACCTACATAGATGATATTTTCTTTTACAGGATCTTCCACAATAACATTTACAGGAGATGCTGGAATGTTTGCTGAAATATCCTTCCACGTCATTCCATAATCATTTGACACATACACATAAGTTTTAAAATCATCCCAACGATATCCATTTAAGGTTGCATAAACACGGCTTTTCTTATGCTCACTGGCCACTACCCTACTTACCCATAAATCTTTAGGAAGGTTTGTGCTTATATCCATCCAGTTACCTCCGCCATTCTTTGTAACAAATATTTTCCCATCATCACTTCCAGTATAAATCAACCCAAATTGAAAAGGAGACTCACTTAAAGAAGTAAGAGTTCCGTAAGCAACATTACCAGGCTTACCACCCTTGGTAAGGTCATCACTTATCGCCACCCAATCATCACCTTGATTCATAGATCGCATTAATTTATTACCACCTAGATACAAAATATCTTGATTATGACTACTTAGTAGTATTGGTGTTTGCCAATTAAAACGATAGGGGCTTTCTCCTAGCTCGTGTTTTATATCTAATCTTTTATTTTCTCCGGTATCTCTATTAATTCTGTAATAGTTACCAAATTGAAACCCAGTATAAACAATATTTGAGTTGCGGCTATCGACTTGAATCTGCATCCCGTCACCTCCCATAATACTCTCCCAAGGGTATTTCCCTTGTTGTAACCAGCTCTTATCTTCGGCAGCATTGTGTGCAGCGACCCATACCCCATTATCTTGCAACCCTCCATAGACATTGTAAGGTGTCTCGTTGTCCACTTGAATAGCGTAAAACTGACCGACGGATGGATCATTTGCTTTAATCCAGTTTTCACCATCGTCATACGTAATATTCACCCCTCCATCATTACCATTAATTAAGTGTTTCTCGTCTTTAGGATTAATCCAAAGCGCGTGGTGATCTGCATGTACATTTTCTGCACTTATACTTGTAAAGGTTTTTCCTCCGTCTTTAGATTTTATGATGGGTACGCCATAGATGTAGATATCATTCTCGTCACTTGGGTTGACATTAATCTCCCCAAAATAATATCCGTAACTATAATAGAGATCATTAATATAATCCTCATGTGTTTTCTTCCATGTTTTTCCACCATTAGTGGATTTATACACCTCTGCTCCCACTACAGGTGTGTCAAATAATTGCGTGTTTGCTGTTTCTAAATAAGTTGCGAGGTCTGCTGGCTTAACATCTCCCTGGCGTACCATCGCTTTCACGTTTGATGCACGGTATTTTTCTTGAAAGCCATTACGCTTTAAAAATGCATCAAGCTTTTTATCTTCTAGTTCAAGAAAAGTTGATGTTGACATAGATTTAAATTCATCTTTATCTAGTTGTCCGCCCTCTGCCTTATTACCATTTTCTTTTCTACGGAATTGACTATCATGAACTGCATAAACCGTGTTCTCATCAAACACTGCTACACCTATACGGCCCACTCCATCACCAGACGGGAAGCTATTGAGTTTCATCCAAGTATTACCAGCATCTATACTCTTATAAATTCCAGATCCCGGTCCAGATCCATTAAAATTCCATGCCTTGCGGTCACGTTCCCAAGCAGAAGCATACAAAACATTAAAATTCTTTGGATCGTGATCAATATCTATAATTGCGGTCTCATCATTTATAAATAATGTCTTTTTCCATGTCAAACCTCCATCCATTGTTTTAAAAATTCCACGTTCGTTATTCGTAGAATATAAATGACCTAAAGATCCAACAATTACCTCATTTGTATTGTCAGGATTAATTAAAATCTTACCAATATGATGAGAGTCTGTAAGACCCATGTTTTCCCAACTTTTTCCTTTATCTGTAGATTTAAGTATCCCTATTCCTGCATAACTAGATCGAGAAGAGTTATTCTCTCCAGTACCCACCCATATAGTTCCGCTTTTCCAGTCTACTGCAATCTCTCCTATATTTTGAGTAGGTGCATTATCCATTACTGGTGTAAACGTAGTTCCATTATTGTTTGTGTACCAGAGACCTCCACTAGCATAAGCCACATAAAACTCGGTTGTTTTATCTGGATTTACAGCAAGATCTACTACCCGACCACTCATAATTGAAGGGCCAATATTTTCAAATGGAAGTTCTCTTACTGCGCTATTTTTTAAAGACATTTCCTTTTGAGATACAGCTTTTTCCTGCATCTGTGTAGATGTGGGAGGTTGCTGGGCATGAAGAAGTGATGCGATTGTAATAAGTAAACTTGTTGCTAGAATGGACTGTAGTTTCATTTAAAAAGTTTTAAAGGCAATGAAAATACGCAACAGCGTTATTTTAAGAAAATTTTTGGATTTAGTTTAACAGTGTTAGGTGTTACGCTTTCGCGAAAGCGTACCCAAATTTGTACTTTTACAGAAATACTACGATTTACTATGAAATACGATCAAATAGACAGCTCACTTTTTATTAAAAACCGCAAAAACTTTATGGCTCAAATGAAGCCTAATAGTCTAGCAGTTTTTAACAGCAATGATATATATCCCATAAGCGCAGACAGCACAATGCCGTTTGAACAACACAGGGATATTTTCTATTTAAGTGGTGTGGATCAAGAGGAGAGTATACTTATTCTATTTCCGGATTGCCCTAAAGAAAAATATCGCGAGATGCTATTTTTAAAAGAAACGAATGACCATATCGCAGTCTGGGAAGGTGAAAAATTAACTAAAGAAGCTGCCTTTAAAACAGCTGGAATTAAAACTGTTTTTTGGCTACAAGATTTAGAAAAAATCTTTGCAGAACTAATGACCTATGCAGAAACTGTTTATGTTAATACAAACGAGCATTACCGCGCTGCTGTAGAGACAGAAACCCGCGAAGACCGATTTACAAAATGGTGGAAATCTAAATATCCCGCTCATAATGTTGCAAAAAGCAATCCAATTTTACAACGCCTGAGAGCTGTAAAAGATCCTATTGAAATTAAGTTGATGCAAAAGGCTTGTGATATTACAAATAAAGGATTTAAAAGAGTGCTCAATTTTACAGAGCCTGGGGTTTGGGAATATGAGATTGAAGCAGAGTTTATGCATGAATTTTTACGTAATCGCTCAAGAGGCTTTTCGTATACACCTATTATTGGTTCAGGAAAAAATGCCAATGTATTGCATTATATACAGAACAATCAACAATGTAAAGCAGGTGAACTAATTCTTATTGATGCTGGTGCAGAATATGCAAACTATAGCTCAGACATGACACGTACTATCCCAGTTTCGGGAAGATTTTCAGATCGTCAAAAGGAAGTTTACAATGCAGTGTTAAGAGTAAAGGATGAAGCTACAAAAATGCTTACACCAGGAAATCTCTGGGAGCCTTATCACGTGGAAGTTGGAAAATTAATGACTTCAGAACTTATAGGACTAGGGTTGCTTGACAAGGCAGATGTACAAAATGAAAACCCAGACTGGCCTGCATATAAAAAGTATTTTATGCACGGTACCTCACATCATATTGGGCTTGACACACATGATTATGGATTGCTTCATGAGCCAATGCAAGCAAACAATGTCTTTACCGTTGAGCCTGGGATTTACCTTCCAGATGAAGGTTTTGGTATACGCTTAGAAGATGATGTGGTGATTCAAGAAAATGGTGAACCATTTAACTTAATGAGGGACATCCCAATTACTGTAGAAGAAATTGAGGACATCATGAACACTAACAGTTAAATCTCTTTTCCTAAAGCAGTTTATAAAGAGGTTTAAAAAAATCAAAGCCCAGTGTCAACATATACACTGGGCTTCTACATTTAATTAAAACAATTAACTTAAATCACTATTTCATGTGGGAAGACATACTCTTGTAATAAAGAAAGTGCACGATTTTTATCTTTTGTTGCAACTAATAAGGAGATGTTATTTTTACTTCCACCGTAAGATATCATTCTTATATCTACGTCTTTGAGTATATTAAAGAGATGGTGCGTACTTTTATCTGCACTTATTTGATTTCCCACCAAGCAGATAATAGATTGTGCTCTATCTATCGATAATAATGCAAATTTTGTGAGTTCATTTGCTATTTTTTCTAAATTTTGGGTATTATCTATAGTTAATGATACAGCAATCTCAGAGGTGGTGATCATATCAATAGCTGTCTCATAACTATCAAAAATTTTAAAAACATTACTTAGAAAACCATGAGCCTGTAACATTCTAGCCGATTTTATTTTAAGAGCCGTAATTCCGTCTTTTGCTGCAATAGCCTTAATACCCTTACCCTTTGCTTTATGAGTGATCATCGTACCTCTTGCTTTCACATCTAATGTATTTTTAAGATGTAAAGGAATTTTGTATTGCCTCAAAGGTTCTACGGTAAGTGGGTGGAGAATTTTTGCGCCAAAATAAGCTAGCTCTGCAGCCTCATCATATGACAAATGAGCAATAGAATGAGTCTCTTCTACAAAACGAGGATCATTGTTGTGAAAACCATCTATATCAGTCCATATTTGAACAGATGTTGCTTTTATAACAGCACCAATAATAGTTGCAGTATAGTCACTACCTCCACGTTGTAAATTTGAAACTTTACCCTCATAATCACGACAAATAAATCCCTGTGTTATATAAATATGTGCGGGTGGCAAATTTTCTATAGATCGATAAATATTTTGCTGTATATAAAATGTATCTGGCTCTTTATGCATATCTATCCGCATGAAATCCAGAGCTGGCAATAAGCATACACTCACATTTTCCTGCTCTAAATAACTTGTAAGAATCCATGTAGAAAGCAGCTCTCCTTTAGACAAAATCTCGTCAACTGTAATGGTTGAAAAATTTGTAACCTGTATAGAGTTTTCAATACTAGAAAATATCCCATCCACATAACCTCTTACTTTTGAGAGTATGCTCAATTCTGTAAATAATTCTTCTAAAACTTGATCATACTCCTTTTGTAATTGTATAGCAAGATCAGCTGCAAGCGTTCTTTCACCTATTCTTACAGCATCTGCAATCTGAAGTAACTTGTTTGTAGTTCCAGCCATTGCAGAGAGTACGACGATTTTTAGTTCTGGAGTATCGATAATCTCACGAACTTGCTTTAGATTTTGAACAGAGCCAACTGAGGTGCCACCAAATTTTAATACTTGCATTTATATTTTTTAGAAAGCAAATGTAGGATCAAAAAAGATAAGAGGTAAAATATCCAACAAAAAAGACTAAATTTGAACATAATGTTAATTATATAACAATTGAGAACAATAGCCGATTGTGTTACAGAAATCATAGGAAGTCAACCTTACATTGAGGAAGCTCTTTCACAAAAAATAATCAATTATGCTGCATTAGCAGAGAGCATGAACCCTCGCATCGAAAAAATGCTAGCTAAACCTGTAAAAAATGGAGCTATTCTTATGGCCCTGCGCAGGTATGTCCCGCCTACGGAAACAAAAAAATCGATGCGCCTTAAAGAAGTGCTCTCAAATTTGGGTGATATTACAGTGCGCTCTAATCTTGTTGATTTTACCTTTCTTAACTCTGCGACACTCATAAAGAATCATGCGCAAATATTAAGCACCGTTGCTCAAAATTCAGAAATTTTTTATGCTTTTACGAGAGGAATGCATGAGAGCACACTTATCATTTCTTCAAAGGAAACCAGCAGAATAAAAGACCATTTTAAAGATGAAAAAATACTTGAATTTAAAGATCTGCTCTCTGCAATAAGCATTAGATTGCCACAAGGTAATGCTACTGTTGCGGGTCTGTATTACCAGATTTTTAAAAGTCTTGCTTGGGAAGGGATCTCTTTACACGAAGTAATTTCCACGACTAATGAGTTTATTATTTTAGTTGAAGATCAACTTGTAGAACGTGCTTTTTCTGTTATTAAAAAATTACAGCAATAAAGGATTATGACCGCTTTCGCGAAAGCGTATACACATTAATCACTATAAAAATTATGAACGATGGCAGTAACCACCCTAAACTATCAGTTCCTAAAGGCAGTGCCTTCTGTATAGGAAGCATTTGTTCTCCAAAACCTATAGATGACCAAAAATCTGGTGAACTGAAAAGAATTATCACTAAAATAACTCCTCTAAATACCAAAGGTGATGCATATCTCTTTGGAAACGTGTTGAGTAGGATTAAAACAATTGTAACTGGGTAAATAAACATTAACGCAGGTACCGCCACTGCTATAATGGACATTACATTAAGCTGTCCCATTACGACCCCTAAGATTGCACCTAAAATGGCTGTAAGTTTATAGGCTACTTGAGAATTATGGAAAATACCCTTTACAAAATCTGCAGTACCAGTAACGATACCTACAGCAGTTGTAAAACATGCCAGACTCACGAGAACAGCTAGTATACTACTCCCTATATTACCTAATGTAGTCTTACTTAAAAAAGCAAGAAGTGTAGTACGATCTGTGTTTTCTAAACCACCGCTTTGTAAAGCACCTAGGTAAATTAATCCGCCGTAAATAATAAGTAAGCCTAGGCCTGCTATGACTCCTGCATTGGTTAAGATTTTCCTATTTTGTGCTGCCGTACCTCGTGTATAGCCCAAAGAGATAACTACAACACCTCCCACTACAACACCCCCTATGGCATCAAAGGTCTGATAACCTTCCAAAATTCCATTCACAAATGCGTTTTCAAAAACAGAAGTTTGTAATGGCTCATGATCCATGAAAATTCCAATACCTATTACAAGTAGTAGTATCGCAAGTATAGCTGGAGTAAGATATTTACCTACTAGATCCATGACCTTTGATCTATTAAGTGCAAAAAGTAATACGAGCGCAAAATATACACTACTCCACACCCAACTTGATATTTCAAAATAGGGCTGAATAGCCATTTCATAAGCTACAGATGCGGTACGTGGAGCGGGTAATGCAATGGAGATTGCATAGACTATAAAACAATAAATTAATGCAAAAAGTGGAGAAACTTTATGAGCAAAATCTATCATAGTCCCCTGTAATCGTGCATGACCATAAATTGCTAATATAGGAATAACCACAGCTGACACAGCAAATCCAAGCAACACTAAAAACCAAGAACTCCCTCCATTATACCCCAAAAAAGGTGGTAATATGAGGTTACCTGCTCCAAAAAAGAGGGAAAATAAAGCGAAAGATGTTATAAAAGTTTGTTTGGTGAATCTCATGGCTTACTTGATATTTGTTGCTCAAGATAATAACAAATGAACATCATACACAAAGGAGCCTCTATTTATTATACTGATGAAGGAAAGGGATTACCAGTGGTCCTTTTACATGGTTTTTTAGAGAATAAAACTATGTGGGATAATTTCGTAGGACCTTTAACTCATAATTACCGGGTTATATGTATTGATTTACTAGGTCACGGCCAATCTGAGTGCACTGGGTATATTCATACCATGGAAAATATGGCAGCCGCAGTTTATGCTGTTGTCTCTATACTGAAAATTTCCAAAATTCAGATTATAGGTCACTCTATGGGTGGATATGTGGGAATCGCTTTCGCGAAAGCATTCCCAAAAATAACAGCAGGGTTGTGTCTATTAAATTCTACACCTAGACCAGATGATCTCGCACGTAAAAAGATACGCACTCGGGCAAATGAAATGGCAAAAACGCAATATGAGCAACTCATAAGAATGTCTTTCGTAAACTTATTTGACCCTGAATATAGAAAATTAAATAATGAAGATATTTCATTAGCTCTTGAGCAAGCACTTAAAACGCCAATACAAGGTTATATTGCAGCAAATGCTGGAATGTCGTTGCGACAAGATCATTCTGATTTCTGGAGAAAATCCACTATAAAAAAAGGTATCATAGTAGGAACTACAGATAGTATTATTCCTAGTGATATAGAAGAAGAACTTTTTTTATCCTATTGTGATTTCTTTAAAAATATTAGTGGCGGTCATATGTTACATATCTCTAATCCTGAGCAAGTATTAATCGCTCTTAAGGGTTTCCTAAACTATTTATGCTAAAGTTGTGCGGATTTAAACATCTATGCAATTTTATTATAAAATGCTACTAATAAAGTACTAAATAAAGTCATAATGGGTTTTTCAAATGTTAAATTTTGATGCTTTTTGTCGATTCATTTGTGTACTTCATAGATTTTACATTTATTTGTTACATATAATCCCCACAATATGAAAACAATAGACCTAAATGCTGAAAAACCTACACGTAATGTACTAGTTGAAACTGCTTGCAAAATTTTTGGACACAAGTATCGTATTACAAAAAGATACGAGTCTAATATGAAAGAGTTTGAATGCGCAAACTGTAAAAAACAATATACGCTAGACGGTTTTGGACATTACACGCCACTTACTCCAAAACTCAGACACATCAACGAGGTGTATGAAAATTTTTACACTCGCAAATTATCACGTACGTCTTAACCTTTTTTACTGAGGGCGTTCCATCCACGAGCAATAAGTTCTATTTTGGTATTTGCACGAGTAATTAAGTGAATACCTTCACTCTCTTGAGTCATATGACCTATAATTGAGAAGTTAGGATTGGCTTTAATTTTAGGAAAATCTTCTTGACTAATCGTGAAAAGCAATTCATAGTCTTCACCTCCACTCAAAGCAATCGTAGTACTATCAAGTTCAAACTCCTCACAACTACTAATGACTTGAGGATCGAGCGGTATTTTATCTTCATATACATTACATCCCACATTTGAGTTTTTACAAAGATGTAATACTTCTGACGAGAGACCGTCGCTCACATCAATCATTGAAGTAGGTTTTACCTCGAGTTCTTCTAAAATGGCTCGAACATCTTTTCTTGCTTCTGGCTTAAGCTGCCTTTCTATGAGGTATGTATAATTTTCTAAATCTGGCTGATTACTTGGGTTTACTTTGAATACTGCTTTCTCCCTTTCAAGAATTTGTAATCCCATATAAGCGGCACCTAGATCACCTGTTACCACTAACAAATCACCTTCTTTTGCTGTTGATCTTTGCGCAATTTTACCTTTCTCACAGTGGCCTATTGCAGTTACACTTATCACAAGACCTGTTTGAGAAGAAGTTGTATCTCCACCCACTAGGTCGATTTTATAATTCGTACAAGCAGTTTGAATACCTGCGTATAACTCCTCTAAAGCTTCTAAAGTAAATCTATTGGAAACTGCGATTGATACCGTTATTTGACTAGCTTGAGCATTCATGGCATATACATCAGAAAGATTGACCATAACCGCCTTATATCCTAAATGTTTTAGCGGCACATAACTCAAATCAAAATGTACTCCTTCAACAAGTAGGTCTGTGGTAACCAACACTTGTTCTTTGGGAAACTCAAGAATTGCAGCATCATCACCTACTCCTTTTACCGTTGTTTTTTGACCAACTTTAAAGTATTTTGTCAGATGATTTATGAGACCAAATTCTCCTAACTCTGATAATGATGTGTGCTCTTGATTTTTATCTTCTAACATAGCCACAAAGATACTCAATATCGCTTTTTTAAACCTTAGAGTATAAATGACTTTGTAAAACTTTTTAAAGATTAAGAAAAAAGTAAGTTATGTTAGGTAAAGGCACCTTACATTTGTTTAGAACTACCTCATTACAAACCAAATGAAAACTAAATCATCAATTACATTTTCTGTTATAATCGTACTATTACTTTCAATTAGTTATCCGCTATACTCCCAAATACCGTGTGAGAATGGTTTTGCTGGAGATTATCCATGTGATAGATATGGGTTGCAAGACCACCTCACAGAAAGCGATTTAGGGGCAAATTTTGTAAATGATAGCTGGGGATGGACAGATGAAACTACCGGTAAAGAATATGCTTTGATCGGACTAAACAATGGAACCGCTTTCATTGACATTTCGGCACCTAACAACGTTGTATTACTCGGAACGTTACCTACACACACTTCATCTAGCACTTGGAGAGATGTAAAAGTATTTGAAGATTTTGCCTTTATTGTAAGTGAAGCAAGTGGTCACGGAATGCAAGTATTTGATCTCAAAAGATTGAGAGACGTAAGTTCTCCGCCTGAAACTTTTATAGAAGACGCTCATTACAGTGGATTTGGTAATGCTCATAACATTGTTATTAATACAGAAAGTGCGTATGCATATGCTGTAGGTACATCAACTTTTAGTGGTGGCCCTCACTTTATTGATATTTCAGATCCTATCAACCCAACCGCTGCCGGGGGGTATTCTAACAATAATTATAGTCATGATGCGCAAATTGTAACTTACAATGGTCCAGATACAGACTATATTGGTAGAGAAATATTTATAGGAAGTAATGAAAATGTCGTTGCGATTGTAGATATCACGGATAAAGGAAATCCTATCGAAATTTCAACAATTTCATACCCTACCATTGGGTACACTCATCAAGGCTGGTTTACAGAAGATCAACGATATTTTTTACTAGGTGATGAAACTGATGAAATAGGTTTTGGCTTCAATACAAGAACGCTCATTTTTGATTTTAATGATCTTGACAACCCATCGCTCTCATTTGAATATGAAGGACCTACACAAGCTATAGACCATAATGGCTATGTGGTAAATGATCTATTTTATCTTGCAAACTACAGAGCAGGAATGCGGGTAATCGATATTTCTTCAATTTCTGATAATTCTATTACAGAGGTTGGATTTTTTGACACATATCCAGCTAGTAACTCTGCAAGTTTTAATGGTGGACTATGGAATGTATATCCCTTTTTTGAGAGTGGGAATATTGTTTTGAGTGGTGGTGGTGGATTTTTTCTTATAGCCCTCAATGAAAATTTAGCAGTTGAGGAAAATCTAAAATCCAATACACATATCAGTATTTACCCCAACCCGGCAACAAATGAATTACAATTAAAATCAAATGAACCTATCGGTGGGGTGGTCATCTATAATCTTCTTGGACAAGAAATGCTTAGTCAGCACTTGGGAGTATCGGGAAGAATAAATATTGAAAAATTAGCAAGAGGCATATATATAGTTAAAACTAGCAAAGGTTCACATCGCGTAATTCTACAATGAAACTTAAATTAGTCATTTTCTTTTTAGGCATACTTACAATAGCATGTAGGGAGGACGATCTTGTAGAAGAAGATTTTGCAGTAAGCATTGAAGGGAGAGTAATTTGTCAAAATGGATTAGCAGGTAGTTATGCTTGTGATAATTATGACATTATGAGTCGCATATCTAATGATACCCTAGGTGTCACTAGACTTAATGATCTCTGGGGATGGACAGATCCAAATACTCAAAAAGAATACGCACTATTGGGCACATATAATAGTACTATTTTTATTGATATTTCACTTGCAGAGTCGCCTAAAATAATTGGCTATTTACCTAGTAATAGTGACTCTTCAAACTGGAGAGATATTAAAGTATATGAAAACCATGCGTATATTGTAAGTGAAGCAGAAAATCATGGCATGCAAGTCTTTGACCTTACAAGACTTAGAAACCCTCAAGAACAGCCCATGGTTTTTAATGAGGATGTTTTATATACTATATTCACTACGAGCCATAACTTAGTGATTAATAAACAGAGCGGTTATGCTTACGCGGTGGGTAGCGACACATTTAATGGTGGAGTCCATATCATTAATATTCAAAATCCACAACAATTAATATTTGAAGGAGGGTTTGATTTCATAGGCTACACTCACGATGCACAGGCAATTACCTATAACGGTCCAGACTTAGATCATGTAGGGAAAGAATTATTATTGAGCAGCAATGAAGATTTTGTTACTATAACAGATGTCACAAATAAATCAAACCCTACACTCATCTCTCGAGTAGCTCAAGATAATGTGGGATATATACATCAAGGGTGGATAGATGAGAGCCATAGATATTTTTATGCCAATGATGAATTAGATGAAGCTGAATTTGGCTTCAAGTCACGAACGTTAGTTTTTGATTTTACAGATCTTGATAATCCCGTATACAGGGGCCCTTACTTAGGTCCAACACAAGCAATAGATCATAATTTATATACAAATGGTACAGAGCTTTTTTTGTCTAACTATACTAATGGCGTAAGAATTGTAGATATAACAGAATCAGATCCAGCACTTATGAGTGAAATTGGCTTCTTTGATACCTATCCCCAAAATGATGATACTATTTTTGACGGAGCTTGGAGTGTGTACCCTTATTTCGAAAGTGGAAACATTATTATTTCTGATATTTCTAACGGATTGTTTATTATACGTAAAACAGGAACTTAAAATGAAAACAGTGTGCTACTACATATGTGATTTTACGCTTTCGCGAAAGCGCATGTATCTCCCTATACTTTTTTTTATGTGCTTTGTAGCTTGCTCAAAAGAAAGTCCAAATTTAGATGATAATGATGGAGATGTGACTACTGACGATGAGATGTCATCTGCAGGTTTAACTATTCTTTTTGCAAATGCCATTGGTGGTAGTCAGAATGACACCTTCAAAGCTGTAGTAGTTACCTCAGATGGCGGATATGCTATGTTAGGTGATTCCCAAAGTATTGATGGAGTTATTTCTGATAATGACACGCAGATCAATAAATTATGGTTTGTAAAAACGGAGAGTAATGGAGAAGTGCAATTTTCAAAGACTTATGGAGGAAGTGAGGATAGTCGAGGAACTGACATAATAACTACTACTGACGGAGGGTATGCCATCTTAGGTTATAGCGAGAGTAGTGATGGAGACCTCACAGAAAATAACGGCTTTTATGATCAATGGATCGCAAAACTGGACGCTCAAGGCAATTTAATTTGGCAAAAAAGCTTTGGTTTTTCAGGATCAGATCAAGCAAATGCACTAATTCAAACTAAGGATGGAGGGTTTTTTACAACAGGGTTTCTTGATGTCTCTGCTTCTAATGGAGAGGGTAATGATGGACTTTTACCAAATAGAAAAAGCACACCATCTTCAAAAGGGATATTACATGGTGTAGGTGAATTTTGGGGTCATAAGCTCGATTCAAATGGTAATCTAGAATGGAGACGCTACTTTGGTGGGTCAGACAACGATCGTTCCTACGATGTGGTTCAGGCACCAGATGACGGTATACTTATGATAGGAAATTCAGAAAGTAATGATTTTGACATCACAGCCTCTCAGGGTAGTTATGACTTCTGGGCAGTACGATTAGATGGTGATGGCAATCTCTTATGGCAAAAATCGCTGGGGGGTTCTCAAATTGATATAGGCTATGCAGTAACAACTACTACAGATGGGGCTTATATCATTGCTGGAGATACCAGAAGTGATGGTGGAGATGTGACAAATTTACGAGGTAGTGCAGATGTCTGGCTCGTAAAGCTAAGTGACTCTGGAGAACTCTTATGGGAAAAAAGCTTTGGAGGTTCTAACTTTGATTCTGCCAGAGCGATAACAAAAATTCCAAAGGGATATGCCATTGCTGGAGCATCACGAAGTGTAGATGGGCAGGTATCAGAAAATAATGGGCAAAATGATTTCTGGATAGCCACCATTGATTTTTCTGGCAATCTTATGGATGAAATTACGTTAGGAGGTAACAATCAAGATTTTGGTTATGGAATTTCTGCTACCTCTCAAGGAGAAATAATTGTAGTAGGGGACACTTCAAGCACTTCTGGACCTCTCACCACAACAAATGGAGGTACAGATGGCGTACTTATAAAAATAACACAATGAAAAAATATCTATTCTACACGTTCTTCTTCACTACTCTAATAAGCTGTAATAGTGAGTCAGGTATGGACGAGCAAAATTTTGGGAGCCTTACCCTCAAATTTAATAATAAGGTAGCTACAGAAGATCTCGTTTTGCTTACTCAAAGCTATAGTAATACTCACGGTGAGGTATATACAATTGATGAGTTAAAGTATATCATATCGAACATATCTCTGCACCAAGACAATGGAAAAACATTTACTGTACCCGTAGAGGAAAGCTATTTTGTAATAGATGAATCAAACGAACTTTCAATTAATTTGAGAGATATCCCAGTAGGCTTGTATACAGAGGTAACTTTTGGATTTGGAATTGACCCTACTAGTTACCCTATAGAATCTGGAACTTTAAATTTTGTTCCCACAGCAGAAGAAGCTGGAATGTTGTGGACATGGTCTGCTGGCTATAAATTTCTAAAATTTGAAGGTAATTATTCTAGCGCCACAAATGCCACAGAAGTTTCCTCTTTTGTTTATCACGTAGGAAGCCATGGCGCCACATTAGATAATTATAAAGAAATTACACTCGCTTTTGTAAAATCTATCACACAAGATAGTACTGAAGATCTTGCTATAAATTTTGATGTATCTAAAATTTTTGATAGCACCTACTCCTTATCACTCGCCGAAAAAGACGACATACAAGTAGATCCTGAAAACGCACCAAAAATTGCTGAAAATGTACGCACTGCCTTTAGCATAGAATAATGAAATATGTAAGCTACATAATAGTTTTTTTAATATACTCTTGTTCTGGCATAGAGGATGTAAATGATGATGGATATACTCCTATGCCTAATCCTAAGCTTGTATTTCAAATACCATCTAATTTCCCAGAAATCACCTATGATTTAACTCAAAACCCTCCTACAGAAAAAGGATTTGATTTAGGAAAGAAATTGTTTTATGATGGTAAACTGGCCTCAGATGGTGTCGTTTCCTGTGGCTTTTGTCATATCCAAGAGTTTGCTTTTACACACCATACTCATATTACAAGTCATGGTGTGGATGGCCAAATAGGGGAGCGTAACGCTCAACCTTTGCACAACCTTGCATTTATGGAAGATTTTACTTGGGATGGCGCTGCCAATTTTTTAGATTCACAATTTATCATTCCTATTACAGCCCAAGAAGAGATGAATGAGACCATCTCAAATATTATAATAAAATTGGAATCAGACGAAAACTATCCTCGTCTATTTGCAGATGCCTTTGGAGATGATGAGGTTACTACAGAACGTATTTTTAAAGCCCTTTCTCAATTTATAGTTATGATGGCAAGCGCTAACTCAAAGTTTGATAAATGGCAACGTGAAGAGTCCGTTATGCTTACTGCAGATGAGGATGCTGGAAGAGTACTCTTTGACTCAAAATGTGCTTCTTGTCATGCTGGTACTCTCCAGACAGATCAAAGTTATCGCAATAATGGCCTCCCGCTTGATCCAGAATTTCAAGATTATGGCCGCGAGCGAGTAACTGGACTTCCCGAAGACCGTCAGAAATTTAAAGTCCCTAGTTTACGCAATGTAGAAATGACATTCCCTTATATGCATGATGGTAGATTTAATTCTCTTGAAGATGTACTAGACTTTTATACGGATGGAATCACACAAAGTTCGACACTAGACGCACAACTTATCATGGAAGATAGTTCATTGGGGCTTGACATAACAGATGATGAAAAAGTCAAAATTATCCTTTTTTTAAAGACGCTTACAGATAATGATTTTATATTGGATAATCGTTTTTCAGAATTCTAGATCTTAACTCTTTTGAAAAAAATCATTCTATATCAATCCATTGTATCTTAAACTTTTATTAAAGTCACTAAGAAATTATCTAGATATAAAACGTTTAATTAAATTAAACAAAAATTAAACGTCTTATTATGGAACTTTTACAACAAGCTGAGCTATACGAAAACGCAACAATGAGCCATATGTCTACTAGTGATAGAGTAGCCGCTTCTAGAGAAGGAAAAAGATTGATCCTTGCTATCAATGAAGTTTACAAAAAAACAAAAGATAGTAATCTTATGGACGTGATGAAACGTCTCACAGTGAAGAAAAAGAAAATAGAGAAGCGCATTAAAGGTAGATTAGCCGCGTAGATAGATTGTGGTATTTAGGGTTTTGCTTTTGCGAAAGCGAGAAAATATTTATATCTACACATAAATTAGAGCTGGAGTTATAGTGTATACAAAGTAGTAACTACTATTCCTTTGTGATCGGTAGACTTAACTGATAACAGCACTTCATGAGCTGTAATATTAAAATTAAACGGTGCTGCTAACACATCTAAACCACTTTGTTTTTTTAAGCGTGTCCCTTGACCTGAAATGATATCAAGGTTAGGTTTAAATTTTCCTTCAGGAAGGTGCTCCGTAAGAATTACATATTTATAATTTTTTAATTTGCTTAGAACAGATTGCACCTCAATATTAGACAGATGTTGCAAAACTTGCCGTATAAGTGCACAATCTCCTTTAGGTAACTTATTTTCTGCAATATCTAGGCATTTAAATAATACATCATCCTCTCTAAAAACTTTTTTATGATAATCTATTAGTTTTTGAACGATGTCTACAGCTACATATTTCTTCGAGAATTTTACTAGTTGTTTTCCCACATTAAAATCGCCACATCCTAAATCACAAACAGTTATCGGACTTTCAAATTGCATTAGAAAGTTGCTTACAGCCTTAATATAAGGATTAACTAATCTCGGATCGTGAGAACCTATACCAGAGTAAAATGTTGAGGAAGCACCACCCCAAAGATTTTTATCATATACTTGCTCCATGGCTTTAGAGGTTGGCCATGGTCTCTTGCATTTTTTATCTTTTAAACTGCTCATACATAAATTATAAACTCCTACCCTAAAAATAATTTAAGCACTGCCATTATGAGAACTATAATAAGTACATAATACGCTATCTGATCTGCCTTTTTATTTTTTGTGGCAAACTTTGCCGTTACATATCCCCCTAGTGTTTGCCCTACAGCCATAATAGCGCCTAACTTCCAATCTATCAGTCCTTGAAAATGAAATAAAGCAATTACCATAAGCGTATAGAGTCCTATAACAAAGCCTTTAAGTGCATTACTTTCTGTTATATTCATACGGAAAGCCAGCACCATGATGATCAAAAAGAAAACACCCATGCCCATTTGTATGAAGCCTCCATAAAAACCTAAAGCAAACAATGCGGGAATATAGATGAACCATTTTGGCTTGAATTCTAGATCAGTCTCTCTTAGCCAGCGCTTAGGTCTTACTAAAACAGCTACCAGCATAAAAATCATCATAAATTTAAATACTGCCTTGAACTCTTCATTACTCACATTAACAGCAAGCAAGGCTCCTGCAATAGCACCTATAAATATGGGTAGGATGTACTTAGTATTGCGCTTTATATTTAATTTTCCATTTTTATGAAAAACCCAAGAGGTTGCTGCACATTGTGTAAACACACCTATACGATTTGTCCCATTAGCTATATTAGGAGGTAAACCTAATACCTCAGTAAGTATAGTGAGTGTGATTGCGCTCCCATTACCAGCTAGCGTGTTTATACCTCCAGCAATAAGCGCTCCTACAATTGCAATAGTATAAGTTTGTAAGTCTGTCATTGCCTTAAAACATTAAAATAACACCCGCATAGACAGCAATAGTGGGGGCCGGTTCATAGTATCTGCCACCAAATGCATTGATGCGCACATTATCTGTATACTCTTGATTGAGCACATTTTGAACTGACACATAAGGTTTGATTTGAGCTGTTCTAAGATGCATTTGGTAACTAGCATCAAAACTTATAAATTCATAACCATCAACTCGGGTTTCATTCGCATCATCTGCATATTGCTCCCCTACGAGGTAACTATTTAAACTGGCATTAAAACCTGATTTGTCTGTATAATTTACACCAAAGGTAGTTTTATGTTTAGGGATTCCAGGCAGAAATTTTCCTTTAAAATTAGTACCATCAGTAACAAAATTATCATATTGAAAATCTGATAATGTATACGTTAGCGATGACGAAAATGACTTTGTTAATGGATATTCTAGGGCTACTTCTAAACCGTTTCTTATCGTGCTACCAGCATTTCTATAAAACGTACGCTCTGGAAATTGCTCAACTTCAAAAGGAACGAGATCATCTTCTGTGCTACTACTAAATAAGGTGATATCGTATCGTAGTGCATTCATAACACCTTTAGCGCCCAACTCTATTGTTGTTGCCGTTTGAGGCTTTAAATTATCATTAAAACCGTCACTTCCATCAGGTCGCGCAGATAGTTCTGAAAGTACAGGGGTTTCAAAACTGGTGGAGAAATTGGTATAGAGGGTGATCGCTTTCGCGAAAGCGTAACTCACACCAACACTCGGGTTCCAACTAGCTAAGTTGATGCTCCCAGAATCGTCTCCATTTTCTAGAAAATAATCATCTGCACGTAATAGATTATAGTCATATCGAAGCCCTGCGTTAAAAAACCAATTTCTATAAGTAAGATGATCTAAAAGATAAAATCCAATGTTTGTGAACTGTTCTTTTTGACCTAGAGATTGTTCTCCTCTCTCGCCTTGTAAATTATTGAAGCGCTTTCTGTCATCATTTTGATAGCCAAAATCATAGCCTGCTTGTAATGTGTTATTAGATTTTCTATACGTAAGATTCGTCCCTTGACCGAGATAGTTACGATTCAAATCTACAATACCTCCGCTTTCAAAAGGTAACAGACCAAGAAATTTTCTATTGCTGTAAAAGGCATACCCATTTACTGTAGTTGATTTTGAGTTGTTCCATTCAAGATGCGTCCCTGCTTTAAATTGAGATACCGACTCTCCACTTTTAAAATCCGTATTACGGCTCCTCGCTTGTCTTCTATCTTCGTTAACCTCATCAAGGGTTAAACCGCCTGCGTCATTTGCTTCTGGAGCATCTGCATAATTTACAATAGCAGTAAGCTTTGCATTATCGTTTAGCTTAAACTCTCCCTTAAAATTTGTATTTATTTGTTGATAATCACTGTTCGCTCTATATCCATCGGATGTAATATAATTCCCATGAAATATATAGCTCGCGATGGAATCTCCTAAGGCTGCTGTGGCTTGATAGTTTTGAAAGCCAAAAGCGCCTATTGCTATTTTTGCCTTCATAGCACTTTGAGATATTGAATCTATATCAAAAGAGTCAAAAGACAGTGTTTGTATATCCACCACACCTCCAGATGCATTCCCATATAAGCTGGAACTGCTCCCTTTTAAAATTTCTATTTGATCAATAATCCCCAGATTTAGGTTGTCTAGTTGCCCTTGACCGTCTGGTGTTGTTTCTGGAAATCCATCTACAATAAGTTTTATCCCTCGTAGTCCAAATGCGGCTCTCGAGCCAAAACCTCGAATGGAAATTCTTGCGTCTTGCGCAAAGTTGGTGGCGTTTTGCACAAAAACTCCTGCTACAGACTGTAAACTTTCTTGAATGGATTGCTGTGGCTTGATATCATCTATAGGAGTAAATTGAATCTTAGATACTGCCTTAGGAAGTTTGTTTTGAGTACTTTCAATTCTCGCAGCAGAAATTGTTATGGTATCTATTTGCTGCGGTGGTATTGCTTGTCCGTATCCTAGACTAAAACAAAAAAATAGCAGAAAAAAAAATGGAGTAAAGTGCTTCAAGATATTTTTATTTAAAAGTACAAAATGACTATTTGCATAAAATTTTGACTATACCAACCATGACTTGATCAAATTATATATCAAAATCATCTCCATCCCAATCACCATCATTGTTTCCATTTCCACCATAACTGTTTCCACCTCCATATTTAGTATAGCTTATTGTTAATAAGCCTATAATAAAAACAAGTAATACCCCTCCGACTACAAAACAAACTTCAAACAAGCTTGGGATGTATAATAGTACATTGTTCATGTAATCAAAGATGTTCAAATTAAAAGCCGACTATAAAAAGTCGGCTTCTAGATATTTCGATTAATTAAGCTTCACAACTCGCACAGTCTTTTTTCTGTTTAAATTTTTGTGCAGCATTCATACTATGTTGGTAATACAGTGATTTTAAACCAAGTTTCCAGGCTGTCACGTGTATATTATTAATTTCCTTCACAGGCATCTCTGGATGTACGATAATGTTTACAGACTGACCTTGATCAATGTGGTTCTGACGGTTTGCAGCCTGATAGATAATATCCATTTGATCAATCTCAGAATAGGTCTTAAATGTATCCTTTTCATCCTCACTCAAAAATTCTAAGTGTTGTACAGATCCATCCATATCACGTATACTTCTCCACACCTCTGTTGTATTCATTCCTTTTTCTTCTAGAAGATCTACTAAGAAAGGATTTTTGATTGTGGTTTTAATTTTGGCGATATCCTTTACATAGATATTAGACCAAATGGGCTCTATACCTTGAGAAACTTGACCTAAGATAAATGCAGATGAAGTTGTAGGTGCTACCGCATTAAGTGTGGTATTACGTCTACCATAACCTTTCAACACTTCTGGCTCACCAAATTTTGCTGCAAGTTCTTCTGAAGCTTTATAAGAACGCTCTTTAATTCCTTTAAATATCTCGCTATTAAGGTTGTAGGCCTCTTGACTATTAAAAGGCAACATTCTAGATTGTAATAAAGAGTGCCATCCTAAAACGCCTAAGCCTAAAGCTCTATTCGCTTTCGCGAAATTGTAAGCGCGCTCCATAAACAAGAACGTCTGACGATCTTCTCTTGAATCTGAATCTCTGTATACTTCTAACTTTTCTAAAAATTCTGTAATAACAGCATCTAAGAAATACACCATGGTCTCAACAGCATCAGTATCCTTCCACTTATCGTAGTGTAACACATTTACTGAGGAAAGCACACACACAAAAGACCAATCATCGCTAGAAGGTAACATGATCTCTGTACATAAATTACTGGCGTAAATCTTATGGTTTTTGTCTTTATAAACATCGGCAGCTCCGTTGTTTGCATTATCTGTGAAGAAAACATAAGGATACCCCATCTCACCACGGCTTTGCAATACTTTTGCCCAAAGCGCGCGCTTTTCAGAATCACCATCAATCATTTCTTGCATCCATTGATTGGTCACCGTAACTCCGTGAGTAAGTTCTTGAATGCTATTTCCTTCTGTACCTATTTCTAAAAATTCTTTAATATCTGGGTGCTCGATAGGTAAGTAAGGAGAGAAACGACCACGTCTTACAGAACCTTGACTTACAACATCCACCATAGATTCAAAAAGCTGCATGATATGCACAGAACCAGACGCTTGACCATTATTTTTAACCTCTGCCCCTCTTGGTCTTATTTTACCAAAATATCCAGAAGTACCTCCCCCTAGTTTAGACATCATACCCACTTCAGACTGTGTGTATAAAATGTTACCCATATCATCCGAAATATGAGATCCAAAACAACTAATAGGCAAACCACGTTCTTTCCCAAAGTTTGACCACACTGGAGAAGCTAGTGAGTAAAATCCTTCTGACATGTAGCCATAAAATTTGTCACTAAAGCCATCGATTCCTAAAATTTGTTCAGCACGATCTGCAACCTCACGTATACGCTGTTCTGGAGAAACACCAGGACTAAGATAACCAGCACCTAAAAATTTTCTACTATTTTCTGTAAGCCACTCAAATCCACCTTGGTCTTGAGCATCTTCTTTGCTTCCCGCTAGCGCTTCTTTACGAGCTGCAAGCAATTCATTTTCATTTGCAACGATTGTCGTAGCAGCCTGTTCGTTTATTGTCTTTTGGTCGTTCATCTTAAAATAGGTCGTCTGAAGTTATACTTTGTGCTCTTTTTGTGTAGTTTACAGATCTCTTAACAAAGAAATCTCCGTGTTTGGTCCCAATGATTTCATCATCAAACCACTCTGTATCTTTAAGTAATGTTTCATCTACATCAAATACAGGTTCGATTTCAATACTCTTCAAAGATTTATTGAATCTATCTTTAATAAACTCATTCACTAAATTTTTAGGTAGAAAATCAAGTTCTCCAGCTTCAAAAATCCAGTCTACAATATTGCTTTCAGAAGTAAAAGCTTGTCTACACATCTCTCTTACGTTCTCATGATGAGCGGCATCAAACCATTCTGGATTTTCAGATTTAATGATTTTAATAATATCAATACCAAAGTCACCATGTATTTGTTCTTCCTTAGAAGTTGCCTCTACAACATTTGATATTCCTTTAAGCATGTTTTTATGCTTATTGAAAGCCATGATAATTAAAAACTGAGAAAAAAGCGATACGTGTTCTATAAATAAAGAAAATAACAAAATAGACTCTGCATATTCTTTATTATCCTCACTTTTTGCATTTTTTAGCGCTGTCTCAAGATACTGGACACGCTTCATCATTACAGGCTTCTTTTTGAGCATTTTGAACTCCTTATTGAGTCCTAAGATTTCAAGAAGATGTGAATAAGCGTCTGCATGTCTTACCTCACTCTCTGCAAATGTTGCTCCTACAGCTCCAATCTCAGGTTTAGGCATTTTGTGATAAATATCACCCCAAAAACCTTTTACAGCAACTTCAATTTGAGAAATGGCAAGCATCGTATTTTTGATAGCACTACGCTCCACATCTGTAAGGCGTGTCTTGAAATCTTGGATATCACTTGTAAAATTGTATTCTGTATGAATCCAATAAGAATGTCTTATTGCTGGAACATAATCATACAATTGAGGGTACTCATAAGGCTTAAGACTTATTCGTTTTTCAAAAATGTTAGTTTTACGTTTTTGAGCTTGCTCATCTCTATACAAGATGTATGTTTTTGCCACATCTGTAAACTCCCCACTCTTCATTAACTGCTGCTCAACGAGATCTTGTATTTGCTCTATAGTTGGCACATATCCATTGTCACGATCCTTTCTTTTCTCAAGATCTGCATTTACAAGGTTAGAAATACGTTCAGCATCCTCAGGGCTTCCGTGTTCAACGGCAGTCATTGCCTTAAGGATTGCATTTGTAATTTTCTCCTGATGAAAGGGTTGCGTTTGAAAGTCACGCTTTACGATGTGAGTTATTTCCATGATTTTTGAGATGTTATGATTTGTTATGAGGGGATAATAAAGGTCTTGTTTTTATGCGTTCAAAAAAGGGTTTTTAATATTACGTTTTCAACACATTATTCACAATAACCATTTTATTGGGCTTCGCAAGCGTTCGGTTTTTTTCTATTTCTTCGCCATCAAGTGTGTTTACTTAATATTAAGAGAAAGTGAAAAATATGTCAACAATGCACTGTGGAAAACTATATTAAAATCTTAGCGTATTTTATTTGGAGACCATTGCTATTTCGGATACACATTTACTCCAATATTTAGTCTAAGACTCCTGATACGTAATTTTAGAAATATTTCGCGAAAGCGTAGTAAATACAAGACACCCCATAAAAATTCACACCTCAAAAAAGATTTCCATCTCCTCTATAAGGAACCCCTATATCATCATCTATTAAGTATATGTTAGACTGCATTGAAAAACGATCCCTAAGCCGTATATTTGCAAACTATTTAGAACGATTATGATTAAAGTAGATTCTCAAGCAAAAGTTAAGATTGCCAGCCTTATGAAGGATGACGGTTTTGACGTGACCACAGACTACGTGCGCGTAGGTGTAAAGAGTGGTGGTTGTAGTGGCTTATCTTATGATCTTCATTTTGATAAAACACACACAGAAGATGATAAGGTTTTTGAAGATAACGATGTAAAATTAATCGTAGACAAAAAAAGCTTCCTTTATCTCATAGGAACTACCCTTGAATACAGTGGTGGCCTTAATGGAAAAGGTTTTGTTTTTAACAACCCAAATGCGCAACGCACTTGCGGTTGCGGAGAAAGCTTTTCACTATAAATTAAAGGTTTTAAATACGCTTTCGCGAAAGCGTATACAAGCTAGAAAAATTAAAGATGGCATATACTGAAGATGATTTAAGGGAAGAATTAAAAACCAAAGAATACGAATATGGTTTTTTTACCGACATAGAGACGGAAACATTTCCTGTAGGATTAAATGAAGATATCATACGCGCAATTTCTGCAAAGAAAGAAGAGCCGCAGTGGATGACGGAGTGGAGACTAGATGCATATAGAGTGTGGCTTTCTATGGAAGAGCCAGACTGGGCAAATGTGAATTATGAAAAACCAGATTTTCAAAATATCGCTTATTATTCTGCTCCAAAGGATATAGATCCTAATAAAACACTTGATGATGTAGATCCAGATTTACTGGCGATGTATAAGAAATTAGGGATCTCTTTAGATGAGCAAAAGAAAATGAACAATATCGCTATGGATATTGTGGTAGATTCTGTTTCTGTTGCTACAACATTCAAAAAGACTTTAGCAGAGAAGGGAATTATATTCATGAGTATCTCTGAAGCTATTAAAGAGCATCCAGAGCTTGTAAAAAAACATTTAGGAACAATTGTTCCTGTAAAAGACAACTATTATGCAGCATTAAATAGTGCTGTATTTTCAGATGGTTCGTTCTGTTATATTCCAAAAGGAGTTCGCTGTCCTATGGAGCTTTCTACTTATTTCCGTATTAACCAAGGAGGAACGGGGCAGTTTGAAAGAACCTTATTAGTAGCAGATGAGGGAAGTTATGTAAGCTACCTTGAAGGTTGTACAGCTCCTAGTCGCGATGAGAATCAATTGCATGCTGCTGTTGTAGAACTTATTGCTCTTGATGACGCAGAGATTAAATACTCTACCGTGCAAAACTGGTACCCTGGTAATGATCAAGGCAAAGGAGGAGTTTACAATTTTGTTACTAAACGTGGGCTTTGTGAGAAGAATGCTAAAATCTCATGGACACAGGTGGAAACAGGATCTGCTGTAACGTGGAAATATCCTTCATGTATTTTAAAGGGAGATAATTCTATAGGTGAGTTTTATTCTATTGCTGTGACAAATAATTATCAACAGGCAGATACGGGTACAAAGATGATTCACTTAGGTAAAAACACTAAGAGTACTATCATCTCAAAAGGAATTTCTGCTGGTAAATCACAAAACTCATATAGAGGGTTAGTCAAAATTAACGCTGGAGCTACAAATGCTCGTAATTTCTCACAATGTGATTCATTATTGATGGGTAATGAGTGTGGCGCACACACATTCCCATATATTGAAACCAAAAACAAAACAGCTCAAGTAGAGCACGAGGCAACCACAAGTAAAATAGGTGAAGATCAAATATTTTACTGTAATCAGCGAGGAATTGATACTGAAAAAGCTATCGCACTTATTGTAAATGGTTTCTCAAAAGAAGTGCTTAATAAACTCCCTATGGAATTTGCGGTAGAAGCACAGAAGTTGCTCGAGATAAGCCTTGAAGGATCTGTAGGATAATTAAAATAGAAAAATAGTTATGAAAAAAATACTGGCAATTGCAATCTTACTATTATCCATAACTTCTTGTGAAGACTTTAAAAAAGGGTACGAAGAAGGAAAAAAAGCTGCCGAAGAAAATGCTGTTATAAAAGTAGACACGCTACCTGAAATAACGCTACATAAACTTGATGGAGGTTCTATTATGGCAAATAACCTAAACTTATTTGCACAAGGAGACACCTATAAAGGGGAATCAAAACAGTTAGCAGATGCTTTCTTTATTATAAAGCACCCCAAAGGAAATTTGCTTTGGGATACTGGTTTACCAGAAATGCTTGTAGGTAAAGACCCTTACACCCCAGAAGGAGGAGCTTTTACTATCTCACGTAAAGATTCAATTAAGACACAGCTTGCACAAATTGGGATGACAACTTCTGACATTGATATGATTGCGTTCTCGCACATACATTTTGATCATACAGGTGCAGCAAATAATTTTCCAGACGCAAAATGGCTTGTACAATTTGAAGAATATAGTTTTGCAAATGGAGAAGAAATTAAGGGAAACACATTTTACGACCCAAGCAGCTTCTCAAAATTAACTAATGTAGAAAAACTCACTGGTGACAAAGATGTTTTTGGTGACGGCACCGTAGTTATAAAATCTATGCCAGGTCACACCCCAGGACATCAAGTACTATTCTTAAAGCTTAAGAATAATGGACCTACACTTCTCTCTGGTGACATCTATCATTTTGAAAAAAATCGTGAAAATCAAATTGTACCACAGTTCAATTATGATATTCCAGAAACAGAAAAAAGTATAAAAGATTTTGAAGCTTTCGCGAAAGCGAACAATGCAAAAGTGATCATCCAGCATGATGCTGAAGATTTTGCTAACACTCCTTCTAAACTCAATTAATAAATAATGAGACGTGTCCTTCTGTTATTTTTAGCGGTTTTTTTAACAATAAGTTGTAAAAATGATGCCGCCTCTAGCGTATATGAAGGAGAATTTATTTTTCTTACAGACGCTGCGGTATTAAAAGGAGACACTTACATTTATGGTGTTACTTTAGATGAGAAAATGCACGAGCTGGCAACTATTATAAAGCCCTTACAAAGAGATGAGTTTGACATGGTTCCAGTTATCGTAAAGGCTACAGTAAAAGCCAAAGAAGAAGGAACTGAGGGTTGGGATAGTATCGTAACCATTAAAGAAATTATAGAAGTGAAGGCTCCTAAAGGAGATACCCCTTTACGATTAAAAGCAGGTGACAGACTCAATGCTGGGGATGTGCCTATAGAAGTAGAAAGTGATACGCTATCACAAAATTAGAACGTAGAATTATGTTATCAGTAAAGAATCTGCAAGCAGGTATTGAAGAAAAAGATATTCTTAAAGGAATCAACCTTGAAATGAAAGCTGGCGAAGTGCATGCTATTATGGGACCTAACGGTTCTGGAAAAAGTACGCTCGCTTCTGTAATTGCTGGAAAAGAAGAGTATGAGGTAAACGGTGGAGAGATAGAACTTAATGGAAATTCTATTTTAGAAATGGATCCAGAAGAGAGAGCACATGAAGGTATCTTTCTATCTTTTCAGTATCCTGTAGAAATCCCTGGGGTTTCTGTAACAAATTTCATCAAAACTGCGATCAATGAGACTCGCAAAGCAAAAGGCTTAGAAGACATGCCTGCCAGCGAAATGCTTAAAAAAATCAAAGAAAAAGCAGAGCTTCTTGAAATGGATCGTAAATTTCTTTCTCGTTCCTTAAATGTAGGATTTTCTGGTGGAGAAAAGAAGCGTAACGAAATTTTTCAAATGGCAATGCTTGAGCCTAAGCTAGCTATTCTTGATGAAACAGATTCTGGTCTTGATATCGATGCGTTACGTATTGTAGCAAATGGTGTAAACAAACTCAAGAGCGAAGATAATGCCGTATTAGTTATTACACATTACCAGCGATTATTAGAATATATAGTGCCAGATTACGTCCACGTTTTGATGAATGGTAAAATTGTACGTTCTGGTGGAAAAGAACTTGCCTTGGAGCTTGAGGAAAAAGGATACGATTGGCTGAAAGAAGAGGTAGGCGCTTAAAATAATTTCATAGTGATGCGCATTGAGTTTATTTTAATCATAAACACATCACTTTGAGATCATAATTTAACAATATGAGTTTAAAAGAAAAATTAGTAAGTAATCATATTATTCTTCAAGAAAGCATTGATGCAGACTCGCCTATTTACGATATCCGCAACAAGGCCATAAAAACTTTTGAAGCAGAGGGATTTCCAACTAAGAAATTAGAGAATTGGAAATACACCTCCTTGAATAGCGTTCTAAAAGAGGATTATTCAATTTTCCCAAGTAAAGAGGCTGCTCTTGACTTTAAAGATGTTAAGCAATACTTCCTGAATGATTTAGATACGTACAAAATTGTTTTTATCGACGGGGTTTTCAGTTCTTATCTTTCTGAAACAACTCATGATGGCATAGACGTCTGTACGATGGGGGCTGCTTTATCAAAGCCTAAATACAAACAAGTAATTGATGTGTATTTTAATAAAATTGCCAAGGGTGATTCTATGGATGCTCTCAATACCGCTTTTACCAAAGACGGAGCTTATATCTACATTCCTAAAGGGAAGGTAGCTGCAAAACCTATTCAAATCATTCACTTCTCGACAGGAATAAATGATGCTGCCATGTTACAACCTCGCAACCTGATCGTTGCAGAAGAAAATAGTGAAGTGCAAATTATCGAACGTCATCAGAGCCTTACAGATAAAAAAGTGTTGACTAATTCTGTAACAGAAATTTTTGCAGATAAAAGAGCTCTTGTTGATTATTATAAGATTCAGAATGACAATCTAGAAGCATCACTTATAGACACTACAGAAATTGAGCAACATAAAGAAAGTATCGTTTCTGTACACACTTTTTCACTAGGTGGCAATATCACCCGAAATAATCTCAACTTTTACCAAAAAGGAGAGTATATGGATTCTATCCTTAAAGGAGTGACCATTATTGAAGGGAAGCAACATGTAGATCACAACACCTTAGTGCACCACATTACTCCTAACTGTGAGAGTCACCAAGATTACAAAGGCATATTTGCAGACAAATCTGTGGGTGTTTTTAATGGTAAGGTAGTAGTAGAAAAGGAAGCTCAAAAAACAAATGCCTACCAGTCTAATAACAATATTTTATTAGATGATACCGCAACCATAAATTCAAAACCTCAATTAGAAATCTTTGCAGACGATGTACGCTGTTCACACGGTTGCACCATAGGTCAACTAGATGAAAGCGCACTATTTTATTTACAGTCTCGTGGTATCGGAGAAAAAGAAGGACGCGCTTTATTAATGTATGCCTTTGCAAACACAGTATTATCTAGTGTGAAAATCCCACAGTTAAAAGACAGAATCACAAAGCTTATTGCAAAGAAAATAGGTGTTAACATTGGATTTGAACAATAACAGAAATTAGAGAGTTTATCAAAAATTTTGTTTTTTGTTAAAAGAAACAAATGAACATAAAAATCCCCTCTCTTTTTGACTAAAGAGAGGGGATTTAATTTACAACAGCATTTAAATGACCTTAAACGAGCAAGATATTCTTAAGATACGTAACGATTTTCCCATTCTCAAAAGAGAAGTAAATGGTAAGTCCCTTATTTATTTTGATAACGCAGCAACCTCTCAAACACCACAAATGGTAATTGACACTATTGTAGATTATTACTCTAACTACAATGCAAACATACATCGCGGCGTACACACCCTTTCTCAAGAAGCAACGGATAAATACGAGCAGGCTCGCATTACAATTCAACATCATTTTAATGCTGCACAACCTTACGAGATAATTTTTACTGCAGGAACAACACATGCTATAAATTTAGTTGCAAATGGCTTTACAGATATTTTAGAAGATGGCGATGAAGTATTGGTTTCAGCATTAGAACATCACAGCAATATTGTGCCTTGGCAAATGCTTTGTGAAAAGACTGGAGCTGTTCTTAAAGTAATCCCACAGACAGAAAGCGGTGAGTTAGATATGGACGTTTTCGCGAAAGCGATGTCATCAAAATTGAAGCTCGTATTTGTAAATCACGTTTCGAATGCATTAGGAACTATAAATCCTATCAAACATATAATTGAAGAGGCTCATAAAGTGGGAGCAGCTGTTCTTATTGATGGCGCACAAGCAACACCTCATATAAAACCAGATCTTCAAGATCTCAATGCCGATTTTTATGTTTGTTCTGCTCACAAAATTTGCGGTCCTACAGGAGTGGGAATTTTATATGGGAAAGAAAAGTGGCTAGAAAAATTACCTCCTTACCAAGGTGGCGGTGAGATGATTGATCAAGTAACTTTTGAAAAAACTACGTATGCAGGCTTACCTCATAAATTTGAGGCAGGGACACCTAACATTTGTGGAGGTATCGCAACCGCTGCAGGATTGGATTACATGAATAAGATTGGCTTTGATAAAATAGCTGCTTATGAGAGTGAATTACTTAAGTATGCCACAGATGAACTCCTAAAGATAGAAAATCTAAAGATCTACGGAACTTCAAAAGAGAAAACGGCTGTGATTTCTTTCAATGTAGGAGACATACATCCTTACGATATCGGGACTATTTTAGACAAGCTAGGTATTGCGGTTAGAACTGGGCATCATTGCGCGCAGCCTATTATGGATTTTTATAAAATACCTGGAACTATCCGTGCTAGTTTTTCATTTTATAACACAAAAGAAGAAATCGACGCCTTCGTGACAGCAACAAAAAGAGCGGTGCAAATGCTATCTTAAACAGAGTTCTTAGTAGGATGATTCAAATTTCTGAACTTATTTTTCTTGATGCTATAAAAAGTAAAGATCAAGAAGAACTTTGGGAACTAATGTGGGAAATTTATCCTCCCGTATACATGCATTACTGGAAAGATGATTGTTCTTGGTATCTAACTAACATATACAATCAAGAAAATCTTGATCTTGAATTAAACCAAGAGGGAGGTTCATATAATTTTATACGCTTTCGCGAAAGCAATACAGAAGCATTTCAAACAATAGGAATTTTAAAGACCATATCAGATTGTACATATGAGCCACTCGCTGAACCTAATGCTTTAAAAGTACATCGTATTTATTTAAAACAAGAGATGCAAGGCAAAGGAATAGGAAAACAACTAATGAATTATTGTGAATATCTTGCAAGATCAAAAAAAAGCAACCTTATATGGCTAGATGCTATGGAAAAACAAACACAAGCTCAAGCATTCTATAAAGGATTAGGATATTATAAGTCTGGATCGCAACTGTTAGACTTTAACCTATTACACGACGATTATAGACGTATATGCTATATGCATAAAATGCTATCATAGTCAAGATGGCAGTTACACATTTGGGCACTATCTTTGTCACAATATTTATATTATGAAAAAAAACTTATTCATTCTGAATTTGGCCATTGTTGCGCTACTTATAAGTTGTAAGTCTACCCAAGTAAAAAGTATAGAAGATAAAACCGTTATGGGCCCTCGCTTTGCCGGATATTTTACAATAACTCAACTAGGGGATAAAACTTTAATGACTAATAGGCCAACTTTTAATATAGACAATCAACTTAGGCGTATTCAAGGATTTGCAGGTTGTAATACATATAATGCAGCTTTTACAGAAGGAGGTGGAAAATTAGAAATAGTTGCTCCTTTGGCTACCAAAAAGGCTTGTGCAGATGGTATGGATATAGAGCAGAAGTTTACAGAAGCGCTACCCAAAGTAAATGCATTTACGATTGAAAAAAACATACTCATTCTGTTTGATAAAGAGCGTAATGTTCTTTTAAAGGCTAAACCTACAGACATCTAATTATGGCAACGATACAAGAAATACAAGAAGAAATCATAGATGAGTTCTCTATGTTTGACGACTGGATGCAACGCTACGAGTACATGATAGATTTAGGAAAGTCTTTACCTCTCATTGATGATCAATTTAAAACACAAGATTATATTATCAAGGGGTGTCAAAGTAAAGTATGGGTTCATGCAGATATGAAAGATGGAAAAGTAGGCTTCACAGCAGATAGTGATGCCATTATCACAAAAGGTATTATTGCTATTCTCATTCGTGCTTTTTCTGGGCAACCACCACAAGCTATTTTAGATGCAAACACAGATTTTATTGATGAGATAGGCTTGAAGGAACACCTTTCACCTACACGCGCAAATGGATTAGTGAGCATGATAAAACAAATAAAATTATATGCTGTTGCATATCAAACACAATTGAACTAGATAGTTATGAGTGACCAAATAAACACAGAAGAACTCGGAGATAAAATTGTACGTGTCCTTAAAACCATATATGATCCAGAAATACCTGTAGACATCTACGAGTTAGGACTTATTTACGATGTTTTTGTAAATGAAGATATGGATACAAAAATTTTGATGACGTTAACAACGCCTAACTGTCCTGTAGCAGAAACACTTCCTCTTGAAGTAGAAGAAAAAGTAAAATCTCTCAAAGAGGTAAAGGATTGTGAAGTAGAAATCACTTTTGATCCACCGTGGACACAAGATTTAATGAGTGAAGAGGCAAAACTTGAGCTTGGAATGCTTTAAATGCTTATTCTAAAAAATGCATATACATGGCTGAGGAGATTATCAATAGAGTTGCAAATAGTAAACTTGTTACATTTGACCTAGAGGATTTATATCCTCCTGGAAGAAGAGTAGTATTAGATATTTCTCAGTGGTTAGAAGAAGGAATTTTATTGAGGGAGTCCCGCTTTCGCGAAAGCGTAAAAAATCACAATTGGCTACAATACAATCACTGTTTTGTAGCATTACAATGTAGCACGAATGCAATTATTCCTGCATGGGCATTCATGCTTGTTTCCACACATTTAAATGGCATTGCAAATAAAACCATAACTGGCTCTTTAGAGCTTCTAGAAACTGTTTTATACACTGAAAAAATTGCAGAGCTAAACACTTCGCAATATGAAAATGTACCTCTTATTATAAAGGGGTGCTCAAATAAGCCCGTTCCTGAAAATGCTTATTTATTACTTATTGAAAAACTACAACCCATCGTACGCAGTTTGATGTTTGGTGAAGCTTGTTCTTCTGTCCCACTTTATAAAAAAGCCAAATAGATTTCTATTTAATTTTTTTATGCTACACAGGTATATTTAACTTTTAATTTCCAAAGTAGAATACTCATGTCTCGTTTACTTCTAATATTTTTTCTAGGTTTCTCAACCCTACTTTATTCTCAAGAAAAAACTAAAAAGAAAAAAGACTCAATACCAGATGGCTGGCGTAGTGTAGGTCTTACAGAGCTGTTATTCTCTCAAAGTGCATTTAGTAGTGACTGGCAAGGTGGAGGAACCTCTAATGTTGCAGGTAACTTTAATCTTAATTGGGATATTAATTACAAAAGACGAAAACTCAATTGGGATACAAAGCTCACTGCAATTCTTGGGCTAGCAGCTACAAAAGATCAGAAATATACTCGTAAAACCACAGATAAACTGGAATTAAATAGCCTGGTAGGTAGTAGAATAAGAAAAACAAATTGGTATTATTCTGGGCTTTTAAATTTTAGAACACAAATAGCTCCTGGATATACTTTTTTTGATAGAGAAATTCTAGATGATACTGGTGAAATTGTAGAGGTTGTTCAAGATCGAATAGAAATATCAGATAGTTTTTCACCAGCATACCTGCAATCTGGACCTGGGATTTTATGGAAAAAAAGTAATGATCTCAGCATAAATCTTGCACCAGCGACTGCTAGATTTATTTTTGTTAAATCCAAATTTACATGTATTGACAAGACAAATCCTGAGGCTGTGGAAGCATACGAACCTTATTTTGGTGTAGAAGCAAATGAATCCTTTCGGTTTGAACTAGGTGCTTCTTTAAGTTTATATTACAAAGAAGAGCTCTTAAAAAATATGGAGTTTGAAAACACACTCAATCTATATGCAGACTACTTAGAAGAAACCAAAAATATTGATCTCGATTACACACTAAATCTAGCGATGCAAGTGAATCGATATGTTACTACAAATTTAGCTTTACAACTTATCTATGATGATAACGGAGTTTCTGGCCTACAAGTCAGGGAAGTTCTGGGAATAGGCTTAAAATATGCTTTCATTGAGTGGAAATCGTAAACTGACCAATAATTTAATTTTTATTGTAAAACATAAAAACTTTCTAAGTTGATGAAGTATTTTTTATAATAAGCTTTATATTTCACAATTAAATAAATTGATAGTATGAAAAGAATTTTTACAATTACTATAGCATTACTTCTATCAGTAGGTATCCAAGCTCAAACAGAGGAAGAATTAAAAGCTGAGCAAGCTCCTAAAAATGCAGAGATTAAGAAACTTCAAGGAGAAGTAGCTGCTTTGCAAGCTCAAATAGACGCTCTTCCAGGTTGGAAATATGGAGCATTTGGCACGATAGGGGCTAACTTCTCTAGATTTAATGATTGGTACTCTCAAGGGAACCCTAATGTTTCTTCAGGAAATATAGGTATTACAGGAAATGTATTTGCCAATAAAATGGCACCTAAATATTTTTGGAGAAATAGCCTCAATGTAAATTTGGGCTGGGTCAAGTTTGACGATAAGGATGATCCAACAGATGATGATAGCTTTAGAGAAGCGACAGACGTTTTTAATATATCTTCATTGTATGGTTATAAATTATCAGAGAAACTTGCGATTTCCACACTGGCAGAATATAGAACAACGGTGTTGAATAACTTTAATGACCCAGGTTATTTAGATATAGGTGTTGGTGCTACTTGGACTCCTATCGCAAATCTTGTAGTAGTGGTACACCCCCTTAACTATAATTTTGTATTCAGTAACACTGAAGCAGTATATGAGTCTTCCTTGGGCGCAAAAATTGTTGCAGATTACACAAGGCAGATTGGTAAAATCGCTTTTAAATCAAATTTATCTGCTTTCCAAAGTTATAAAAGCAATGATTATTCTAATTTTACTTGGATTAACTCATTTAATTATAAATTATTTAATCAAATAGGAGTTGGTTTTGAATTTGGATTAAGAGGTAATAAGCAAGAAACACTTGCTTATGAGCTAGGTCAATATGCACTGATAGAGACTCCAATCGAACCTGAGCCTACCTTTAAAAATATAGATAACACTATACAGACCTACTACTTATTAGGACTGACGTATTCTTTCTAAGAAATTATTTTTGAATACCTAGAAAAAAAGTGAGTACCATATGGTACTCACTTTTTTATTAAACAATAACACATCACTTTTGAACCGAGTGCTCTAGCTCAAAGTATGTCGGGTAGAGAGGATTCGAACCTCCGATCTCTGGTCCCCCAGACCAGCACTTTAACCGGACTAAGCTACTACCCGTATCTAAAATATAGCTCCACATTGAGCTTATTACAGTGTAATTTGTACATACTATACTGAATGATAAATATAGAAATTTGAAGTTTAATTCTTTCCACTTTATACAATCGTGCTCAAAAAAATAGTCAGTTTTTTTTCGTACCTTAATGTACTGTAAATCAAAATTTTATTAATTAAAACCCACAGATGATGAAAATATTACTGCTTTTTTGTTGCTATGTGATGGGTGCTACACTTATCTCAAGTGATGGATTGAATTACGAAAACGCTGAACTAACTTTAGAAGGCGTATGGGAATTAGAGAACCAACAAATGTATGAGAATGGAATGCTTTCTGAAACACTTCCAAACGAAAATGGATACAGACAAGTAAAAATGTACAGCAATGGGCATGTAATGTGGACACGAAACGACCCCTCAGACAGTAATGAATGGTTTGGCTACGGGAGCTACACAGTGTCAAATGGGATTTTAGAAGAACGTCTCGAGTATGCTTCAGGACCCATGATGAGGATTGTTGATACCACAAAGGTTTTCCGTTTTGAACTGCTCCTCAGTGCAGATAGTTACCAACAAATCCAGCTTGATGAGGAAGGCAATAGATTTCAGGGAGAAAGTTATATTAGAATTAAATAGAAAATACAATTAATGTTGTGCTTACTAAATTCAATTTACTATATTTGCACCCCGATAATAGTTCGGGGTATAGCGTAGCCCGGTTATCGCGCCTCGTTTGGGACGAGGAGGCCGCAAGTTCGAATCTTGCTACCCCGACAAAAAAACCAGCCTTTTAGGCTGGTTTTTTTATATCTCAATAATAAAGGTTTTTAAGATGCAGCTTTAAGCTTTTTAAGTGTAGACTTATTAAGTTTTGCCTCTGCATAGCTTTTTGTAACCTGTAATTCCTTTTCATCAGAGCTGGGCATATCAAACATAGCGTCTGTTAAAATAGCTTCACACAAACTACGTAAACCTCTAGCTCCCAATTTGTATTCTATTGCCTTATCAACGAGATAATCTAAAGCATCATCCGTAATAGAGAAGGCCACACCATCCATATCAAACAATTTGATATATTGCTTAATGATAGCGTTTTTAGGCTCTGTCAAAATTGCTCTTAAGGTTCCAGAATCTAATGGATTCATATGCGTTAGCACTGGTAAACGTCCAATGATTTCAGGTATTAAACCAAAATCTTTTAAATCCTTTGGGATAATATATTTAAGTAAATTATCTTTTTCTACAGCTTCATCACTTTTACTGGCTACAAATCCCATAGCTTGCATATTCAAGCGTTTTGAGATATGACGCTCTATACCATCAAAAGCTCCTCCTGCAATAAATAAAATGTGCTCTGTATTTACTTCTATAAATTTTTGATCTGGATGTTTACGCCCGCCCTTTGGTGGTACATTTACTGTAGTTCCTTCTAGCAATTTTAGTAGGGCTTGTTGCACCCCTTCTCCACTTACATCACGTGTAATAGAAGGATTATCACTTTTACGAGCGATTTTATCAATTTCATCTATAAATACAATCCCACGCTGGGCTTTTTCTAGATTATAATCTGCAGCTTGTAACAATCTTGTCAATATACTTTCTACATCTTCACCTACATAGCCAGCTTCTGTAAGTACAGTGGCGTCTACAATAGCAAGCGGTACATTGAGCATACGAGCAACTGTTTTTGCAATAAGGGTTTTCCCAGTACCTGTCTGACCCACCATTACAATATTACTCTTTTGAATTTCAATGTCATCATCAGATGCAGGCTGCAGTAAGCGCTTATAGTGATTATAAACTGCTACAGACATTACTTTCTTAGTAAATTCTTGCCCTATCACATACTGATCAAGAAATGCCTTAATTTCATGAGGTGTTTTTAATTGTAACTCCCCTTCTAGGTCGTTAGTAGCGGTATCTTTTGACTCTTCTGCCACAATACCGTGAGCTTGCTCAATACAGCGGTCACATATGTGCGCATCAAGTCCTGCAATCAAAAGATTGGTTTCTGGCTTTTTCCTACCACAAAATGAACATTCTAAATCTTCTTTCGCCATCGTATCTTCAATATATAAGGGTCATTCACTGGTTTAAATAACATTACGCTTTCGCAAAAGCGTAATAACCATAGAATTTTTTTAAAATTAATCTCTCTTCAAAATTTCATCTATCATACCATACTCAAGGGCTTTATCTGCCTTCATCCAGTAATCACGATCACTATCATTATATACCTTCTCATAGTCCTGACCAGAATGTTTTGCTATAATCTCGTACAATTCTTTCTTGAGTGTAAGTATTTCCTTTGCAGTGATCTCTATATCACTTGCTTGACCTTGAGCGCCGCCCATAGGTTGGTGTATCATCACGCGTGAATGTGGTAAACCACTACGTTTTCCTTTTTCACCAGCACATAAAAGTACCGCCCCCATTGATGCAGCCATTCCCGTACAGATTGTCGCAACATCTGGCTTGATAAATTGCATGGTATCATATATTCCTAATCCTGCATATACACTCCCTCCAGGAGAATTGATGTAGATTTGAATATCCTTATTTGCATCTGTGCTTTCTAAAAAAAGTAACTGTGCCTGTACAATATTTGCTACTTGATCATTAATTCCCATTCCAAGGAAAATAATACGATCCATCATAAGTCTAGAAAAAACATCCATTTGAGCAATGTTCATCTGACGTTCTTCAATGATATTAGGAGTAAGTCCTACAGGTGTCATTGCAGAGGTTAATTTATCGTAATAAGTAGAGCTTATCCCTCTATCTTTAATAGCAAATTCTTTAAATTCTTTTCCGTAATCCATATATCTTATTCCACTATTTTTTTTAAAAAAAAGCGTTTTACCTATACAAGTAAAACGCTTTAAAGATACTTATTATCTAGGACCTATTCTAATTGTAAACTTCCTTTACAAACTCATCAAAGGTCACTTCTTTTTCTTTTAATTTCATATTTTCTTTGAAGAAAGATAGCATTTTCACGTTCATAAGTTGCTCAGAAAGGCGTTTTACTTCTTCTTGATTACCTAATATTCTAGCTGCTATATCATCTAGTTCTTTATCCTCAGGATTCATTTGACCATATTGCATCATTTGCGATTTGATCATTTCTTTTGCATATTCTTTTAACTCTTCGAAGGTAACTTGAAGCTTGTTATCTGCAATTAGTTTTCCTTCTATAAGTTGCCATCTTAATCCTTTTTCAGAACGTGTGAATTCTTCTTTTGCTTCTTCTTCTGTCATAGGCTTTTCACCTGTAGACTGTATCCATCTAGAAAGAAAATCTGATGGTAAATCAAATTTTGTCTCATCGATAAGACGCTCTGTAACGTCATTCATTAACTGCTGATCGCTTTGTTGTACAAACTGGCGCTCACCATCTTCTTTTATTTTAGCTTCCAGCTCTGTAACACTTTTTACAGCATCTTTACCAAATAATTTGTCAAAAAGCTCTTGATCCAAGTCAGCTGGCTCTCTCTTATTTGTCTCTGTTAAGGTAAAAGCAACTTCAGCATTAAGATCTTTTGCCTCTTCTTCAGATATTTTTAATGCAGACTGATAAGAACTTGTTTCTGAAAATAAACCTTTAGTCTTTAGAGTGATTACATCACCTGGCTTTGCTCCTACAAATGCGTCTACATTTTTCTTTCCTTTCAGGTTTGCTACCTCAAAAGTAGTTTTAGAATCTATACCAGCTTGTTCGTTCAAGAATGTTCCAGAAACTTCACTATCTTTTCCTACTTCGGTCTGAGATATAATTTTACCGTATTGTTTTCTAATGGTAGTGATTTGATTATCTACCATTTTATCATCAACCTTTATTTTATAGCTAGTAATTGCTTTTTTAGGTGATAAGTTAACATCAAACTTTGGAGCAAGGCCGAGTTCAAACTCAAAGCTGTAATCTTCAGAATCCCAATTAAAATCTTCTTGATTTTTAGGTAATGGATTTCCTAAAACATCTAGTTTTTCTTCGTTTAAAAATTTACTTAGAGCTTCTTGAATTAATTTATTTACTTCATCAACACGCACAGGCATTCCGTACTGTTTTTTGACCATACCCATAGGTACATGTCCTTTTCTAAAACCAGGAATATTTGCCGTTTTGCGATAATTTTTAAGTATAGACTCCACCTTCTCGTTATAATCTTCCTTAACGATTTCAACCTTTACTACTGCGTTCAAGTCGTCTATTTGCTCTTTTGTAATATTCATTCTTATCTAATTTTGAGGGCGCAAAAATACAATTTTTTTTTCATTCAGACAATCTTTTAATTAACTGTCTCTTAGTCCTTTTTGCTGTCTGGCACAAGGGTAAACAAGACACTTTGAAATATACTTAATAAGATACTGAACAGTAATGCAGTCCAAATACTACTTACTTCAAATCCTGAGATAAAAAAGTCTGTAAGCATAATAAGTAATGCGTTGATTATAAATAAGAACAGCCCAAATGTTACAATGGTCACGGGCAATGTGAGAATTATTAAAATAGGCCGCACAATGAACTTAAGAAGAGATAATATAATGGCTACAAATATTGCATACATATAACTAGCTACAGTTACCCCTGGTATGATTTTCGCAAGTATAACAACAACAAATGCTGTAAGTAAAATTTTTAAAATAGATTTCATGTTTTTTTGTTTTAGCACGCTTTCGCGAAAGCAAAAATAAATATAAAAAAAAAGCACCTTAAAAGGTGCTTTTTAATTTATGATAAAAATGCTGTTAATTTACATCGTTACTCGCTGTAACTGTGCCGTAGTTCCCAATATTTACATTAGGAACCGTTGCATTGTATTTTTCATTAATGGCATCTATAATTGCGTTTGCTGTAAAAGCATATCCACGAGGAGATGGGTGAACACCATCTAAAGAAAAGGCACCTCCTGTCACAAATGCAGATGTCAAAACACCTCCATTAAAAGCAACACCTCCTTGAGCTACTGCTTGAAGTTCAGATTGCGCATCAACAAAGGCAAGATCATTTGCATCTGCTAAAGCCCTTATTGTAGCATTATATTGTGCTTGAGCATTAGCAATAAGTGTTTGCTCTGAAGTTGTCAAAACATTTGCGTCTTGAAGTGGTCTTGAAACACCATTAATAGATTGCAAAGCAGCTTGCTCAGGACTCACACCAGCGACATTAACTAAGAAATCAAAAAACTCTTGATCTGTCGTACCCAGTACTCCAGATGCAGGAAGAGGAATAAGATCTTCATTAGTAGTCTGGCGTAATTGAGATAACAAACCTGCTGTTATTGGATCTAGATTGAAAGGCGCTCCTTGAACAATTGTAGAAATATCTGTTAAATCTTCATCTTGAATAGTTATAAAGTTTGCTCCTTCTTGAAAAGTAACTTGACGTAAAGCAGCTTCATCAGCAGTGATTACACCAAATTGTACAAGTCCAGGTAAAATCTGAGTGTTGTAAGCTCCAAAAACTGCATTTAATGTACCAGCTGTCTGAGCATCTAATGGAATTGCTTGAGAAGGAACCGTAGTAAAGTATGGTATAGAAGTTACATCTGGAATGTTAACTAAAGCTCCTTTTGCACCAGTTGAAACTAAAGCTGCAACTTCTTGAGCATAAACGCTTGCAAAAACATTAGGATCTGTGATATCATTACCTCCATAGGTAGTAGGATCAAGATTTCCTGTTTGATCAACTCCTGATCCTCCAGAAGTAGCAAACCCTAGAATATCATTGTTTCCTATCCAAAGTGAAAAGAATGTTGGATTTGCAGCAACTGCATCTCCAATAACTGTAGCATTCGCACTAGAAGCAAAACGGACAAAATAAGGATTTGCCTGACCTGTCTGAACTCCAGCAACGTTACCATATCCAGGCGCTAATAGGTGAAAACTTTTTGCACCAGGAACCCCATAATTATTAAAAGACCCCGTCAAAACGTTAGTTATATCAGTTGTTGGTGTTCCTGATAGTCTTGCTGGCCCAGGATTACCCTCTGCATCAACAGCTAGTACGAAACGGTTAGGTAAAATTTGTTGCCCCCCTAAAAGGATTCCTCCAGTATTATCATTTACAAGAGGTTGTGTAAACTCACCTCCACCAGCAAGCTCAAACTGTTGAGCCATAATATTAGGATATGAATTTTGCTGTCCTGTAATATACAATGCTTGATCTGCATACCCAGCAGTAAGAGAGTTTCCTACAGCTACATAGTTTGAAAAGTCTGCCTCTCCACTTGTATATACACCTTCATCTGTAATATCATTATCAAACTCAGGCTCACAAGCCACAAGCCCTAAAGCAATCGCAGGCAATGCGATATAATTTAAATATTTTTTCATTGTAATAATTTTTAAAGTTTATAGCTCACGCCAATACCTGGTGAAAAAGCACTTGATTTATACGTTCCTTCAAATGGAGTTATCACACCATTTTCCTCATAATAGTCATATGAAGCATCTACCTCTTTAAAGCGTAAGTATAAGAATGAAGCATCAATAGCTAATTTATCCGTAACATTAAAGGTCAAACCTCCCGTAAATCCAAAAGAATCATTTCTAGGGGTTTCTGGAGCAAAATATCCATCTCGTACTGGAGACTCATCAAAATATGTTCCTGCTCTTAACGCAAATTTACTGCTAACTTCATATTGAGCGCCAAGTCTAAAAGTAGAAGCATTCTTATAGTTACGAGCATTTCTAGACTCTAAAGCTACAGAACCATCACTGTTTAGAAAATCGAGATCTAATGAATCATATGCTTCCCACTCTGCATAATTATAATCAAAATTTAAAGTCCACTTTTCTGTAGGTTTAAACGAAGCCCCTACTGTCCATTCTGCAGGTAATGGTAATGTTGCAGTAAAATCATATGTACCATTTTGTATTGGTGATAATGGAGAATTTGGAACATTTGTAAAAACCGCATCCCCGTCTCCAGCTTCTACCTTTACATCAATCTTAGACCTATAGTTTAATCCAAAAGACCACATGTCGCTAGGCGTGATCATTGCTCCAACTGAAAAGCCAAAAGCATTCACTCCTTGCGCATCGATCTCAACATTGGATCGATTACCATCGATATCTACAGTTGATCTTGATAGGTTTCTGTTAAAGTTTACACCTCCTATAGCAAGAATTGGTCCCCCTCCTATACTTAAGTCATCCAAAAGCTTAAATGATGCTAACGGCTGTATGAATATCGCAGATAATTCTATACTGTTTACTAAATGAGAGCCCGCCCAATCTGTTGGATACTCAACAGTACTTCCATACGGTGTATAAACCGCTAGTCCTACTGCAACCCTTTCATTTAGCTTGTAACTTGCATATAAATACAACGGCGTTCCTGTTGGACTATCTGTCTGAACAGACTGTCCGTACTCAGGATTTTGAAATTTTACGTCAGAAAACACACCAAAACCACCTGCAGCGATATTGAGTTTATTTTCAAGATGTATGAGACCGCCAGGGTTAAAAAACGCAAGCTCTGCGTTGTTAATCATAGCCACACCTGTGTGGCCCATAGCTAGACCGCGTTGTCCCTGTAGGCTTACACGATAACCACCTGCGTACACCATGGTACCAACAAGCAATAGTACAAAGGCACTTAATACTTTTTTCATAATTTAATGATGTTAAGGAAATTTAAATATATCTCAAAAATAAGCACGTATACTGTAAATTACTTAAGAGTTCTCTAATAATATTATTAATTTACTATGCGTACATAACAAATTCTTTGTGACAATGTTATAAAAAATTTATCACTTCTTTATAAAAATCTTTCGGATTTTCTGCATGAAGCCAATGCCCAGCCTTAGAAATAGGTTTTAATTTTGCTTTCGCGAAAGCATTAAAAATCTCATTCTCATCTTCTAAAAGAATATAATTTGATTTTTCTCCCTTTAGAAAAAGTGCTTCTCCACTATAGCTCGCGCCATCTGGCAACGGTTTTCCTATTTCTTCAATATGTGCAACTAACGCTGGTAAATTCATGCGTAATGCCAGCACCCCTTTCTCTTTCCAATATAGGTTTTTAAGCAAAAACATTCGGGTTCCTTCATCAGAAACATAGGTCGAAAGAAAATTATCAGACTCCGTTCTACTTGAAAGCGCATTAGCATTTTTTGAAAGCGCCATTAATCCTTCTAAAATTTGCTGGTGATGTTGTGGGTAAGCTTTTACTCCTATATCTGCAATGATGAGTTTTTTTACTAACTCTGGATACGTTACTGCAAAAAGCATAGCTGTCTTTCCTCCCATAGAATGACCTAAAAGATGAATCTGATCAAGACCTTTTTCGTCACAATACACCTTTAAATCCTCTACTAACAGGCTGTAGTTAAAATGCTCACTATGAAAACTCCTTCCATGATTACGCTGATCTACCAAATGCACTTCATATCCATCTGCTGCAAATTGCCGCCCTAATGTCTTCCAATTATCACCCATCCCCAAAAATCCGTGCAGAATAACCAAAGGAGTGCCTTTTCCGATTATTTTACTATAAATAGTCATAGGCTATTTTAATTTTTCAAGATAAGATTGTATCGTAGTTTCAAATCCAAGATATAGTGATTCTGCAATAAGTGCATGTCCAATAGATACCTCTAAAAGATCTGGAATGCTATTATGAAAATACTCGATATTTTTAAGAGACAAGTCATGACCTGCATTTATTCCAAGACCTAAATCACTTGCAATAAATGCACTCTCTATAAAAGGTTTTACCGCCGCTTGTCTATCTGTCATATACTTAGTTGCATAAGACTCTGTATACAGCTCTATACGATCTGTACCCGTTTCTCGAGCCCCCTCAATCATTGCTGGAATAGGATCCACAAATATTGAGGTTCTAATTCCTTCTTCTTTAAACTGAGCAATCACTTCTTGCAGAAAACTTTTGTGTTTTACAGTATCCCAACCAGAATCACTTGTAATTGCGTCTACAGTGTCAGGAACTAATGTGACTTGCGTTGGTTTTGTTTCTAATACAAGATCAATAAATTTCTGAATAGGGTTTCCTTCGATATTAAACTCTGTTGTTACAATATCAACAAGATCACGCGCGTCTTGATATTTTATATGGCGCTCATCTGGACGAGGATGAATGGTGATCCCTTGAGCACCCATCCTTTCAAGGTCTGTTGCTACTTTTAATAAATCTGGAACATTCCCGCCTCTTGCATTTCTGAGTGTAGCAATCTTATTAATGTTTACACTTAATTTTGTCATATTCTTTTACTTGTCAACTTGAAATCTAATTTTAAAATACCACATACATCCAATAAAAAATTAAACTTTATTAATTTAAGATTCTTAAAAATGTAGGTTTACAAAAATACGAAGACAGTTGCCCTGAGCGGTTATTTTTTCATTATTTTGCATTATGACATTAACAGACTTTATTATTAATGACATACAGCCGGTTTCTGAAAAAGAAACCATAGGAGATGTCCAATCGATCTTTAGCCAGACCACATATTCTCATGTTCCTATCCAAAGGGATGGTGTATATGTAGGATCACTAGCTGAGAATGATACTCATTGCTACAATGCAAACGCTATAATTAGTGAGTATAATCAAGGGTATGAACATTTTTTTGTGAGGTATGAGACCTCTTGGCTAGATGTACTGGAGTCTTTTGCTCAGCACGGTTGTAATTTAATGCCAGTTCTAGACCAAGAAAGTCAATATTTAGGATATTATGAATTAGAGGATGTTATGAGTTTTTTTAACAACACTCCTTTCATTCAAGAACCAGGAAGTGTTGTTATTATTGAGAAAGGAGTGCTAGATTATTCTTTTAGTGAGATAACACAAATTGTTGAGTCTAATGAAGGGAAGATTTGGGGAATGTTTATTTCAAAAATAGAACAAGACATAGCTCAGATTTCTATAAAAATAGGAAGATCTAACTTCAATGATATCTTAGCCGCTTTTAGAAGGTACAGCTATAATGTTGTTTCTAGCCATCAGGAAGATACTTTTATTAAGGATCTTCACAAGCGATCAAAATACCTTGAAAAGTATTTAAACATGTAAACTTTATGAAAGTAGGCATTTACGGTCAATTCTATCACAAGGAAGCTGGACAATATATACAAGAGCTACTGGACATCTTAGACAAAAAGAAGATAGAAGTTATTATTGAAAAAAATTTTTTAAAACTTATACACGAAAATGATACTATAGATAAGGATTATGGACACTTTAGTACCTTTAGAGAATTAGACAATAGCTATGATCTTTTTGTAAGTATTGGAGGTGACGGAACCATTCTAAAAACTGTAACGTACGTAAGAGACTTAAGCATACCCATTATAGGCATAAATACAGGTAGACTAGGATTTCTAGCTACTATTAAGAAAACAGATATTGCTCCTTCTATAGAAAAAATTCTTACAGGTAAGTACAGCATTTCAAAAAGAAGTCTCCTGCAAATTACTACAAAGAACAAAGATACTTTTGGTGAATTGAACTTTGCACTTAATGAAATTTCAGTAAGCAGAAAAAATACAACTTCTATGATTTCTGTAAAAACAAAGCTCAACGGAGAAGATCTTACAAATTATTGGGCAGACGGACTAATTGTATCCACTCCAACAGGTTCTACAGGCTATTCTTTGAGTTGCGGAGGCCCCGTAATTGCTCCGCACACATCAAGTCTCATTTTGACCCCAATAGCCCCGCACAACCTCAATGCAAGACCTCTCGTTATTCCGGATGACACTGTTATTGAACTTACTGTTTCTGGAAGAGAGGAACAGCATCTCATATCACTAGATTCTCGCATCGCCACTTTAAATAATGAGACTATCATCACCCTTGAGAAAGCTCCGTTTCATATAAATCTCATTCATCTAGAAGGCGACAGTTTTTTACAAACACTTAGAGCCAAACTTCTTTGGGGAGAAGATAAACGTAATTAAACAATATATTTGTCCTCTTACTGTTTTGTTAATGGCTAGCATACACGTGAGTGGAGTTCGCTTTCGCGAAAGCGTAAGCACAATCACCCCATCTTAACATACGGTATTGTTAGTACGATCACAGAATTAGTATATTTGCAAACTTTTATAGCTATATGAGGTATCTGACGATTATAATAGTCGCCCTTTTTTGGAACGTGAACCTGACTGCGCAAACCTATGAGATAGGTGCTTTTCTAGGAGGTTCAAACTTTATAGGAGATGTAGGCTCTACAAATTATATCGCTCCCAATAAACCTGTTATAGGAGGGATTTTTAAATGGAATAGAAGTGCAAGACATTCTTTTAGATTTACAGCTCTTTTTTCTGAACTAGAAGGTGATGACAACAAGAGCAGTGAGGCGAGAAGGAACTCTCGAGGATTGAGTTTTAAAAATAGTATAAAAGAATTCTCTTTAGGTCTAGAATATACCTTTTGGGAATTTGATATGTTTAACAAAAGAAACCCTAATGCTCCGTACTTATATACGGGTTTTACATATTTTAATCATGAAGAATTAAACCTTAGCAACAGTAATCTAGTCTCAACAGGGTATACTTGGGATGTGGCTATCCCATTAGTATTAGGTTACAAGGCTGCTTTTAATTCTAATGTAGTATTTGCTCTTGAAGGAGGAATACGCTACACTTTAACAGACAACTTAGATGGGAGCGCTCCCGGTGATGGCATGTTAGAGTTTGGAAATAAAAACAATGATGACTGGTATATGTTTACAGGAATTACTGTAAGCTTTACCTTTGGTCGCAGGCCTTGTTTCTGCGTTTTTTAAGATAATAATGGACATACTAGCCCAAATTGACAAAGACAAACTGCCACAACATGTTGCCATCATTATGGATGGCAATGGAAGGTGGGCAAAAAAGCAAGGTCTATTAAGAGCTGCTGGTCATAAGAAAGGAACAAGAGCTGTTAGAGAAGCTGTAGAATGTGCTGCAGAGTTAGGAATCAAACATCTAACGCTTTATGCCTTTTCTACAGAAAACTGGAATCGCCCCAAAGCTGAGGTTGATACCTTAATGAAACTGCTCGTTTCTTCCTTAAAAAAAGAAATAGCCACTTTACAAGATAATGATGTGGTGTTAGGAACAATTGGTGCCATAAACACACTACCTGACAAAGCTCAAAGAGAATTAGAAGAAGTAATTTCTAAAACTCAAAACAACAAAGGATTAAAACTTACGCTTGCTCTAAGCTATGGAAGTAGAGAGGAGATCGTAAAAACAGTCCAAGAAATATGTATTAAAGTTAAAAATAACCTACTTTCGCCAGCTGAAATTGATGAGGATTGTGTTAACAGCCATTTATATACGGCAAATATGCCAGATGTAGATTTGTTAATTAGGACAAGTGGAGAGCAGCGAGTTAGTAATTTTTTATTGTGGCAAATAGCCTATGCTGAATTCTATTTTACAGATATTCTCTGGCCAGATTTCAGAAAACACCATTTACACGACGCGATTTACAATTATCAGAAAAGAGAACGAAGATTTGGAAAGACAAGTGAACAAATTAAATAATACTGTTATTTTTTCAAAAATAACCACAAAATTAATACTCTTTTTTGCCCTTTGCAGTGCTACTTTAGTGCAAGCACAAAGAGTTTTACCATTAGATCCCGACACTAAATACGAGATAGGTGACATCAAAGTAACAGGGACAACTACTTATAATGAAAATACTGTAATTGCATTTACAGGGTTGAGATCTGGTGAATCCATTTTTTTACCTGGCGATAAAATCACCAATGTGATAAAGAAACTCTGGGGGCTAGAATTGTTCTCTGATATTAGTCTTTATGTTACAAGTGTTACTGGCAAAAAGGTAGATTTACAATTAGATATTAAGGAAGTTCCACAACTTAATGAAGTACGTTTTGAAGGCATAAAGCAAAAGAAAGGGTCTACGTTTATAAAAGACAATGGTCTTAACAAAGGGGCCAAAGTGACAGAAAATCTAGAGACTACAACAAAAAATTACATTGAGAATAGTTATAAGAAAAAGGGTTACTACAACTCTAAGGTTTATATTAACACTATTCCTGTCGCAGATACGGTTTCTAGCAACAAAGTCAATATGATAGTGAATATTGACAAAGGAGAGCGTGTTAAAATTGCTGACATTAATTTTATGGGTCGCGAGAAGTTAAAAGAAAAGAAACTTCTAGGTGCCATGAAAAATACAAAAGAGAAAAAAATCTGGAGACTCTGGAAACGATCCAAATTTGCAAAAGCAGATTATGAAGAAGATAAAGTATCTCTTATCAACAAGTATAAAGAAAAAGGTTATAGAGATGCGCGCATTATATCAGATTCAATTATTAAGAATGATGAAAATAGTATTACTCTTAATTTAGAAATTGAAGAAGGTAACAGGTATTATATAGGAGACATTGACTTTATAGGAAATACAGTCTATACAGATGAGCAATTAAGCCGTCAGCTAGGCTTAGGAAAAGGAGATGTTTATAATGGAGTTCTTCTCAAAGAACGTATTCAAGATGATTCAGATCCAAACTCAGATAACATCGCAAACCTTTACCAAAATAGCGGGTATTTATTCTCAAACGTAAATGCTGTAGAGACGGGCGTAGCTAATGACACAATTAATTTTGAAGTAAGAATATCTGAAGGAAAACTCGCTTATTTCAATAAAGTCACTGTAAAAGGAAACGACAAAACCAAAGATCCAGTTATTTACCGTGAGCTATTAACAAAGCCTGGACAGCGTTATAGTAAATCTGCAGTTGTCAATACCGTTAGGGAATTGGGACAACTAGGATTTTTTGATGCACAGCAACTTACGCCAGAGTTTAAAAACTTTGATCAACAAGCGGGAACCGTAGATTTAGAATACAATGTCGTAGAGCAAGGCGCTAGCCAGATAGAACTTCAAGGAGGTTTTGGTGGTGGTGGTTTTGTAGGGACCTTGGGGCTTTCATTCAACAACTTTTCTATACAAAACATTTTTAATAAAGAGGCTTATAAACCTCTGCCCATGGGAGATGGTCAAAAGTTTTCTTTAAGAGCACAAGCAAGTCAGTTCTATCAAACATATAGTGCTTCACTCACAGATCCATGGTTTGGGGGAGAGAAGCCAGTTCAATTTTCTGCCTCTTTTTCACATTCTATCCAATACTTATTTAACAGTAGGGCTACAAGTCAAAGAGATCGTGTAGATAGAGACAGAAGATTTTTAATTACTGGAGGATCACTAGGTCTCGCTAAAAGACTAACGTGGCCAGATAGAAACTTTACATTATCACATGCGATAGGCTTTCAACATTACGATTTACAAAACTACAACACAGGTCTCTTTACCTTTGGAAATGGTTCGTCTGAAAACCTTGCCTACACTATCGGTCTAAGCAGAAAAGAACTTTATGGAGGATTAATCTTTCCAACAGGAGGTTCTGACATCAGTATTTCAGGTAAGTTTACTTTACCTTATTCTGTTTGGAATGGAACTGACTATGAGCAGCTAGCTCTAGATCGTGAAGATGCAGTTGCAAATCAAGATAACCAAAGAATAGGAGAGATTGATCAAGAAAGATTTAACTGGCTTGAGTATTACAAAGTAAAATTTGATGGAAAGTGGTACACGGGACTTGTAGATAAATTTGTTTTACAAACAGGTATTGAGCTCGGATATCTCGGAGCATATAATAATGCTAGAGGCATCCCACCATTTGAACGTTTTTTCTTAGGTGGAGATGGTCTAGGAGGTTTCTCTCTTGACGGAAGAGAGGTAATTAGATTGAGAGGGTATCCTAATCAAGCGGTAACTCCAATTGATAGAGAGTTTTCAAGGACGTCTAATTCTGCAAATGATGGCGCCACTATTTATAATAAGTTTAGTCTTGAACTAAGATACCCTATTACTTTTAGCCAGCAAGCAAGTATTTATGCACTTACTTTTGCAGAAGGTGGTGCGTCTTATGACAATTTTAGAGACTATAACCCGTTCCAATTGAGTAGATCTGCTGGAGCTGGAATTCGTATCTTTATGCCTGCATTCGGTTTATTAGGACTTGACTTTGGATATGGATTTGATCCTATACCAGGTACCGTAGGTGCAAATGGTTGGGAAACTCATTTTATAATCGGACAGCAGTTCTAGTTTTGGCACGGTTATTTCTAATGCAACTCTGAACTTATGAAAGTAAAAATTTTTATCGTTATTCTTGGGATCCTAAGTTTCTCAACGTCGGCAAAAGCTCAACGAGGTATACGCATTGCTTATATCGATATGGATTATATTCTTGAAAATGTTCCGGAATACAAAGAGGCATCTGCTTTACTTGATACTAAGGTAGGGAAATGGAAAAGCGAAATAGAAACAAAACTTCGTAATGTTGATGAAATGAACGCACAGCTTGATAATGAACGTGCATTATTAACTAAAGAGCTTATAGAAGAAAGAGATGAAGAAATAGCTTTTGAAAGAGAGCAAATATTAGAATACCAGCAAAAAAGGTTTGGGCCTGGGGGTGACTTATCAATACAACGTAGGCAATTAGTACAGCCTGTACAAGATCAAGTTTTTAATGCTGTACAAGAAATATCAACTGCAAGAAAATACGATTTAGTCTTTGACAAATCTTCAGAACTAATGCTTCTATACACAGCAGACAGACTTGATATTAGTGATCAAGTTTTACGAAGTATTACAAGAGCCTCAAAAAGGACACAACTCAATTCTAAGAAAGATGAAAAAATTTTTGATATAGACGAGGCGAAAACTTTTGATGAAGACAGAGCTACACAAGAACGGCAAAGTAAAATTGAAAATAAAAAATCTGAACGTGAGGCAGCCTTAGAAGAAAGAGCTAAGAAAAGAGCCTCTGAAAAAGAAGAGAGACAAAAAGCTTTTGAAGAGAGAAGAAGAAAATTACTAGAAGCTCGTGAGCGTAGAAAAGACTCTATTGCTGATGCTAGAGCGAATAAAGAAACCCGATCTTCTTTACCAGAGCCGCTATCTGTAAACAAGACAAGTAAGGAAGATGCTGTACAAGCAAGACAAAGGCAAAAAGATTCTATTATAGCAGCACGCACGAGAAAAAGAGACTCTATACTAGCCGCGAGAAAAAAGAAAGTTACCCCATCTGGAAGTGATGATGGTGATAACGATTAACCCAATTTTTAAAACAACAGTTAACTTAAATTTAAAATCACAATGAAACAGTTTACAAAAGTCGTAGTAGCAATAGCATTATTAATAGGTATGACTAGCGCTGTACAGGCACAAAGTAAAGTAGCACATATCAACTCACAAGGACTTGTTGAGGCAATGCCTAGTTATAAAACTGCTATGGGCGACTTAGAAAAATTACAAACATCTTATCAAGCAGAGATCTCTGGAATGGGCGCAGAATTGCAAAAGACTGCAGATCGTTACAACCGTGAAGCTGACTCGCAAACTGACGAGGAAAATGCAAGACGTATGCAAGAAATACAAGAAACACGTACAAATATTTCAAAGTACCAACAATCTGCTTACGGTAAACTTCAAGAAAGAGAGCAGGAGTTACTAAAGCCTATTATTGAAAAGGCAAGAGTAGCTATCCAAAAAGTAGCTAGAGCAAAAGGTTATGATTTTGTTCTTGATTCAACTCCTGGAGCTGGTGGCGTTCTTATGGCAGATGGATATGACCTTATGGTTGATGCAAAAAAAGAATTAGGCATCTAAGAATGTAATAATTTACAGCTAATAAAAACAAAAAAACTGCTCTCTAAACGAGGGCAGTTTTTTTTATTTTTGACTTATGGAGAATCAGCAGGCAATAGGTGTTTTTGATAGTGGTGTAGGTGGCACTTCTATATGGCAAGAGATTGTTACACAATTACCTTTTGAGAATACTATATATCTAGCCGATAGTAAATATGCTCCTTACGGCACTCGCTCTAGTGACGAAATTATTTCTCTCTCTATAAAAAACACAGAACGATTAATAGACTTAGGATCAAAGATTATTGTTGTTGCCTGTAATACTGCCACTACAAATGCTATTGATTATTTAAGAACACATTACGACATTCCATTTATAGGTATAGAACCTGCTATAAAACCTGCAGCTTTGCAATCTATCACAAAATCCATAGGAATACTTGCTACAAAAGGGACACTTAACAGCAACCTCTTTCATAGTACCATGGACAAATATGCTCAAGATGTAAATGTCTTGGAAGTTATAGGTGAAGGGTTAGTTCCTTTAATTGAAGCAAATCAATTAGAGAGTGAGGAATTAAAAACTCTTCTCACTTCCTATGTAGAATTAATGCTTGATGCAGGTATAGACCACCTAGTTTTGGGCTGTAGTCACTATCCTTTTCTTATTCCACAGTTAAAAAAAATACTCCCAACCCACGTTAAAATAATTGATTCTGGATTGGCTGTTGCAAAACAAACTGAAACAGTGCTATCGCTAAATGGCAATCTCAAAATAGAGGGCATTGGAAGTCATATGCTTTACTCTAACAAGGATGTAGGTGTGCTGGAGAGTTTTGTGTCACGCTTTCGCGAAAGCGAATTAAAAAACAATACTGTAAATATTAGGTATCTAGACTTTTGATGAAATTTACTGGAAATGAGCCAGTAAATTTGCTTTTTGACTTGCAGAAACATTGATCTCTTTTCCACCACTCAATACGACACTTCCACCTTTACCTTTCTTATAACTTGTAATTTCATTAAGATTAACAAGGTATGATTTGTGGACTCTAGCAAAACCAAAGTTATTCAATGCATTTTCAAAATACTTAAGGGTTTTACTCACTAATAGCTTAGCTCCAGAGTTTAAATAAATCTGAGTATAATTATCATCTGCCTTACAATACAAAATATCCTTTACAACAAGTACCTCAAATCCATCTTGCACTGGTATTGTGATTTTACCTTGCTTTTCCACCGTAGTTGCAACTAGAACTTTATTTTCTAACTCATTTTCTTTCTTTTTTATAGTCATCACAATATCTACTGCCTTAATTAATTCATCAATAGATACTGGCTTAAGAAGATAATAGGCCGCGTGACTATTAAGAGCATCCATGGCATATTGATTATAAGCCGTGACAAATACCGTTTCAAATGCACGATCTGCTATTTGTTCTAAAAGGTCAAAGGCGTTACCCTTAGGCATTTCTACATCTAAAAAAACAAGGTCTACAGTTGTGCTTTGAAGTAAGCTTAGCGCCTCACTTACATTGGCTGCTTCACCCACAATAGTAACTCTAGGGCAATACTTAGAAAGATAATTACGTAATATCTCTCTGCTTGTCTCTTCATCTTCGACTAATATTGTTCTAAGCTCCATTAATTTCTTTTCTTTAATGTCAAGGCAACTTTTGTTCCTTCTCCGTTTTTAAACGCATCGGTTATGCTTACATTAATAGTATTTCCGTACATATCGTTGAGAATTGCAATACGCTTCTTGATATTTCCCATCCCTTTGGACTTTTGCTTCTTTTGATGGTCCGTTTTTAAAAGTTTACTTTGCAACCTACCTACACCGTCATCTGTAACTCTTATTACTGCAGTTTCTTCATCCTTTTGTTTAAAATCAATCTGTAGGTTTCCTTTCTTTTCTTTGTACCTCAAGCCATGCCATATTGCATTCTCTACATAAGGCTGTAATAACATAGGGGGTATAAGGAAATCATCAAGATTCATATTTTCATCTATTGTAATTGTATAGTCAAATTTATCTTTAAAACGGAAATGCTCTAACATGGTATATCTTTTAATAAGCTCAAGCTCATTAGATAATGGAATAAAATCTTCTTCACTATTTTCTAATACTGCTCGCATCAGAATTGAAAAATCTGACAAATACTTGTTTGCTGTTCGTTCATCATTGGTCGCAATAAAACTATTTACAGAATTTAATGCATTAAATATAAAATGAGGATTCATCTGGGAGCGAAGGCCTTTTAAGGCGAGTATGTTATTTGCAAGTTTTTGTTGCTTATTACTTCTATACATTGAAAATGCTGTAAGCAGCAATAAAACTGCTATGACTGCTAGCGATCCAATAATGAGCCTTTGCCTCATATCGCGGGCCTTAACAAGCTCCTGCTCTTGAGTATAGAGCTGATACTTGCTTTCATTGAGCAAACGGTCTTTTTCGAGACTCATGATTCTATTTTGCTTTGCTGCTATTTCTTTACCAAATCTAGTTGCCTGAGATATTTCTTGTTCTTTTCTATTATAACTTAAATCTACCACTTCTTTATAGGCTTCATAAGCGGTGGCAGCTTTTTCAAACTCGCCGTTATCACGAAACACTTCTGAAAGACGTCTGCGCGCATCTTTCTCAACAATAAGATCTTCTTTTGTGACCGCCTCTTCAATACTTTTCTCAAAGTAAGGTATGGCTTCCTCTAGCTTTTTTTGAGCAGCCAATGCATTTCCAATTTTGTAATTCTGTTTCTGAACCGTTATGTTATCATCATTAGATATAGAGTCTACGGCAATCTCTTTAAGATCCTCTAAGGCTGATTGTCGCAATTGTATCTCTGCGTCAAAAGAATTATTTTTGCTATAAAAATCGGCAACTTTTGCTTTTGCCCGGATAGAAACTTCTGATGTTTCTCTATTTGACAAAGCTGCTGCTTCATTAAAATAGGTAGCAGCCTGTTGAGGCGAACCTTGTTGCTCGTAAACAGCACCTAATTTAGTATTTAGGCGGGCAGCTTCAGATATTTTTTTACGTTTTGATACATCCTTTTCGACCGCGGTATAATTTGTTATGGAGCTCACATAATCACCTGTGGCTACATAAGCGTCGCCTAAACCTTCTTTTATCTTAACGCTCTGTTCTGGACTAATATCCTTACGGGAAAGTTTTAGATATAGACGTATACTCTCTTGGTAATTTTTATTAGCATACAGTGCCTTTGCTAAAAGAATTTCTACTGGTATAGCGGGTAGATTTTCAATACTATTCTTATAATTTGATACTGCAAGGTCATATTGTTTCCAGTAGCTATAAATATCACCTAGTAGCCTAAAACTTTCTGCCCGTTGACTTTTAGAAATAGTTGTCTTAGACAGTGCTTCTATGATTTTATCAATTGCTTGCGCAGCATCATTTTTATAAATACGCTTAGCTTCGCTTAGCAATTGAGTGTAAGAATTCTGAGCCCTTGTTTTTTTGTTTGATGCACTCTCTTTGCTGGATGTCACTTCTAAACGTATGCGCTGCCTGTCCTTTATTGTATAGTATACTGGTGTAAAATTTTCTCCTCTTATTACTAACTCATCCCCAATCTTTCCTCGAATTCTAAACGTGCCATCCCTACTTGTTATCGTGTACGCTCCTCCTGTAATTTCTACATTAACCCCACCTACAGGCTTCATATGCTCTGTGTCTAACACAGAACCTACAATTATAAAGCTTGAGTTTCCTGTACGACTTACAGCTTCAGTTTCTTGTTGTGAAAAAGCTATACTGCATACCACAAACAAACATATATTTACGATGCTTTTCAAATAATTCATTGTGTCAAACATAATCTAAAAATATAGCATCTTAAAATCAACACATGTAGATCTAAGCTCAAAACTTATGTAACAAACAACTGGTATACGCGATCACAAGTCCGCTTGTAGACTTCCCTAATCGAGAAAAGAGGTTCCCTCATTTATCCTAATATCAGCTTTTACTTCTTGCTATGTTTACAATCTATTCATCAATAAATTAAATTATGAAATCACTCACACTCCTCGGATTAAGCATCCTTTTAACAATTTCTACCTATGCTAAAAAGGATCATTTTAAAGATTCCGCTTTCGCGAAAGCGAATCAGTCATCAAACGCTATCTCTTCTAAAATAGAAATGGAAAATAAAAATTCTTTACCTACCATTAGAGTAGCCCTACTACTAGACACTTCCAATAGTATGGACGGACTTATAGATCAAGCAAGGGCACAGCTCTGGGAACTCGTAAACGAATTGTCATATGCAAGATGCGGTAATGACATACATCCAGAACTCAAGATTGCATTGTATGAATATGGAAATGATAGACTAGATGCACGAGAAGGTTATATAAGACAAGTAAACTCCTTTAGTAACGATCTAGATGAAATTTCAAAAAACTTGTTCGCACTTACTACAAATGGAGGCAATGAATACTGTGGAAACGTGATATTATCTTCTTTAAATCAACTTGACTGGGGTACGGAAAGCGAGGGTTTGAATATTATTTTCATAGCAGGCAATGAACCGTTTAATCAAGGCCCTGTAGCGTATACACATGCAGTAAACAGAGCTTGCGACAAAGATGTTACCGTTAATACTATATTTTGTGGTGATTACAACACAGGTGCTAAAGCACTATGGAAAGATGCAGCAAGATTATCAAAAGGAGAATATATTGCAATTAATAGCGATCGAGCAACCGTTCATGTTTCTTCTCCGTATGATGATAGGATTTTAGAAAAAAATGAAGAGTTAAACAAAACCTACATTGGCTATGGCGCTCTAGGACAAGTAAAGTTGCAACTTCAATCTACACAAGATGAAAATGCTCAGACCTATGGCGAGGCAAACGCTGTAAAGAGAGTGGTTACAAAAAGTTCTAGATTTTACAAAAACAGTAGTTGGGATCTGGTAGATGCTCTTGAAGAAAACGAAGAAATCGTTGAGAGTATAAATAAATATGACCTACCTAACCATCTCAAAGGAAAAACAAAAAAAGAACTAAAAACATACTTAGAACTTAAAAAATCAGATCGAGTTGAAATACAAGAAGAAATTGCAACGCTCAATCTTAAACGAAAACAATATGTTTCAAATAAAACAAATATCAAAGATAATGAGTTACGTAATGCTTTAGTAGCTGCGATAAAAAAACAAGGAAAAGAGAAGGGTTTTGTGTGGAAGCAATAAGCAAGACCTAAATTATCACTTAACTTAACGGGTGGGTGATTTTTTAGTTAAAAGCGTTCATTGTATGAATTTAAGATATCGTTAACGTCTATATGTATAATCAGGGACGTATAACCATCAACTTAACTTTAAATAATGATCATGATGAATTCAAAAACAACTAGAAATGTCTTGCTTATAGCTATTACCGCAGGAACTTTAACCTCTTGTGTTTCTAAAAAGAAATATACACAACTTCAATCTGAATATGATGACACAAAAGTCACCTTAGTAAAAACTACTGTTGAAAAAGAAGAAATAGAGGCAAAGTATGCTGCAATTGAAGCTCGTGTAGAAAACTATAATTCAAAAATAAATTCACTTCAAGAGACAAACGATGCCAAGTTTGATATCACCACTAATGGCACTGTGATCTCAGAGGACACTAAAAAGCAATTAAGAACAGTCCTTGCCAATGTAGATCCTAGTGAACTCGCTCAAGCAGAAACACTAGAAGACTCTATGAATCTTGCGGTTTCATATAAATTAAAGCGCAATCTTGATAAAGACTTAGAAAGTAATTCAAATCCTGATGATATAGCTATTGATATAGATAATACCGTTGTTATGATTTCAATTTCAGATAAAATGCTATTCCGTTCTGGTAGCTACCGCATGAGCAAAGAAGCAGATGATTTACTCCAACGTATTGCAACAGTTGTCAATTCAGAGCCTGCCGTAGAAGTTATGGTGGAGGGTCATACTGACAGCCGTACTGTTAAAAAAGGATCTCACCTTAAAGACAACTGGGATTTGAGTGTGCAAAGAGCTACCTCTATTGTAAGAGAATTACAAAATAGATATAATGTAGACCCTTCAAAATTAATTGCATCAGGAAGAAGCAGCTACGTACCGCTAGTTCCTAATGATAGCAAAGAAAATATGGCAAAAAACAGAAGAACAAAAATAATCATACTTCCTAATTTGGATAAGTTTCTTGCATTAATGGCTTCAAATGAATAGCCTTCTTTAATAGAGATATTCGTTTTTACCATATTATAATAAATCCTTCAAAATAATTGATTTTGAAGGATTTATTCTTTTAATTTATCGCAGGACAGTTACAATCATAAGGTGCTCTAGTCTCACCAAAATTATAACCAAGTGTTATTTGATGAAAGCCTCCTGTCGTTAAGACAGTATCATTTGCTTGATATGAATAGGTATAACCCACAAGAAATTCATTATAAGAACCTCCTATAAAAGGTGTAAAAAACTGCGTCTTTTGTAAGTTAATCGTTTCTCCATTAGAACTAAACTCTCCACCATCTAAATTTCTACGGTAGGAAAGGCCTCCCCATAATCGCCCCCAGTCTGTCTTGTAATAAGCTTTTAAATTTCCATCTATTGCAGCCTCACCAGTACGCTCTGTTGCTTGAAATAGTACTGAAGGCTCAAAACTCCACGCAGATACTATAGGAGAAATCACATAACCTAGTGAAACTATGTAACGTCGTTGATTATTTGGTTCAAGATCTTCACTAAAGATGTCTCTTTTTGCTGGAATCGCATTCTTAACTGTAAAATGAGCAGAAAAATCTAAAAAGTTATAAGACATCCCAAAATCAACATTAAAGTAAGCGTCGCTTAGAATACCACCAGTAATTATAGGATCGTTAGTGGGGCCAAAAGCAGTCTCATCTAATTTACCTTGGACAATACCCCCGCTAATGCCAAATGAAAGTTGGTTAAGGTCCGTATAATTACGTGATAGTAGTAAATGGTACGCAAATGTTGCAAAAGCCCCTTGTTGAGAAAAGTAACCATTACGATCATTATAAAGAATCCCCCCTACACCTATCTTTTCGCCCACGCGACTATTGACATTTAATGTTTGTAAAGCGGGTGCATTATTAACACCTGCCCACTGGCTACGTGCTGTCAATCTGATTTTCCCAGTTTTTGAAGCTCCCGCCATAGAAGGATGCAATAGGTACAAATTATCTTGTAAATAATCCCAGTAGACAGGAATTCCCTCTTGTGCTACTGCAAATTGAACAAAGAATAATGCTAATAGAAAATATAATTTCTTAAAACTCATTGTATACTTTTTCTATGATACATTTATGAAATGTTTTAACGTAACATCTCATGTATGCTCATTAATTCAGGTAAGAAATCACGTTACACGCTGTCTCTCCTATGGCTTTCAAAAATAGAGCTTTTCATTAATTCTAACTTTAGAATTGATGTCAACTTTTTAATAATTTCTATTAATGATGATTAAATAATTATGCTTTCACAGAAGCAGTGAATTTCACTTAAAAGAGTGTGATAATAAGGTCAATAAACGAAGCAAAAGCTAGACTTTAATTACCTTTGCAAAAAAAATTAATGGCTCCATATAAGATTTCTGTAGAGGTAACTACAAACCCAGCAATTAAAAAGTTTCAGGCAGATCAATTTCTCGTTAATCATAACAGCTACGAGTTCAAAAATATTGATGAGGCAAGCAATTCTCCACTAGCGCAACAACTGTTTTATTTACCATTTGTAAAAACGGTTTACATTGCACAAAACTTTGTAGCGATAGAAAAGTATAATATTGTAGACTGGATTGATATACAAGATGAGGTTGCAAATCAAATTGCAGATTTTTTAAATGACAATGGGATCATAATCATAGAGGATGTTGCCGCAAAGAAAATTCCTGCAACGGTTTATGCCGAGTCTACTCCCAACCCTTCTACCCTTAAATTTGTAGCCAATAAAAAATTGGTCACCACCGCTTTTGAGTTTAAAAGTATTGAAGACACCACTAATGCGCCGCTTGCAAAAGCACTTTATAGCTTTCCGTTTATAAAAGAAATCTTCTTTGATGAAAATTATATTTCTATTCAAAAATATGATGTGGTAGAGTGGGATGAGGTCGTGACAGAAACGCGTGAATTCATAAGAGATTACATTCAAGAAGGAAAAGAGATTGTGACTGCCGCACAATTAAAAACACCTCAGCAAGCAGATGCTATTTCAGAGAAAGAATTTGAATCTCTAGATGACATTTCAAAAGAGATTGTCAACATCATAGAAGAATATATCAAACCGGCTGTAGCCAGTGATGGTGGTAATATCCTTTTTAAGAACTACGATGAAAACAGTAAAAATGTCTCTGTAATTCTTCAAGGAGCTTGCAGCGGGTGTCCTTCAAGTACATTTACACTTAAGAATGGTATAGAAAATATGCTTAAAGAAATGCTTCCTGGTAAGATTAATAATGTAGAAGCGATTAATGGATAGAAACTAATATTCCACTAAAAAGAAAACCCTTTTGATAGTTCAAAAGGGTTTTTTCTTAGGTATAATATAGAGATCTAACTATTTAAAAGCATTTTCTCCAGTAATATCCAATCCGGTGATCAGTAAATGAATATCGTGTGTTCCTTCATACGTAATCACACTTTCTAAATTCATCATGTGTCTCATGATACTGTACTCACCAGTAATTCCCATACCTCCTAGCATTTGTCTTGCTTCACGAGCAATTTTGATAGCCATATCAACATTGTTACGCTTAGCCATAGAAATTTGTGCAGAGGTTGCACGGTCTTCATTTTTAAGTTGACCTAGACGAAAAGCTAGTAACTGTGCTTTGGTGATTTCTGTAATCATCTCTGCAAGTTTCTTTTGTTGCAATTGAAAAGCTGCAATAGGCTTCCCAAATTGAATACGCTCTTTAGCATATCTTAGAGCCGTATCATAACAGTCCATAGCTGCTCCTATGGCTCCCCATGCGATACCGTAACGTGCAGAATCTAGACACCCTAACGGTGCTCCTAGTCCTGATTTGTTTGGTAGTAAGTTTTCTTTAGGCACTTTTACATCCTGAAAAATAAGTTCTCCGGTTGCACTCGCACGCAATGACCACTTATTATGAGTTTCTGGCGTAGAGAATCCTTCCATCCCACGCTCAACAATAAGACCGTGTATACGCCCTTCCTCATTCTTTGCCCAGACTACTGCAACATCACAAAACGGACTGTTAGAAATCCAAAGCTTTGCTCCATTTAATAAGTAGTGATCTCCTTTATCTTTAAAGTTGGTCACCATCCCACTTGGGTTGGACCCGTGATCTGGTTCTGTAAGACCAAAAGATCCCATAAACTCACCAGAAGCAAGTTTAGGTAAGTATTTTTTGCGCTGCTCCTCTGTACCATATTTGTAGATAGGATACATCACAAGAGAAGATTGTACAGAGGCAGTAGATCGCACTCCAGAATCTCCACGTTCTATTTCTTGCATGATTAGTCCATAGGAGATTTGATCTAGTCCTGCTCCACCGTATTCCTCTGGAATATATGGACCAAAAGCCCCTATTTCTGCAAGACCAGGGATGATAGATTTTGGAAATTTGGCCTCCTGAGCTGCTTCCTCAATTATAGGTGATACATCACGCTTTACCCATGCACGGGCAGCATCTCGTATTAATTTATGTTCTTCGGTCAGAAGGTCGTCTAGATTGTAATAATCTGGCGCCTCAAAAAGATCTGGTTTCATAGCTTGGTTTTTAACGCAGTAAAAGTAACGAAAACGTTTTCTTCCTAAAAAAAATACGCCTACATTTTAAGGTAGAAATCTTTGACCAAGGAGATATACTCCGAAGTGTAGTTGTGGCGAGAATTTTCAATGGTGAGCTCAGATACTTTTGGTGTAGTTTCGCTTTCGCGAAAGCGGAATTCCATCAAACTCCTCTTAACTTCAGAAGTAGGGGTTCCCTTTACTCTCGTAATTCGGGTAGGAAACAAATCTGCTCGTGAACAAAGCAATTTAAAATCTTCTTCACGATAATACGGAATGACCACGGAAAACTGTCCCTCTGGAGATAGCAACTTTGCTACAGCCCCCACTAACAATTCAAATGGCATGGCATCTTCAAAACGTGCATTTTCTCTAGCATTTTGAGCAGCGCCATCTGCAACCGAACGTGATTGCACATCACTTACAGTTGCTGCACTTAAGTTCTTTTCAAAAAAGGGTGGGTTACAAATAATGAGATCATACGTATCCTCAATTTCTACGGCAAATTCATACAAATGCGCATGATAACAAAACAGCCGATCGCCCCAAGGACTGTTTTCAAAATTTTCGGCCGCTTGTTCAAAGGCGTTATCGTCTAGCTCTACCGCATCTATAGTTTGCGCATTGCTCCGTTGGGCAAGCATCAAAGCAATGACTCCTGTACCTGTACCGACATCTAAAATACTGTCTGGATAGTGATCTAGCGATGCCCATGCTCCTAACAAAACTCCGTCGGTTCCTATTTTCATGGCACAACGGTCTTGATGTATTGAAAACTCTTTAAATGTGAAAGGTTTAGATGCAGAGGTACTCATAAAGCTTTTGATTGTTAGATATATAAATCAATCAAACCTTCTGGTAATTCAAAGTGCATTTGCTTTGCCTCACGATCTACCTTTTTAATAAAATCATCTACCATAGGAATAAGGACTTGATTGCCGTCCCTATCTATTTCAAAAATAGCTTGGGTATTACTATCATTTACGTAAGTAATCGTACCTATCTCTCCAAACTCCTTATCAACCGCAGTAAATCCTACAACTTCATGAAAGTAAAATTGATCACCTTTTAACTCTGGTAAAAGGTCTAAGGGTAAGTACAAGCTAGCTCCTATCATATCATCTGCATCCTCTTCGGTATCTACATCTTCAAACTTTACCCGGAGTAAACTTGATTTATGTAACTGTGAAGATTCTATAAAATAAGGAACTAAGGTGGGGCCAAAATCTACAAATACAGAATCCATACCTACATATAAGTCTGGCTCATCTGCATCAAGCTTCGCTAGTAACTCTCCTTTAAAACTATACTTGCGTACTATTTTACCAAGGTAAAAACATTCTTCTTTCTTCATAGACTCTAAAAATAGTATTTAATCTTTTTATTACCACAAAAGGGCTTTTGATATTAAAAAGAAACAAAAAAAAAGCCTTGACGTTACATCAAGGCTATTCTTAAACATCTAATGTTTTACTCTTCAGAATCTGCTCCTGCTTCTTCTGTAGCTTCTGCAGTTTCTTCTCCTGCTTCTGGCTCAGGTTGAGCTGCTGCAATACGAGCTTCGTTTACCGCTTTTTCTGCTGCAAGCGCTTCTGCTTTTGCTTTCTCTTCAGCTGCAGAAAGATTTCCTTTCTTAGCCTCCACTTTGTTAGCTTTTTCTTCTACCCAAGCATTAAATTTTTCTTCTGCTTGCTCCTCAGTGATAGCGCCTTTACGTACACCACCTACTAAGTGATTTTTAAGCATTGCTCCTTTGTAAGAAAGAAGACGCTTTGCCGTTTCAGTAGGCTGTGCTCCGTTCTGTAACCATGTTACCGCTCCGTCAACATCTAAGTCTATTTGAGCTGGGTTACTGTTAGGATTGTAAGTACCTAGTTTCTCTAAGTATTTACCATCTCTCTTTGCACGAGCATCTGCTGCTACGATCCAGTAAAAAGGTTTTCCTTTTTTACCGTGTCTTTGTAATCTGATTTTAACTGACATAAAAGTTAATTTGTGGGGTACCCGACCCCTATTTATTTTAGCCTGCAAATATACTATATTTTTAAGACTCCCAACACTTTATAGATATTTACTGTTAGTCTATTCCTTAAAATTCTAATGGATTGTTTACTCAATGTGTTGAATTATAAAAAAGTGGTATTCCTTATTATTCTATAATCAATAGTTCTAAAGTCTTGTGAGTACGCTTTCGCGAAAGCGTAACCCTGTTCATATTCACCTGAAATTTTCTTGTTTGTTAATGCCTTTATGATTGCTTAACTCGTTTTTAAGTTAATTAGTCACAATTTGAGTATGAATAGGTTAAAGGTGGTTAAAGTACTATGCATAGGGGGATTACCACTATATCTTTACATCATTACTAACAACAAAAAAAACAAAAAATGAGCTATTCAGAAGAAGTAGGAAATAAATTAAATAATTTACTAACTAAATCATACGACGCAGAAGCTGGTTACAAGAAAGCATCAGAAAACGTAAAGAATTCAGGATTAAAAAATTTCTTTAACAGCAGAGCGCAAGATCGTTACAACTTTGGACACGAACTTAAAGAAGAAATCAGAAGCTTTGGACAAGAAGTAGATAAAGGAACAAGTTTCCAAGCAGATATGCACAGAGCATGGATGGACGTGAAAACAGCATTCTCTACAGATGACGACGAGTCAACGTTAGAAGAAGCAATTCGCGGAGAAAAAGCATCAGTTGAAGAATACAATGAAGTATTGACTGAAACTACATTACCAAGTTCTACTAGAGCTATTCTAGAAAAACAACGTAATAGCATACAGAGTGCTCTTAACGAAGTGAAGTCACTTGAAGAGTGGGCATAATCTAATAAAGATTGCAATGAAAAGGAGAAAATCCAGCCAATAGGCTGGATTTTTTTTTGCTTTAATCAACGATAGATTCAAAGTTTGTACGAAGACTGTTGAAGTAGCTTGCTTCCTAACTCAGTTCTATATTGCAATTAGTTACTCTAAATATCGCCACACAAATTGCACCTATCAGAAATGCCGCAAGAATTTTATATTAATTTGTTTTTTCAATTTTGACTTTATACATAAATATAGCGCTATATAAAGCGTTTACTTTTAGGACTTAACAGAGAAGTTCAATTTTTAAATACAATGATTTTCGTCTCAATCTATAAACTCCGAGATAGAAAACTTCAATGACTTATTGATGGAATCATAATCAGTTTCTTTGTCCATGTGTTTTTCAAATTCGGCGAATTTTAGAACTAGAGTTGAATCGATAATTTTAAAGTGCCCCTTACCTTTAGCACCAGATATATATGCTATGGTCCCACACCCTCTTGGTTTATTTTCTTTTTCGCGCTCTTCTTTCACAGTAAGTGGCGAGAAATTATGGTATTTATTATATTCAAATACGTTATTTTCCTTTATGATTATATACGTTAGTTTATCTTTTAAAATATGCTGTCCCTTTTCTAACTTCTCTTGAGAATAAAGTGTTGAGGACATAATAATTAGTAATAGTATAAATGCTTTTGTCATCGTAAAATTATTATTAGTGATCTGTGATTACTTTTACTATGAAGGGCCTGTATTGCATCTCTTATCATCTAATTTAAAAACTATTATTGAATGAATCGAAAGCCAAATTCTTAAATTTTACTATTCATTTGTTTATTACAAAGTCGCCAATTTCAGAAACTTCCCAACTTTTTAAAAATACCTCAACTTTAATTGAGCAAATTATTTACCTTGATATTTATATAAAAAATATCACTAAATATTTCTCACAAGTGGTGCTGACTTAAAAAACTTAGGTTTGCTTTTTGTTGCTCATAATAAAATATTATTACTAATAATTTACTGTTTTCAGGCACCTTGTTTTTTACTTTCCTATCAAAGCTAGCCCAATTACTGTCCTCAATAATTTTAATCAATTTTGAATCCACGGGGTTATCAAATCCAACTATCATATTTATATTTTTAATACCTAAATCAGATGTAAATACGATCTCATAAATTCCATATTTTTTTTCAAGCTCAATACCACTAAATTGTTTTAATTGTTGAGCCAAATTACTTTCATTTCTAAAACTGATTTTATTGGTAAAATGTATATCCTTTGATTTGAGAGTTCTTAAAATATCTAGTTCTTTTTTTTGTTTTCTGATATTCCAATCATAAAATTGAAGTAATCCAGAACACATTCCAACCACATAATTTCCATTATCATTTTTACTCGTATAGATTATTAATTCAGTGTTTTCTGGAATAAACATAGCACATGAGCTTCCCATGTTTCCATCACTACGACCAGCAATAAATATTGACTCAGTTTTTTTACCTTTAAAAAGTTCCTGAATTATTATATCTGCTCTATAAAGTTCTTCCGAACCTTCATTACTATAATTTTTAACGATTTTGACTCTTGCCACTAAATCAGATTTAGAATACTTTTCAGTTAGATTTGGTGGCATACAATCACAAGCAAACACCCCGATGGAAAAAAGAAATAGTGTGATTTGTAAGATTTGTTTCATAGCTGGTGATAACTATAGATCAAAATTAGCTTAAAAAGGCTTGTTTTTAACTCAGTTTTTTTGTGAATTGCAAGACTCTATTCCTGATTAAAATCCATTTTAGTTTGATTCTCTAACTCGCGATTTCTTTGTTTCCTTTTCGTTTCTATACGATTAGAATCTTCAAATACATCAGTCACATTATAAACGCTAATTGTTCCAATTTGAATTTCTCCATCATCATCCATTGTTTGTTCCATTTCTAAGTCTGCAATGATATTTGTTCCATTTGAGAAACTAATTTCTTTATTAATTACAGCTGTTCTAAATTCAGCATCTCGCATATAAAAATTTATTGGAATACCATTAAAAATACCTTTCCATTTCATATTTCCTTTTTTAAGAACAGGAGCAACAATTTCTATAAGTTCACTTTCCTTATATTCAGGCTCAATTTCAATCGTATGAATAATAAATTTATCAAAGTGCTCTCTTGGAACTATATTTTCTTTTGTAATTGGCTCTAAATCTTCATTTAATCTTTGAGTAGAAACTTTTTCAATTTTGTCTTCCTTCAGTAGATTGGAATAAAAATTAGATTTAAATAATTTTACCTTGTTAGTTTCTCCAATATAGATGGATAAATTTTGAATTATTAAGATTTGTTCTTCTGATGTTTTATCATCAGATTCCAAGTCTTCTTTTAATTTTTCAATATGAAGCCTAACTTCTTCCTTTTTCATTTTTTCATAATCTCCATCTCTCGTTATTTCGCTAACTACAACTTCTGTAATAATAGCAGACAGAATACCACCTAAATACAAAAGAGCATTTTTTACACTTCGCTTAACTTTTTTCTTCTTAAGTAATTTGTAATAAGCTTTTATTCCTCCTTCTCCAATCGCAATTGCTTCAAAAAGTAACTCTTCATCAAGTTCAAGAATTTCAGTAACTTCTTTAAAAATTCGAAGTACTTCAAATTCCGATTTATTTTTCAGATAAGCATCCATTGAATGGAAGTCATCTTTAAGAAAGTAATGTATTTGTAAAAACTCCATCTATTAATGTTGGTAGCACGTGTTGCACATAACTAGCGTTTATATAATCCCACCAAAATACACATTCTATCAACAAAGTATTTGCGGATTTCCGCAAATAGATGAAATAAAGCAATTTAACCGTTAGCAAGGTGCTATTTTAAAAGCAAATCCTTGTAATCAACTAGCCATCTATACGACCTACTACCTACCTCTCATATTTGTATAACTCTTCATAATTCGCTGCTGTAAATCGCCCCCTAAAACCCTAAAATTACCTACTTTTAGTACCCACATTTTTTTCGCCTATGTACCTCATTTTTGACACAGAAACCACTGGACTTCCTAAAAACTGGAACGCCCCACTTACAGACTCAGACAACTGGCCACGCGCGATACAGATCGCCTGGCAGTTACATGATGAACTAGGGAATCTTATAGAGCATCAAGACTATTTGATCAAGCCAGAAGGTTTTGACATTCCTTATGATGCAGAGCGTATACACGGGATTTCTACGGCGCTGGCAGAGAAAGAGGGCGTTGCACTATCTGAGGTGTTAGAAAAATTTAATATCGCCTTATCACAAACCAAATTTGTAGTGGGTCAAAATGTGGGTTTTGACACCAATATCATGGGCGCAGAGTTTCACCGCCTACACATTGGGAACGATTTACAAGAGCTCCCCGTACTGGACACTTGTACAGAAAAAACGGCCACCTTGTGCCAATTGCCGGGTGGTAGAGGAGGTAAATTTAAACTCCCTACGCTTACAGAGCTGCATAAGCATTTATTTGGTGAAGGTTTTGGCGAGGCGCACAATGCCACGGCAGATGTAGAGGCAACCACGCGTTGCTTTCTGGAGCTGGTGCGCCAGCGTATCTACACCGTAGAGGAGCTCGATGTACAACCCGATTATTTTGAGCGGTTTTCTGAGGCAAATCCGCAGCCCATCACCTTTATTGGGCTAAAGCACATCAACCTCAAAAAAGCATCTGAAAAGATTGCCAAAGCGCTGGCTTCTCAAAACGAGGCTCCAGAAATTTCTAAGGCAGAGATTGAAGAAAATAAGGAGCAACTCTCAGAGGTTAAGTTTTCACACTTACACAACCACTCGCAATTTTCTATTTTACAGTCTACCGCTAGTGTACAAGATATTGTAGCCGCCGCAGCTGCACAAAAAATGCCCGCCGTTGCCATGACAGATATGGCAAATATGATGGGTGCCTTTCACTTTACAAAAGCGGTAAAGGGTCATAACGCTTTCGCGAAAGCGGAAAACCAAAAATCACAAGAGGCAGGCGAGGCTCCAGAACATCAAGAATTAAAGGCAATAATAGGTTGTGAGTTTAATGTCTGTACAGATCACCTCAACAAAAACCAAAAGGACAACGGTTACCAAATCGTCATCCTTGCCAAAAATAAAAAAGGCTACCAAAACCTATGTAAAATGGCGTCTATCGCTTATACAGACGGATTTTATTACGTCCCTCGTATTGACAAAAATGTCGTAGCACAGTATAAAGAGGATCTCATCGTCCTTACCGGAAATTTATACGGTGAGGTGCCCAGTAAGATTCTCAATGTAGGTGAAAATCAAGCCGAGGAGGCGCTTATCTGGTGGAAAGAACAGTTTGGCGAAGACCTCTATGTAGAGCTCATGCGTCACGGGCAAGAGGATGAAGATAGAGTGATGCCGGTGTTGATCTCGCTTTCGCGAAAGCATAACCTCAAACTAGTCGCTACTAATAACACGTTTTACATCGATAAAACAGATGCAGATGCGCACGATGTGTTGCTCTGTGTAAAAGATGGAGAAAAGGTCGCCACCCCTAAAGGTCGTGGCCGTGGGTATCGTTATGGATTACCGAACGATGAGTATTACTTCAAAACGGCCGAAGAGATGAAATCCCTCTTTGCCGATGTGCCAGAAGCCATACTCAACGTACAAGAAATTGTAGACAAGGTAGAGCCTTATGAACTAGCGCGAGACGTACTCCTTCCTGCTTTTGACATTCCAGAGCAATTTCAAGTAGCCGAAGATCTCGCCGATGGCGGTAAGCGTGGAGAGAATAAATTTTTACGTCACCTGGTGTACGAGGGGGCAAAAAAACGATACGGAGCAGAGCTCTCGCAAGAAGTCACAGAGCGGCTAGACTTTGAGCTAGACGTTATTGAAAAAACAGGATATCCGGGATATTTCTTGATTGTAGAGGATTTTATACGAGAGGCTCGTAATATGGACGTTTCGGTAGGTCCGGGACGTGGGTCTGCCGCGGGATCTGTAGCGGCTTATTGTTTATGGATTACCAATATCGATCCGCTTAAGTATGATTTGCTTTTTGAGCGTTTTCTCAATCCGGATCGTGTGAGTATGCCCGATATTGATATTGACTTTGATGATGAAGGTCGAGGTCGTGTCATGCAGTATGTAATTGATAAGTATGGCGCCAATCAAGTAGCCCAAATTATCACCTACGGCACCATGGCGGCAAAGTCTTCTATACGAGATACCTCAAGAGCACTAGACTTACCGCTTAGTGATGCAGATCGTATTGCGAAGCTCATTCCTACGATGAGTAAATTGCGTAAAATCTTTGGCAAAAGTGACGCAGAGTTGCGTAGCTCCTTCCGTGCAGATGATCTTGTGAAAGTGCAAGAATTAATCACGCTAGAGCAAGAGGATACGATGGAAGGCCAGATGCTTAGGCAAGCTCGGCAATTAGAAGGATCTGTACGTAATACAGGTATTCACGCCTGTGGGGTTATCATCACGCCGAGTGATATTACCAATTTCGTTCCCGTTGCCACCGCAAAGGATTCTGATCTTTATGTGACACAGTTTGACAACTCTGTGGTAGAAGATGCCGGTCTGCTAAAAATGGATTTCTTGGGTCTCAAAACGTTGACCCTCATTAAGGACACCGTAAAGCTGGTAAAGTACCGTCATGATGTAGACCTAGATCCAGAGAACTTTCCGCTAGATGATGAAAAAACCTATGAGCTTTTCCAGCGTGGAGATACCGTAGGGATATTTCAATATGAATCTCCTGGAATGCAAAAACACATGCAATCTCTCAAGCCGACTGTATTTGAGGATTTGATTGCCATGAATGCCTTGTACCGTCCGGGTCCTATGGAATACATTCCGTCCTTCGTGCGTAGAAAACACGGGGAAGAAGATATTGAGTATGACCTCCCAGCGATGGAAGAATACCTCAAAGAAACCTATGGTATTACGGTATATCAAGAGCAAGTGATGCTACTGTCACAAAAACTCGCCGATTTTACCAAAGGTGAAGCCGACGTCTTGCGTAAGGCCATGGGTAAAAAGCAAATTGCCGTACTTGATAAAATGAAGCCTCAATTTATTGAGCAAGCGAGTGCAAAAGGTCATGACCCCGTAAAACTGGAGAAAATTTGGAAAGACTGGGAAGCATTTGCGGCCTACGCTTTTAATAAATCACACTCTACCTGTTATGCCTGGATTGCCTATCAAACAGCATATTTAAAAGCACACTATCCAGCAGAATATCTTGCGGCAGTGCTTTCTAACAATATGAATGACATTAAGCAGGTAACCTTCTTTATGGAAGAGGCAAAACGGATGGGTCTAGAAGTATTAGGACCTGATGTAAATGAATCATTTCGGAAATTTACTGTAAATGATCAAGGCGCTGTTCGTTTTGGAATGGGAGCAGTAAAAGGAGTGGGAACGAATGCCGTTGCAACTATTGTAGAAAATAGAAATGACGGAAAATATAAGTCTGTATTTGACTTTGCTCGAAGAGTAGATTTAAGAGCAGCTAATAAGAAAGCATTTGAAAGTCTTGCACTGGCAGGTGGATTTGACGAGCTAGATCTAAATACACATAGAGCTCAGTTTTTTAATGATGACGGTGACGGTATTACATTTTTAGAAAAAGCAGTGAAGTATGGCGCTCGTTATCAAGAGAATGAGAACAGCTCGCAAGTAAGTTTATTTGGTGAATCTAGCGAAGTGCAAATACCCGAACCCGAAGTTCCTCCGTGTGAAGAATGGGGCACTATGGAAAAATTAAAGCGTGAAAAAGAAGTGGTAGGTGTTTATATTTCTGGCCATCCACTAGACGACTTTAAAACGGAGATGACTACGTTTTGCAACGCAACGCTCGCTCATTTCAATAGAATGGAAGAGTTAGTCAATCGGGAGCTTATCTTCGGCGGGGTAATTACAGACGTGCAACATCGAGTTTCTAAAAATGGGAAAGGCTGGGCTATGTTTACAGTAGAAGATTTTACAGATACGTTTGAGTTTAGGATGTTTGGAGAAGAATATCTCAAAAATCGTCACTACCTCATCCCAAATAGCTTTATTCACGCAAAAGTGTTTATCAAAGATGGCTGGGTAAATAGAGATACCGGTCGTAAGAGTGAACCTCGCACGCAGTTTAACGCCATCGAAATGTTGCAAGATGTGATGGAGAAGAATGCTAAAAAGCTTACCATTAATCTTGATATTAAAGAAATCGCCGACAACAGAATTGAAGAAATAAAACAAATTCTGGATCAGCACAAAGGTGATGGAAAATTACATTTTCAAGTTTTTGAACCTTCCGAAAAGATATATGTAAAAATGCCTAGTAAGCGTGTTAAGGTTAATATTTGCCAAGAATTACTCGATGAGCTTGAAAAGAATAACGTGCACCATAAATTGAATTGACCAAATATTTATTCCTACTATTTAAATTGGACTAGATATTTTGATAAAGCTACATAAGTGCATCTTTTGACGATTATTTAAAGTTAAATAGTATATTTACCTAACAAACAGTTAGATACCAACACATAATCAAATACATTATGAAAAGTCCCCTACGACTCAGAATTCTTTTTTATAGAAGTCCTTGCTCATTTTTAAGCAATTGACACCATCTGATTTTATTTTTTTATTGATTACTACTACTACTTAATCAGTAATCTTTTCTTTTTCAACAAGGTCAGATCCCTGTTGAATAAATCAATCTTATTAATTCTATTTACTAATAAAAATTCAATTTTATGAAAACTATTATTTATGCCCTATTATTTCTTTTTCTAGGTGTAAACTTTACAGCCTGTACTCCAGAGGCTATCTATGACCAAACGGACACAACTCAAAGTACTGTTCTAGGTGAGGACGCAAATGATCCAGAGGATGAGGATGACATGGACAACGGAATTTAAAATTCAAAAATAAAAACATTAAAATATAACAATATGAAAACTACACTATACATCCTACTATTCTTATTCTTAGCAGTAAACTTTACCGCTTGCACACCAGAAGCTATTTATGATCAGACTGACACAACTCAAAGTACTGTTCTAGGTGAGGACGCAAATGATCCAGAGGATGAGGATGACATGGACAACGGAATTTAAAATTCAAAAATAAAAACATTAAAATATAACAATATGAAAACTACACTATACATCCTACTATTCTTATTCTTAGCAGTAAACTTTACCGCTTGTACACCAGAGGCCATCTATGATCAAGCAGACCAAACCCAAAGTACTGTTCTAGGTGAGGACGCAAATGATCCAGAGGATGAGGATGACATGGACAACGGAATTTAAAATTCAAAAATAAAAACATTAAAATATAACAATATGAAAACTACACTATACATCCTACTATTCTTATTCTTAGCAGTAAACTTCACAGCATGCACACCAGAAGCTATCTATGATCAGACTGACACAACTCAAAGTACTGTTCTAGGTGAGGACGCAAATGATCCAGAGGATGAGGATGACATGGACAACGGAATTTAAAATTCAAAAATAAAAACATTAAAATATAACAATATGAAAACTACACTATACATCCTACTATTCTTATTCTTAGCAGTAAACTTCACAGCATGCACACCAGAAGCTATCTATGATCAGACTGACACAACTCAAAGTACTGTTCTAGGTGAGGACGCAAATGATCCAGAGGATGAGGATGACATGGACAACGGAATTTAAAATTCAAAAATAAAAACATTAAAATATAATAATATGAAAACTACACTATACATCCTACTATTCTTATTCTTAGCAGTAAACTTTACCGCTTGCACACCAGAAGCTATTTATGATCAGACTGACACAACTCAAAGTACTGTTCTAGGTGAGGACGCAAATGATCCAGAGGATGAGGATGACATGGACAACGGAATTTAAGTTTAATTAAACTCTTATCTTAGGAGAATGAATAAAATTATTGTTCTTCTTGTACTAACGGGTTATTTATGCAACTTTAACATATCGGCTCAAAATAACTCTGATTTGCTTTTAGACAGTTTAAAAAAACGGGCAGAAAGCAAGTCACTTTCTTTTGATGAGAGATTACTGGCTTTAGAAAGGATAATACCAATAGCAAAAAATATATCTGATTCTTTATACTTTAGAGTTCTAGACTACAGATTGACATTATTGAACATTTCTGGTAATTATGATGGAGCAATATTAGAAGCAGATAATTTAATTTCGCTATCTAGAAAATCAGGAGAGCCTCAAATAACTGCCGATACCTACAAGAAGAAGGGGAGGCTTTTTGCAAAACAAAAAAAGCAATTACAAGCCTTTAAGAACTATTCTCGCGCTTTAGAGCTATACACAATACTAAAAGATAGTTTAAAATTTGTGATGACCTCTAAAAGTTTGAGTTTTATACAGTCGCAAAAAGGAGATCTTGTAGGAGCAGAATATACTATTGTAAATGCTTTAGATTACAGTAACGCCGTGAAAGACAAATCTGAACTAGCATGGTTTTATGACGTCTTAGGAAGAATATATAGAGAACGTTCGCTTTGGCAGGAAGCTATTCAAAATCATCGAAAGGCTTTGCAACTAGAAAATAGCCCTAAATCTAGAGTATCATTACTTAACAATTATGCCATTACACTTACTAAAGCCAGACGATACAATGATGCAATGAATACATTAAACATCGCGCTAGAGTATAATAGCATAACAGATCCCATTATGCGGTATAGGTTACTTGATAACTTTGCTTTCGTAAAGGGAAAACTAGGCGCAACAGACGCCATTGAACTATTAGAAAAATCCTTAAAATCAAGACAAGAAATTAATGATGCCCCTGGTGAATATGCCAGTCATATCCATCTATCTGAAATCTTTGCATCTCAAAATAATGACACAAAAGCAAGATATCATGCACAACAAGCCTATAACATCGCGCGCCAATTACAAAACACAGAAGCAATAGTAAGAGCACTGGATTTTCTGATTCCTGTAACTGAACAATCAAATGTGCTCTTTGGAGAATATTCAGCACTTTCAGATTCGCTTACCTCAGCTCAGAATAAAGCTAAATTTGAGTTTGCAAAATTACGCTTTGACGTTGAAAAAGCCGAAGAAAGAGAATCTATTGCTCTTAACGCACAATCTGCAAGTGAATTAAGGGAATACAAAGCGGTGAGACGTCGTAACTGGGCCTTTGCTGGACTGATAAGCTTTTTACTAATTGGAACTGTATTTCTCTTATACCAACAAGAAAGAATAAAAAAACAACGCCTTTTAGACACTTACAACACTGAAAAACGTATTGCAAAAAAATTACACGATGAACTGGCAAACGAAATTTATCTTGTGATGACACAATTAGAAGATACTCGTACACAACCAGTTTTAGCAGATAAATTAGAACACATTTATAAGCTAACTAGAGACATCTCAAGGGAAACACAACCTATAAGCACAGACAACTCTTTTTCCAATGAGCTTGCACTGAGTTTGCAAAACTATACATCTGATGATAGAAAATTAATTTTGAGAGGATTAGAATCTGTAAATTGGAATCAAATAGATGGCAAAAAGAAAATAGAAATTTATCGGGTTTTACAAGAACTTATGACGAATATGCGTAAGCACAGTAAGGCCTCTTTTGTAGCGCTGGTATTTAAAGAATTTACTAGTATATTAGAAATCAACTATAGTGATAACGGTAAAGGAGTTTTTCTCAGAGAAAATGTATTAGGTGGGTTAGAAAATATGGATAGCAGACTCGCATCTATAGGAGGAACCATAAAATTTGACTCTGCCGTTAATGAAGGTTTTCGTGCAGAAATTTCTATCCCAATCTAAAAAGAAATATATGTTTAAAAAAGTTTTGGCTGCAGAGGATATAGATAACATAAAGCTAGGTGTAGCCTCCATTTTAGAACAACTGGATATACTTGAAATTACACATGCTCAATATTGTGATGAAGCATATATTAAATTTAAAAAAGCATATGTAACAGACACTTCTTTTGATCTTCTTATCACTGATCTATCTTTTAAAGACTCACATCGAGATGAGAGACTTACTTCAGGCGAGCAACTTTTTAAAGCTTTAAAGGAAGTAGACCCTTCATTAAAAGTAATTGTATATTCTATGGAAGATCACCCACAACGGTTTAACACACTATGGCAATCTGGATTAATAGATGGTTATGTCTGTAAAGATAGAAAGGGCTTAGAAAATCTTAAAGATGCCATTAAAGCCGTATATAGAGATGAAAAATATGTCTCTAAAAACTTGGAAGATGCCGTTAAGCAAAAAAATTTAGTAGAGATCAGTAATTATGACATTGAATTATTAGGATTACTATCAGAAGGATCAACTGTAGAGGAAATAAGTGATTATTTCCAATCTAAAAATTTAAAACCTTACAGTAAAAGGTCTATTGAAAGAAGACTGAGAGAATTGAAAGGTGAATTTGGGGCAAAAACCACAATACATTTAGTAAGATTATTGACTGATTTGAGATTAATTTGACTTTTTTCAAAAAAAAAGCCTCTTTTGGCGGAAAACCGCCAAATTTTACATTTAAACCTTATTACCTTTAGAGTCCCCTACGGTTCTTTTCTATTAAGGGTTTAATTCAAGAAATTAGCTGGAAAGAGCCTTATAAAACCCTTATTCTCTGAATAAGGGTTTTATATAACTTAAATAGTACCATTAATCAATTCCCCTACGTAAAATGCCTATTCTTTTAAAGAGTAGGCATTTTTTAATGCTCATAAAAAAACCCATACATATTGATGTATGGGTTCGTTAATTTAATATGCTATTGGCTCTATAATTCTAACGCTTTTTTAATATCTCCATCCATTAGAATATTAATCGGATCTTCTAAAGCTTCTTTTACTGCCACTAAGAATCCAACAGATTCTTTCCCATCAATAATACGGTGATCATAAGAAAGTGCAACAAACATTATAGGTGCCACCACTATACCTCCATCAATTACTACAGGACGCTCTACAATATTATGCATCCCCAAGATACCTGATTGTGGCGGATTTATAATTGGAGTTGATAACATAGATCCAAAAACACCTCCGTTTGAAATAGTAAATGTTCCCCCAGTCATCTCGTCTACAGTTATTTTTCCATCACGGGCTCTTAAGGCAAGTCTTTTTACTTCACTCTCAACTCCTCGAAAGGAAAGATTCTCTGCATTACGCATTACTGGTACCATAAGTCCTTTGGGACCTGATACTGCAATTGAAATATCTTTATAATCAAACGTAAGCATCTCCTTACCGTCAATCATACTGTTTACAGAAGGGTACATTTCTAATGCACGAACTACTGCTAACGTAAAGAATGACATAAAGCCGAGACTTACACCATGTTTAGCTTTGAAATCCTCTTTATACTCAGAACGAAGGTCAAATATAGCCTGCATGTTAACTTCGTTAAACGTAGTAAGCATTGCAGTAGTATTTTTTGCTTCCACAAGACGCTCTGCTACTTTGCGACGTAACATAGATAGTTTTTTACGAGACTCTCCACGAGTACCTGTACCTGGCGTGCCCATTGATGGCTTAGCATTTACTGCATCATCTTTTGTTATACGACCATCACGCCCTGTTCCTTTTACAGTAGCAGGATCCATGTTCTTTTCAGCTAGTACTTTTTTAGCTGCAGGACTTGCTACTCCAGAGGCATACGTTTTTTCCTTTAAAGAGTCTGCTTTTTCTTCTGTGTTAGGTGTCTCAATACGTTGCTCATCTAAGTCTGGAGAAGGGCTTGCTTTCTTCTCATTTTCGTCGATGTATGTATCAGTAGATTGATCATCACTTCCAGGCTTTTCAGCATCCGTATCAATGAGACACACTATTGCTCCTACAGCGACAGCATCACCTTCCTCTGCTTTGAGTGTAATTACACCAGATGCTTCGGCTGGAAGCTCTAGTGTTGCTTTATCGCTATCAACTTCTGCAATAGCCTGGTCTTTTTCTACATAATCGCCGTCTTCAACTAGCCATTGTGCAATCTCTACTTCTGTGATGGATTCTCCCGGAGAAGGGACTTTCATTTCTAACATATCGTGGTTGTTATTGCGCTTTCGCGAAAGCGGAAAAATTAACTCCGCTGTGTTATTAAATTTACTTATTGTTTCGGTGTATTAAATACATCTTCAATTACTCTTTTGTGACGAGCTTTTGATCTAGTACTACTTCCTGCAGCTGGAGAACTGTACATTCTTCTAGATGCAAGACGTAAATTCCTCTCTTCCCAATGTAGCAATAAATGTGCCCAAGCCCCCATATTCTTTGGCTCTTCTTGTGCCCAACAAATATCAATTCCATTTGGATACTTACTGATAATCTCCTCGAGTTTCTCTACAGGAAGCGGGAATAACTGCTCTATGCGAACTAGTGCTACATCGTCTCGTCCATTTTCTTCTCTTGTTTCTAGAAGATCATAGTAAAATTTACCTGTACAGAAAACTAGTGAAGTCACCTTCTTCTTGTCAACATTTACATCATCAATCACCTCTTGGAAACTTCCTTGTGCGAGCTCTTCCTTAGTTGAAATCACTTTAGGGTGACGCAACAAACTCTTAGGTGTGAATATGATAAGAGGTTTTCTGAAATTGAATTTCATTTGCCTGCGTAGCAGATGAAAAAAGTTTGCAGGCGTTGTTACGTCTGCAACAATCATATTTTCTCTAGAACACATCTGTAAGTAACGCTCCATTCTAGCACTAGAATGTTCTGATCCTTGGCCTTCATAGCCATGTGGTAACAGCATCACTAAACCATTTTGTGTTTTCCATTTTGACTCTGCAGCAGAAATGTATTGATCTACCATTATTTGAGCTCCATTTGAAAAATCTCCAAATTGTGCTTCCCATATGGTCAATGTTTTAGGGGTTGCCATGGCATAACCATAGTCAAATCCTACAACACCATATTCTGATAAGTGAGAGTTATAGATGAACATTTCACCTTCAACCTCTAATAGATTATGAAGATTCACTTCTTTTGTATCACTTCCTTCAGGCTTTATTGTTGCGTGACGGTGTGAAAATGTTCCTCTCTCTACATCTTGACCTGACATACGAACATTAAAACCTTCTTCCATAAGAGACGCGTAGGCAAGCAATTCTCCCATTGCCCAGTCTAAATTATCTGTCTCAAAATAACGCTTATTGCGATCTGCAATAATCTTTTCTATTTTGCGATAAAATTTTACATCTTTTGGTAGCGTAGTTATTCCTTTTGCAAGCGTATCAAGCTTTTTCAAATCGTATGTAGTATCTACACCGGCAATGATATCTTCTCGTTTACCTAGCTTATAACCATCCCAATCATCTGCAAGAATTTCTGTGATGACAGTTTTATCCTTTTTACGAGACTCTTCTAGATCATCTTCTAACTCATCTTTATAATCAAGTTCTAATTGCTTGATATAACCTTCGTCTATAATTCCTTCTTTAAAAAGCTTAGTTCCATAAATATCACGAGGACTATCATGTTTTGCTATAGCTTTATATAATTGTGGTTGCGTAAAGCGAGGTTCGTCTCCTTCATTATGCCCATATTTACGATATCCTAAAATATCAATAAATACGTCTCTACCAAAAGCCATTCTAAACTCAAGAGCAAAGGTGAATGCGTGACAAACAGCCTCTACATCATCTGCATTTACGTGTAAAACAGGTGATAAAGTAACCTTGGCAATATCTGTACAATATGTTGATGATCTAGCATCTAGATAGTTGGTTGTAAAACCAACTTGATTATTTGCAACTACATGGATTGTTCCCCCTGTACGGTAAGCTTCAAGTTGCACCATTTGTATAACTTCATATACCACACCTTGTGCAGCAATTGCAGCATCACCATGAACTAAAATAGGAAGGATCGCTTTCTCATCTCCATCAAGTTCATTATCAAGTTTTGCTCTAGAGATGCCTTCTACAACAGCGTTGACCGTTTCTAGGTGTGATGGATTAGGCGCTAAATCCATTCTAATATCCTTTCCAGAGTTACTTTTACGCATACTGGTCCAGCCCATGTGATATTTTACATCTCCATCAAAAAGTGCGTCTTCTGCATATTCTTTCCCATCAAACTCACTAAAAATCTTTTCTGGTGACTTCTTGAAAATATTTGCAAGAACATTAAGACGGCCACGGTGAGCCATTCCCATCACAAATTGTTTTACACCTTTATCTGATGCTTTTTCAATGAGATGGTCTAAACCTGGAATAAGTGCATCAACTCCCTCTACAGAAAAGCGCTTTTGTCCTACATATTTGGAATGTAAAAAACTTTCAAATGATATAGCTTCATTTAGTTTCTTAAGGATGTGTTTTTTCTCAACAGGTGAAAACTTAGGGTGATTATCATTAACGTTTAACCAGTTTTGTATCCACTTAATTTCATCTGGATTGCGCACGTACATATATTCAATACCAATAGCATCACAATAAATAGCTTCAAGGTGTTTTATGATCTCACGCAATGAAGATTTACCTAATCCTAATATAGAGCCAGCTTCAAACTGCACATCAAGATCTTGATTGTCTAAACCAAAATTTGTGATATGTAATGTGGGCGAATATTTACGTCGCTCACGTACAGGATTTGTTTCTGTAAATAAGTGGCCTCGAGTACGGTACCCGTCAATAAGTCGGACTACCATAAATTCTTTTTGCATACCTTCTGGAAGCGCTACAGGAGCAACCTCTTGCTCTTCAGAAAAAGCCTCTCCACTTTCTAATCCAAAATCAAAACCTTGAAAAAAAGCTCGCCAGCTTGGTTCTACGTTATCTGGATTATGTAAGTATTGATCGTAAAGCTCTGCAAAGTATGATGTATGTGCTGCGTTTAGAAAAGAAAATTTATCCATTGTTGTGACGTCTAGTCGTCGTTTTTACGATTGGAATACAAAAATACAACAATTAACATTTTAGGGCATATAATCCATATATTTATAACATAGAATTAATAATTTATACCGAATGATTCGCTTTATAAAAATTTATTCATTAGTAATCATACTCCCACTTATATTTTCAGAATCAGTTTTTTCACAAGAATTTGAGGTGGAGAAGAAGAATGATTTTTGGAATAAAGTTCACTTTGGCGGTGGTTTAGGGTTGAATTTCTCAAGAGGTTATACGCAAATTTCTGTTTCTCCTAGTGCGCTGTATCAACCTAATTCTTATATCGCTTATGGCCCAGGATTAAATTACAGTTTCCAAAAATTTGGGGATTATAAGACTTCGCTTATAGGAGGTAGTGCAATTTTTCTATACAATCCTACAAATTTTCTTCAGTTATCAACAGAAATTGAACAACTTCGAGTGTCTCAATCTATTGATGGAGAACCAGATATACCTAATTTTTGGAACACTGGTTTATTTGTAGGCGCTGGTTATCGATTAAACATTGGTGGACAAGGCCTTGGTGCTATAGGAATACGGTATAACTTGCTTTATAATGATAATGACAGTGTTTATGCAGACGCTTGGTTACCTTTTGTAAGGGTATATTTTTAGCAAGTTTTTAATCATATCCAATCATTATCGTTGATTATTCCTTCCTAACAAATTGTTGTACATGTTAAAATCTACACAAATACCTCTTAACAACACGACAAATTGATTGATGCTTCTTTTAAAGATTAATAATTTTGTTAAAAAGAAATTATGGAATTGAAAGACAAAACAATAATTATCACTGGAGCTTCTAGTGGTATCGGAGAAGCGACAGCTCACAAACTAGCTGATAATGGAGCTAATGTTGTACTAATGGCTAGAAGCACAGACAAGTTAAAAGAGTTGAAATCTGCAATCGAAAACAACGGCGGAAAAGCCCTTGTTGCAAGTGGTGACGTCACTAAAAAAAGTGATTTTGATAATGCAGTTAAAGAAGCCGTTTCTGAATTTGGCAAAGTAGATGGTTTAATTAACAACGCAGGATTAATGCCTCTATCATTCATTGAAAAATTAAAAACTGATGAATGGGAGCAAATGGTGGACGTAAACATCAAAGGCGTTCTTAATGGAGTAGCTGCGGTACTACCAGAACTGAAAAAAAATAAAGGAGGACATATTATAAATATTTCTTCTATGGCAGCTCATCGTTACTTTCCTGGAGGAGCTGTGTACTGTGCCACGAAGTCTGCTGTAAAAATGTTCTCAGAAGGATTAAGACAAGAACTTGCTCCAGAATATGGTATTAACGTAACTTCTATTGAGCCTGGAGCAGTTGAAACAAGTTTGACAGACACCATTACTGATGAAGATATCAAAGATAAAATGAAGGAGATGATGGAAATGACGACACTAAAAGCTGAAGATATTGCAAATGCAATTTATTATTCCCTTACACAACCGGCACGTGTAAACATAAATGATGTTTATATAGTTCCTAGTGAACAGAAATAATAATAGTCTAATAAAAAAACCTCGCAATTCTAATTGTGAGGTTTTTTAGTTTATATAAGAATAAAGTTTAAAAAAATACCACCTATTGCTCTATCATAATTTCTAACAAGGCGATAGCAGCTTCACTTATTTTAGTCCCTGGTCCAAAAACTGCTGCTGCTCCTGCTTCAAATAAAAATTGATAATCTTGTTGAGGGATTACACCACCTACAATCACCATTATATCTGGACGACCAAGTCTGTTCAATTCTTCTATTACTTGTGGTACTAATGTTTTATGACCCGCAGCTAGAGAGGATACACCTAAAATATGTACATCATTTTCTACCGCTTGCTTAGCAGCTTCTTTTGGCGTTTGGAATAAGGGCCCTATATCTACGTCAAATCCTATATCTGCATAACCAGTAGCTACTACTTTCGCACCTCTGTCGTGGCCATCTTGCCCCATTTTTGCCACCATTATTCTAGGACGGCGTCCATCTTGTTCGGCAAATTGATTTGCGAGTTGTTGCGCTTTCGCGAAAGCGGGATCCTGTTTCATTTCTTTACTATATACACCACTAAAAGATTGGATTGCAGCTTTATGTCTTCCATAAACTTGCTCTAAAGCATCTGAAATCTCACCTAAAGTAGCTCTTTCTCTTGCGGCAATCACCGCTAAAGCCAATAAATTTTCATTTTTATCCCTTGCCGCAGCAGTTAGATTTTTTAAGGCTTCTTCAACTCTCTTTGAATCTCTTGTATCTTTTATAGATTTAAGACGACGTAGTTGACCCTCACGAACTTTTGTATTGTCTACATCAAGAATATCTAAATGTTCCTCTTCTGTAGGTCTGTATTTATTAACGCCCACAATAATATCCTGACCACTATCAATACGAGCTTGTTTACGAGCAGCAGCTTCTTCAATGCGCAACTTCGGGATACCTGCTTCTATGGCTTTTGTCATCCCGCCAAGCTCCTCTACTTCTTGAATAAGCTCCCAAGCCTTGTTTGCTATATTATGAGTTAAAGATTCTACATAATAGCTACCTGCCCAAGGATCTACCGTTTTAGTAATATGCGTTTCTTCTTGTAAGAAAATCTGGGTATTACGAGCTATACGTGCAGAAAAATCAGTAGGCAAGGCAATCGCTTCGTCAAGGGCATTTGTGTGTAAACTCTGGGTTCCTCCAAATGCTGCCGCAGCTGCTTCAATAGTAGTACGCGCTACATTATTAAAAGGATCCTGTTCGGTAAGACTCCAACCACTGGTCTGACAATGCGTGCGTAGTGCTAAAGATTTTGGGTTTTTAGGATTAAATTGCTTTACGATTTTTGCCCACAACATTCGCGCAGCACGCATCTTTGCAATCTCCATAAAATGATTCATCCCGATAGCCCAAAAAAACGAAAGTCTAGGAGCAAAACTATCGATATCCATTCCTGCAGCAATCCCTGTTCGTATATACTCTAGACCATCTGCAAGGGTGTAGGCTAACTCTATATCGCAAGTAGCTCCTGCTTCTTGCATATGATAACCAGAAATTGAAATACTGTTGAACTTTGGCATTTCCTTTGCCGTATATTCAAATATATCTGAAATGATACGCATAGACGGTTTTGGTGGGTAGATATACGTATTACGCACCATAAACTCTTTTAAAATATCATTTTGGATAGTTCCAGAAAGATCTTTTAAGTCTACGCCTTGCTCTTCTGCAGCAACAATATAAAATGCCATTATAGGAAGCACTGCTCCATTCATGGTCATAGAGACAGACATCTTATCAAGTGGAATGCTATCAAACAACAGTTTCATATCTTCTACAGAATCTATTGCCACTCCTGCTTTTCCTACATCTCCTTCTACACGATCATGATCACTGTCATACCCACGATGTGTTGCAAGATCAAATGCGACTGAGAGCCCTTTTTGACCTGCATCGAGGTTTCTTCTATAAAATGCGTTACTTTCTTCTGCTGTAGAAAAACCTGCGTACTGCCTTACCGTCCAAGGGCGACGAACATACATTGTACTGTAAGGACCTCTTAAATTTGGAGCAATTCCAGCCACAAAATCTAGGTGCTCTAACTCTTCAATATCTTTTTGAGTATAGTTTTTCTTAACCTCAATATTCTCAGCAGTAGTGCTTGACTCCTTAATGTTAGACTGCTTTTGTTTAGCATCCTTTCTAAGAGTGATATGTTGCAAGTCTTTTCTACTCATTTTTGAAATTTAAAGTATTATTTTCTCGGGAAATTTTAAATAAACACAAGTGTTTATTCTTTAAGACTCCATTTTGAGTCTTTCTTTCTCAATATTTTCTGCGAGTCTTTTTGGGATAATTGGAGCAATTAAAGTTTTACGAGGTTTGATTTTTAGAAAAGGATATAGTTCTAATTCGTCCTTCATTCTATCTAGAATATTTGGATGTTTATTTGTACCTAATAGGGTAATTTCCCCGCTATCAAATTGTGCCTGTTCAGCACTTGCGCTTTCTTCTATCTTACGTTGTATGGTACCTGCTTTAAGCTGACTCAAGAACCCTCCGTTTCTTTCAATATCTTTAAAAAGCTCTAGAGCTTTTTCTACTAACTGCGTTGTAAGTGATTCTATATAATAACTTCCATCTGCTGCATTTTGAACAGCATCAAAATAGCTCTCTTCTTTTAAAATAATAAGCTGATTTCTAGAAATACGCTGCCCAAATTCATTGATTTTATGATATAATGCATCATAAGGCTGATTTACCACCCAATCTGCACCTCCCAACACTGCGCTCATACATTCTGTACTTGTTCGCAACATATTTGTGTTGTAATCGTATATGGTCTTATTGCGGGTAGAAGGGTGAGCAATAATTTTGATCACAGCATTTTTTGTAACAGTTTCAAACTCGTCAAAAAGAGTTTGAGCGAGTACCCGAAAAGCTCTTAATTTTGCAATCTCAAAAAAATAATTTGTCCCAACAGCAACTTCAAAGACAACTTCGTCAATTGTGCATTCCTGCTCACTACAATAATGTAAATATTCTGTAAGTTGTGCAACACCATAAGAAAGTTGTTGCACCATCGTGGCACCAGCGTTTTGATATAAGGTGGTGTCTATTGAGATACTTTTAACATGACCTCTCAAAATTTCAGCAAAGGCTTGATGATCCTTTTTTAGATTGGTAAACCAATTTCCATCACTAGCCAAATGATGAATGATATCCAATTTTATATTAATTTTATACGCTTTCGCGAAAGCGTATATCTCCTCATAAAACAGAACATCTAAGAACTGGAGATTGAAATATAAGGGAGCCTCTATGTATTCTAGTTTATCAAATAATTCTTTGGCTTCAAATTTTTGATCTGCGGTAAAATAAATTGCCTCTGCACCATTATTAATCGCTTTATTTGCAGATTTTGCAGATTGTGATGCATTTGCAATAAAAATCGCTTCGCCCACAAACCATTTTTCAGGCATCGCTACAGAAAGAAAGTTTTGATCCATATCCTCCCGATGATAAAATGGTTTTACATCTATACCTTCGTTACTATGCCATATAAGTATCTCATTATAATCTGCGCCTTTGAGATCAAATTGAATTTTTTGTTTAAAGGCTTTTGAAGATACAGGCTCAAACTCTGAAAATAATTTACTCATTATTATTTTTTATAATACTGTCTTGGTACTCGATGATATAAATCTCTTCGTTATCTTTTTTCATGAGATATTCCTCCCTGGCAAATCGCTCTAATCCTGCACTGTCTTGTAATTGTTCGATTTGTTCTTTATCTGTGGAGATTTCATTCTGGAAATAATCTCTATTTCCTTCTAATTTTTTTATTTCTTGATTAAGCTCGCGGTGCAATAACCATGAACTACCGTCAAAAAAGAACATCCACACAATAAAAATCAAAAAAATTAGCAAGTATTTATTGCTTAAAATTTTGAACCACTTTTTTGCTTTTAGCTCTTTGAGACCCATTAGTAAATATATAAAAAGACTAGCTTACACGTTCGTTTATAATACTACGAACGATATCTACAGCTACCGTATTATACCTATTGTTAGGTATAATAATATCTGCAAATTCTTTTGTGGGTTCAATAAATTGTTGATGCATGGGTTTTAACGTGCTTTGGTATCGCGTCAATACTTCATCTAGGTCACGGCCACGCTCTGCTATATCTCTTTTAAGACGACGTATAAGACGCTCATCACTATCTGCATGCACAAACACTTTAATATCAAATAAATCTCTAATAGTAGCGTCTGTTAATATTAGAATTCCCTCAACTACTAAGACTTTTGTTGGGCTTATGAGTGCTGTCTCATTTGTTCTGTTGTGTTCTACAAAAGAGTAGACTGGCTCTAATACAGAACGTCCCTGCTTGAGCTCACTTAAGTGCTCGCAAAGAAGATCAAAATCTATAGCATTAGGATGGTCAAAATTAACTTTAGTACGATCTTCTCGAGAGAGATGCGATAAATCTTTATAATAAGAATCTTGTGATATGACAGAGACTTGTCCCTGGGGAAAATCTGATACAATCTGTTCTACGACCGTGGTTTTGCCACTACCTGTACCGCCACCTACGCCAATTATAAGCATGCTACCTAATTTATTTAAATGTATATTGTTTTAAACGCTTTCGCGAAAGCGTATTTCTTACTCTTCCTCTCCCGTTGCATCTACTTGATCTTCATATTCAGGATACAAAAATGCATTGTATGGAAAACGAGTAACGTGTATTTCTCTCACACGATCATAAACTTTCTTACGAAAGGTTTCAAAATTATCTTTATTGAGTGCCGAAATAAATATTGAATCCCCATTAGTTCTAGACATCCATGTGTTTTTCCACTCTTCAAGAGAATAATGAGCACCTGTGCGTTCTATCATGAGGTCATCTTCATCGTATGCCTCAGCTTTATAAGCATCTATCTTATTAAACACCATTAACGTAGGTTTATCCATACTCTCAATCTCATCGAGGATTTGATTTACAGAGGCAATATGATCTTCAAATTGTGGATGCGAAATATCAACCACATGTAACAATAAATCTGCCTCGCGTACTTCGTCTAACGTACTTTTAAAAGAATCTACAAGCTGTGTTGGAAGTTTACGGATAAAACCAACAGTATCAGAAAGTAAAAAAGGTAAATTCCCAATCACTACTTTACGTACGGTAGTATCTAAGGTGGCAAACAATTTATTCTCAGCAAAGACGTCGCTCTTACTAATTACGTTCATGAGCGTACTTTTCCCCACATTTGTATACCCGACAAGCGCTACTCTTACCAATGCACCACGGTTCCCTCTTTGGGTAGCCATTTGCTTATCTATCGTTTTAATTTTCTTTTTAAGCAATGAGATACGATCACGCACGATACGTCTATCTGTTTCAATCTCCGTTTCTCCAGGACCACGCATTCCAATACCTCCACGCTGGCGCTCTAAGTGTGTCCATAAACCAACGAGTCTAGGTAATAAATATTCATACTGGGCAAGTTCTACTTGCGTTCTTGCATAACTTGTTTGGGCTCTTTGAGCAAAAATATCAAGGATAAGATACGTTCTATCTACAATCTTACATTTAAGCAATCGCTCAATATTCTTTTGTTGAGCTGGTGTAAGTTCATCATCAAAGATTACGGTTCCCACCTCATGCTGCTCTACATAAGCAGCAACATCTTCCATCTTACCTGTCCCTATAAAAGTCTTAGGGTTAGGACGCTCTAGCTTTTGGGTAAACCTTTTAAGAACTTCGGCTCCGGCAGTATGCGCCAGGAATTCTAGTTCATCAAGGTACTCATTCATCTTATCTGCATCTTGCTTTTGGGTGACTAACCCTACAAGCACGCACTTTTCATATTCTATTTGTTCTTTTTCTAGCATATATACAAAGGTAGCAAATGAGGTGCAGTCTTTTTACCTAAATTGCACTACACAGTTAAGACTTATTTTATGGAGGATAATTCCGCTTTCGCGAAAGCGCAACAAAAACAAAACACTTGTATCGCCTTTTACAATCTTGAAAATCTTTTTGACACCACTAATAATCCTCATAACCTAGACGATGATTTTACTCCAGAAGGTATCAGAAATTGGAACACTTATAAGTACGAGAAAAAGTTAGAAAAGTTATCCAGTGTGATTTCAAAAATAGGGAGGATTGAAACAAACACCGCTCCGTCAATTCTAGGGGTAGCCGAAGTTGAAAACAAAAGTGTTCTTGAAGATCTCATCGCTACAGATAGACTTAAGGAAGAGAACTTTGGTATTGTGCATTATGATTCTCCAGATGAAAGAGGTATTGACGTAGCACTATTGTATAAGAAGAATGACTTTATAGTTATAGAAAGTAAACCTATTACTCTTATGCTCGAGGCAAAGGAGGGCGGTCGAGACTATACTCGTGACATATTATATGTCAAAGGTAATTTGCACGACTCTACAGTGCATATTCTTGTAAATCACTGGCCTTCTAGAAGACAAGGAGCAAATGATACAGCGCATAAACGTATTACTGCTGCTGCTCGCAATCGTGAAATCATTGATAACATCTTAGCAGCCAATCCAGATGCACGCATAATCGTCATGGGTGATTTTAATGACGGCCCACACAGCGAGAGTATTAAGACGCATCTCGCAAAGACAGATCTATATAACCCAATGTTATACTTAGGCACCAAATATGCTGGAAGCTTAAATCATAAGTTTGAGTGGTTCATATTTGACCAGATCCTAATGACCAACAATTTTGTGAAAATGCATAAAAATCCGCTGCTTTACGATAAGTCAGACATTTTTAATGACTTCTTTATTACAGAATTTGAAGGAAGATTTAAGGGCAATCCATTTCGCACATATGCTGGTGATAGATACTTGGGAGGGTATAGCGATCACTTCCCTGTGTACAGCATATTTACTGCTACTTTAAACTCTTAACTTGTAAATAAAAGAAAAGACCCACTACATTGAGCAGTGGGTCTTTTTATTGTTTGATCACTTTCGCGAAAGCGAATTGAATTTCTTAGTTTGCTTTTATTTGAACACCTTCAAGTTCATATGTACCATCAAAATCTGCTGCCCCAGATCCATTGTATCTAAAGGCAATGTAACCAGCAGCTTCAACACATGATAGGTCTACGATACCTGACTCGTAAAACTCTCTAAAATTGTCATCATCTTGTGTGATATATGCTGCTGGAAGGACGTCCCAAGTTGCATTAGGAATATTTGCAGGTACTCCATCCCAATCACTAGAGTATAATAACTCTAAAGTACTACCATCAGAAAAACTGTTTGATGTTAAAAACTCTAATGTCTCACCATCTTCTGCAGTAAAATCTACTAGTGGTGTTACTAACCAAGAGATTGTTGAAGCATCACCAGATCCGAAAGCTCCAACTCTAGCAGAAATACCTATTGAAACGCTGTTTGACGTAGATGAATATGCCTCCCATTGTTCTGATCCAGCTTCAATAAAATTAGTCCAACCATTTCCAGAAATAGGACTGTTTACAGTTTGCCCATCAAAATCATCCTCAAATAATACGTTTATTCCAGCAACTGCGGCTAAACCACAATCAATTTCTACTGGATCACAACGATTTTCATCTTCTAACATTACATCTGATAGATCATTAATCGCTAAATTAAAAGTATCACCAAAAAAGTTACGTGTTAATACACCCGAAATAGTTCCTCTTCCTGTAGGAAGTAGAACTGATTTAAAACTTGCAAAGGTACTTGTGCTTAAAAGAACTGTTTGTTCTGAATCACAACTGAATATAATGCGTTCTCCATCAAACTCATCTGTAGCTTCACCTGCAAATGTCAATGATTGATCAACAACCTCTTCTTTTGCAAATTGTACGTTTGTAAGTTGTACAAATATGTTCTCAAGATCTTCACTAAAATCTGCTATCGTAGTTTGAACTGGAACTATAGTCTCAACAATAGATGATCTCTCAATGTAATCAAATTGAAGTGGTGCAGGAATTTTCTCAAGGTTTTCTGTTACACCAAGGGTTAGTACTCCATTGCTTTCACCTAAATGAAGCCCTTCTAATTTTACATAAATCTTACGACCCACTTCATAATACGTAAATAGTGGGCTTTCATCTATTAATACACGAAGACCAGCTGTAGGCTCTGAAGCACTATTCTGAATGATAATCTCTTCAAACCAGTTACCTTCTTCATCACTACTTATTACATACCCTTCTACATATTGTGTAGAATCAGAGAGGTCTACTGTTTCTCCTTCCTGTAGAAAAAGGTTTCTAAGTGCTTCTACACTTGTAACCTGTCCATCTGCAAATACAGGATCTGTTCCTGTTAGATCTGGCACTGTGTAATCATCATCATTAACGCAGCTTACGGTAGTAAATAAAGCTATAATAGCCAGAAATACGTATGTTAAATTTATTGTTTTCATAATCTATATCTTATTAATCTAATGTTTTTTTTAAAATCTTACGTATGCATTTACGTAGTAAGTAGTCCCAGGACCAAAGAACAAGCGATCTCCAAAAACTGGAGTCTCTCTTTGAGATTCTTCTAACTGAGATCTATAGTTTGCTCTTCTTGAGTCTTCAAAACCTCCTGTGATGTAAGTCTCATCAAGTACGTTGTTTATCGTTGCAAAAAAACCAATAAAATAGTCTCCCACTCTCCAAGACTTACCTCCAGTTACATTCACTAAAAAGTAATCATCTATCTCAGTTTGCTTTAATAACCCCTTTGCTATCTCTGGATTGTAATCGTTAAAAGGTTGACCATCAACATCTCTTAAAAAATTAGAAGTTCTTCTAATGTTACTTACATCAATATAAGCATTTGAAAAATAGTTTGTTGTTAAACTAAAATTCCAAAAATCTGGATCACGATATTCAAAACCTACTTGGTAGGCTCTTTCTGGACCACTAGATACGTGAAGGTTTTCTAGAGCTACTGTGTCATTAGTGTCTGTACCAAATTGTGGAGCTGTAGACGTATAATAAATTTCTGGATTATTAGTGTAGGTATATTGTCCTACAGATGCAGCTGCCTTTAATTTTAAGGTAGGCAATACTTGCGCCTCAACTCCTAGTTCTGCACCTATATTTCTTCTATCGATGTTAGTGGTAATTTCTTGCACAAAAGAAGATGAAGATGCTCCAATATTATTATTTGTAAAAAAGAACCCTATGTCAGTACCGTCACTAAATCCAGAATAAAATCCTGTTAGGCGTCCCTTTACGATAGGAGATCTAAAAATGTAACTCGCGTCTATTGATTGCACTTTCTCACTTTCCAAACCTCTTACGACATCATTGTTTTGACGAGCGTTACTAAAACTATTTCGTGTATTTGGAGCAGTAGTATAATAACCAGCATTGACATCAAATAAGTGACGCCCAGTAATTTTATAAGTAGCTCCCGCTTTTACACCTCCATTTGTAAAAGATAATTTCTCGCTTTTACCAAAAGATGCGTCCCCTGGGAAAAATCCATTCTCGTATAATCCGTTACGTTGATATGTTGTATTACTTGCTGTACTAGAAAGATAAAAATCTACTTTGTTGTATTTAAATTGCGCCTGTATAAATCCAGAAACAACATCTGCATCTATCTCATAATTGTATTTATAGCGGTCTCCTTCTGTTACAATTCTATTAGGATTATTCACATCACTTTGTGGTGTTGCGCCACCCTGTCCATCTTGACTCTCACTAATGGCAAAGTTATCAATATCTCTAAAGCCATTACCTCCTAGAAGGTCCCGCACTTGAGCATAACTTTCATTTCTTAGACCTCTATAACTTAAATTTCCATCTATTGTTATAGCATCTGTTATGCGAGAATTTATGATTGAATTTACTGTTAATTGATTGTCGCTCGTTACATCATCTTGGATGATGATTTTTGACAACTCTCCTGTATTTGCAAGGTATAGCGAATTCCAATCAAGCTGACCATCATTGATAAAATCTTGCTGTAAAAGGTATGCATTTTGGTAATCATAAGCTGTAGGATTCGGGTCTTGAAGCGCATAACTAGGTAATAACTGGTAATAGTTAGGCGAAGGGTTACGTAAACGTCCGTTATCTATACGGCTATTTCTAATAGTTCCAAATTGATAAGCCACATTTGAGTTTATTGTGGTTTTCTCTGAGATATCCCAATAATGGTTTAACATAAAAACAGGCTCTTCAATATTTCTAATACGAGAATTACGTTTCTCACCATCTTGATACCCCCAGTTAGGGTTATAAGTTCTACCTTTTAGATCGAAGATTTCTTGAGTAATGAAAGTTGATCTACCACGTCTATTAGGTGTATAAAAACCAGAAAAATTGAGACTATGTTCATCATTAATCTTCTTCTCAACAGAAACATACATAGAATTTGCATCATATAATGTTCCGTCTTGAAAGCCTTCGTTACCAAAACGTCTACCTAATAGAACGCTATATGCCCATCCCTTTGCGTTAAGGCCTGAGTTATAACTTGCCATTATCCTTCCTTGATAAGATCTATTGCTCGCTGCATATGATACTCGACCACCTTTACGCTCTTGAGAAGCTCTCATTACAATATTTGTGGTACCAGCAAGTCCACCAAAGCTATATTCACTAGGACTTAAATATTTTGCAAATTCTCTATTGCGTTGTGCATCATTAAGACCTCCCCAGTTACCCCATTGAGGTCTTCCGGTGTCTTGTTTATTCATTTCAACACCATTGATAAGAACCTTTCCATTTTGGTTATCTAAACCTCGAGGTCTGAAAAACGTTGCGCTCCAGTCAAATGCTGCAGCACTAAGAAAGACATCTCTTCCTGCTGAGAGTAATCCAGAAACATTGAAGTTTCCTAGATTATCGTCGTCGCTATTCACATCGTTATCTGAAAGTGATATAAGACCTATCTGCTGTTGCTCTGCAGAGACATCAATATCCATAGTTATAGTATCTACGTTTACCACTTCTCCAGAAATTAAAATAATAGGAAGTCTTTTTGTGAGAAAACCTTCTTTCAGTATCAAAAGAATTTGATCTCCAACAGCGTCTACCCCAGTAAGTTCGAAAACTCCTGTAGCAGTTGTCATAGTCTCCATAGAACCCCCTTCTAAACGAATTGTAACGTCTGGAAGCGGTTCTGATGTGATTGCATCAATCACAGTTCCTGTCACCTGTGTTTGAGACCAAGCTGCTAGGCCCATCATGACAAGAACAAAACTTAAAGTAAATTGCTTCATATGTATAATTAATAATTAGTCTTTAGAACGGTTATTATTAAGAAACCGTTACGATTAGCGGGCAAAAATACTTAAAATCTTACATTTCATTACCTTTGGCACGCTCTATGCAAAATAATTTACAAAAAGATAACACACCTTATTAGATGAAAAAGACTAAGTACCTTGTTATAGCTACGATTATGCTTGTTACTGCTTTCGCGAAAGCGCAGCAAAAAAAATCCTATCGAGCCCATACCATCGCATTTTATAATGTTGAGAATTTATTTGACACAGAAAATGACCCAGTTACCTTTGACGATGACCGTACTCCTGATGGTAAGGATAATTGGACGGAAGAGATTTATGCGGATAAGGTCTCAAAAATGGCGAAAGTAATTTCTGAGATAGGAGCTGACATTACAAATAATGCTCCGGCGCTTATAGGACTAGCAGAAGTTGAAAACAGAAAAACTGTTGAGGCACTAGCAAATGATCCTCAATTACTTCAAAAAGATTATGGCATTGCACATTTTGACTCACCAGACAGGCGCGGTATCGATGTCGCTTTGATGTATCAAAAATCACTGTTTAAACCTACCAACATAAGCAAACATGAACTGCTTATTTATGATAATGAAGATCCCACTAAGCGACGGTTTACGCGTGATCAATTATTGGTATCTGGTATGCTAGATGGAGATTTGATACACGTCATTGTAAATCATTGGCCATCAAGATCAGGAGGAGAGGCGCGTAGTCGTAAAAAGCGAATGGCAGCTGCAGCGCTTAATATGAAATTAATAGATAGTCTTCAAAGTAATGACCCCTACGCAAAAATCATTACTATGGGAGATCTTAATGATGACCCTACAAGCCCAAGCGTAAAGAAAGTTATGAAAGCTTCTGGAGATAGAGATAAAGTAAAAGATAAATTACTCTACAACCCTATGGAGCCTATGTTTAAAAAAGGCATAGGCACACTGGCATATAGAGATGGATGGAATCTTTTTGATCAAATAATTGTTACTGCACCATTACTTGATAAAGATTTTAGCACCTATCGATATTATAAGGCTGGGATTTTCAATGAAAATTATCTTACTAATCCTAAAGGTCGTTACAAAGGATACCCTTATAGAAGTTTTGCAAATGGGTATACAGGTGGTTATAGTGATCACTTTCCAGTATATGTACTACTTATTAAGGAAGTAGAGGAGAACTAACAATAAACTTTATAAGAAAAGAAAACCTCAAGTTTATAGCTATAAACTTGAGGTTTTTTCTTTTCTACAAGGTTTTCTATAAATCATTAAAACCACTGCCCCCATGGAATAATAGCCAAGACGGCAATTAAAGCAAATGCGTAGAAGAAAGCTATTTTCTTAAATTTAGGAGTTGACAGACGTTGTTTTTTATGTTTTGAATACCCTATAGTTACCAAAACTACGGCAACGATCATTAATGTAGGATGCTCAACAGCCAATTGCCTAGCCTCGCTAGAAAGCCCCCCCATACCGTTATTTTGAATGGCAGATAAACCATTAGGAGAAACAAACCATAACACTAAACCTATTAAAAGCTGCAAGTGCATAGTAATTAAGGTAAATAGTGCTAGGCTCATATCTCGCCCACCGTATTCCTTCTTACCAAAATATTTTGAAAGTGCATTAAATGTGGCTACAACCAAGACGATCACTACTACATAGGCCCAATACGAATGGACAAATTGAACTACTGAATACATTTTAAAAATTTTATGTTGAGAATCAAATATACTTTATAAAATCAAAAGCCGCTACTGTTTCCAGTTGCGGCTTTTTAAAATTGCATGAAGCAATTATTAATATTTAAACAGGTCTTAGTTAAAGATATAACGTAAACCTAATTGCATTTGCCATCTTGAAGAATTAAAACCAGCATCATCAATTCGATTCAATCCTCTGCCTACTCCATCATTAAATGTATATTGAGGAGTAGTTCCATCTGCTGCAAAACCTTCAAAGTTTAACAATGTAGCTGTATCAAATCCACTTGTAAAGTATCTTCTTCCCCAATCCTTGTTAAGAAGATTTGTGAAGTTGAAAATATCTGCAGAAAATTGGAATGTGTGCTTTGTTTCCTTCACATTTACAGAAAATTCTTGAGCAAATTTTAAATCAATCACATGACTCCATCGAGCTCTATTTCTATTACGCTCTGCAAATTGACCTCTTCTATCTTGGAGATAATCATCTTGCGAAATAAATGCCTCAAGTGCTGCATATTGATCTTCGGCAGATACTCCATCACGATTCTCCACTAAGTTTGCTTCCTCAAATGTAGCTGGAATATATGGTAAAGCCACGAATCCTTCATCTACGTCAGCGATCAAGCCCTCGCTAAATCCAACTACATAACTATATGGTGTTCCTTCTGCTCCTTCATAAAATAAGCCGATAGTCGTTTTGACATTATCAGACCATTTGTAATCCATAACCACATTTGCAAGTGTTCTGTGTCCTTGACTAAAATCTGATATTGAGGTTCCTAATTGATTTGATCCATTTACACTCTCATTAAAAGCCCAGTTAGAGATACTCCTAGAACTCGTAGCATCAAAGACAGTTGTAGAACGTCCATATGAATAGGTCGCAGAAGATCTGATATCTAATTTTGACGAATAAAAATTATTTCCCAAAGTCACTGAAGCATTATAAGATTCACCTTCATCAGTGTTTGATAATAAAAACACATTACCATAAGTATCATCTATTTTTTCAAATCCATAATTATCTCTTGATCCCGCACCTGTAGTCTGAAATTGAGGACCTTCAAGGTTTAAGTTTTCATAATTTACACCGGAAATCACATCACTATGAGATATTTCTCCAGAAAGTGTAAATCCATATCCAAGCTTTTGATCAACAGCGAAACTTTTCTTAAAGACTTGTGGTAGTTTTAAATCTTCAGCAAGAAGGTCAATATCACCTGTAAATTCTAAATCTCTTGTAAATTGAGAGTTGACATCGGGATTGAAATCTGGCACAAAACCATTTCTAGCTCTAAAATCTACTTCGTCACCTGTTACACCATTATTATTATAAGCACCACCTGGCCATACTAATGGAATTCTCGATGTAAATACCCCTAAACCACCTCGTATTTGAGTTGTTTTATCTCCTTTTACATCCCAATTAAATCCTAATCTAGGAGAGATATGTGCTGTAACTTTTGGACCTTGGCCAACACGTGCTCCTTGTAAATCTTTACCAGCAGCCTCCAACAATTCAACTCCTCTAGTATTAAAATCTTCATTACCACGTCCATCATCCCAAATAGGAAGATCTACTCTTAAACCGCCAGTTAATCTGAAGTTTTCAGTTAATTGGTATTCATCTTGAGCATAGAATCCTAATTGAAATAAATCAAACTCTGCAGCTCCTACTGAATTATCACCTGACCCACCTAGTAAAGAATAACCTCTTCTATATCTATCAGCATCATCGTTGAAAAAATCTTCTAATGAATTATAGCTATACGCACCAAAATTACGACCTAAAAAGAGATTCTTTACAGAGCTATATTCATTATGCGTTCCCAAGGTAATTGTATGTCTTCCTTTAAAAATCTGAAAGTTATTTGTTAATGTAAAAATATCTTGATTGAGTAAATTTGCCGTAGAGAATGCCTCAGAACCAGCATTTATTCTTCCGTCACCATCTCTAACAGTAATATTTGGAAAGGGATCACCGTTAATACCTCTATCATCCCTAACTCTTGTATATCCAAAGACAAAGCGATTAGAAAAATTATTTCCAAACACAGAATTTAATTCTAGAGAAGCTGTGTTTGTAATTGATTCAAAATTTTGGGCACCACCAGTAAAGTTTATAACCCTTGAACTGGATCTTCCTATACCAAAAAAGTCAGCCTTCACGTAATTGTTACGGAAAGAAAGCTTGTGATCTTCATTGATATTCCAATCTAATTTAAATAAAATTTTATCACTGTCTAATGTTCTCGTGTTCTCGTTAAAAGTACCAGGATCGTAACCATATTCGCTTATCAAATAATTTCTAAAAGCACTGAGACCTGAAATACCTGAATCCCCGGCATAATCACCATTAAAAGGCTGTGGTGTTTCATCTTTCTGACCTTCATAATTTACAAAGAAGAACAATTTATCCTTAATGATCGGTCCACCTAATCTTATACCGTTTGTATAAGCTGTAAATCTAGGTAACTTTTCTCTTTCACTTTCATCTTCAAAATCTCCAGGTGTTTTTCCAGCAAGATTTTGATTTCTAAACAAAGTATAGGCAGAACCTTCAAATGTATTTGATCCAGACTTAGTAACAGCACTAATGGCACCTCCGGAAAATCCACCAATAGTTACATCATAAGGAGCTACATTTACTTGAAAAGATTCAATCGCATCAATAGAGATTGGATTCACACCTGTTTGACCTCCATTTGTTCCTGAATCAGAAAGACCAAAAGCATCATTATTTACAGCACCATCTACATAAAGTGCATTATAACGATTGTTCTGACCTCCGATTGATAATTCATTATCCCCTCTCACTTGCGCTTCAGGTGTCAAACGTGCAAAATCAGAAATTGATCTTGAGATGTTAGGTAGTGCATCAACTTTAGCTTGACTGATTGTTGTCTCAGAACCTGTTTTATCTGCATCAAAAACACCATTTGTCGTTGCAGTAATTACCACCTCATCAAGAGCGTTTTGAGATTCTGTTAGCGTAGCACTGATACGTCTAGTCTCACCTAAAGTAAGTGAAAAGCCATTTAGAACGTAATCATCAAAACCTACATATGTGATCTTAACATTATACGGACCACCAGGTTTTAAATTTGTTAAACGGTAAAAACCATCATAATCAGTTACCGCTCCATATACAGAACCTGTAGGTAAGTGTGTAGCAACAACTGTTGCGCCTGGCAGAGAACTTTCGGCACCCTCAAGAACTCGTCCTGAAATACCACTGGTAGTTACACCCTGTGCAAATGACGCTGCGCTCACGAAGAACAAAGCAATCAAAGATAAAATTGTGAATTTTTTCATAATATATTTATAATTAGCTGGCGCGAAATTACTCATTACTATGAAAGATCTAGATTAACAGAAGGTTAACTTATCTATTTTAACACATTATTATGATCACATCAATTAAACCCTGCTAATACTATTGATATCTTAAAAAAAGAGATTAGATATTAATTTAAATCCTGAAAACTAAGATTTTTTGTAAGAATTAACTAATGAAATCGTAGACAAATCATGCACACTTTCATCTATACTGTCAATATTATTTAAAATTTTAGTAGCTAGTTGCTTCCCAAGTTCTACTCCCCATTGATCATAAGAATAAATATTCCATATTACGCCTTGTACAAATATTTTATGTTCATACATAGCAATAAGAGCACCTAAACTTTCTGGGGTCAACTTTTCAATCAAAAATGATGTGGTAGGCTTGTTTCCAGAAAACACTTTGAAAGGTTTAAGCTGCTCAATCTGATTTCTAGACATTTCTTTGGTAGATAACTCAAGTTCTACTTGCTCAAGTGTTTTTCCATTCATCAATGCTTCTGTCTGTGCAAAGAAGTTTGCCATCAGTTTATCGTGATGGTTTTTATTTCCATAAAGTGATTTTTTGAATCCAATAAAATCAGCTGGAATTAATTTAGACCCTTGATGTATCAGTTGAAAAAATGCATGTTGTGAATTTGTACCCGGTTCTCCCCATATGATATTTCCAGTCTCATACGTTATTTTCTTACCATTACGATCTACACTTTTCCCATTGCTTTCCATTATGGCTTGTTGCAAATAGGCAGGTAATCTATGCAAGTATTGTGTATATGGAATTATTGCTTCTGTCTCACATTTGTAAAAGTTATTATACCACACACTGAGGAGTGCCGTAAGCACTGGGATATTTTGATCAAATGGAGTGTCTCTGAAATGCCTATCCATTTTATAAGCACCATGCAATAAACTTTCAAAGTTTTTGTAGCCAATGGCTAATGCAATAGAAAGCCCTACAGAACTCCACAGAGAAAATCTCCCTCCTACCCAGTCCCACATAGGGAACACATTGTTATGATCTATACCAAAATCAGCTATCGCTTCTAGATTAGTAGAAACTGCTACAAAATGACTTGATACTCCGTTCTCACCTAACTGCTCTACAAACCATTTTCGTACGGTCTGGGCATTTGTTAAAGTTTCTTGAGTTGTGAATGTTTTAGAAACAATCACAAAAAGAGTTGTTTCTGGATTAAGTTTTTTTAAAGTTTCCATTACATGATCACCATCTACATTTGAGATAAAGTGTACATTTAAATGGTTTTTATAAAACTTAAGAGCCTCCACAACCATCTGAGGTCCCAAATCAGAACCACCTATTCCAATATTAACAACATCAGTAATAGCTTTTCCAGTAACACCTTTATGTCTCCCTGATATTATTTTTTGTGTAAAATCTTCAATTAGTTTTTTAACGGAGTCAACTTCCTCTTTCGCGAAAGCGGTATCACCTTCATCCCTCAAGGCAGTATGCATAACTGAACGGCCTTCTGTCGCATTAATTTTATCTCCCCCAAAATAGCTCTTCATGGCACTTTTGAGACCTGCCTCCTCTGCGAGATCAATAAGCAAAGCACGTGTATCTTTAGTGATCAAGTTTTTACTGTAATCAACTAAAAAATCCTCCCAATGAATACTGAAATCAACAGCTCTACCTTCATCATTAAAAAGATCTTTAAGCTGTACATTTTTCATTTCTTTAAAATGCACGTCTAACTTTTTCCAAGCTGTTGTAGTAGTTGGGTTTATATTTCTCATCATGAATCTATTGAAATTTACTGAATACTCAGCGCTAGTTCTTCTTGGAGCTCTACCTGATCCACGGTTTCAGAAAACCAAGGAATACCATCTAATCTTGTTTGTAATGGTTTGCGTATGCTATCATAAATAGGCACCAAATTTTCTGCGAGAGGTTTGGATGCAGGAAGGTCCTGTTTGAAAGGATCTACTTGCCTACCATTTTTCCAAAAACGATAACATACGTGAGGTCCTCCAGAATTACCTGTCATACCTATTGTTCCTATCACATCTCCCTGTCGTACTGATTGGCCTACTTTAACATTACGCTTCTGCATATGTAAGTATTGTGTGTCATAAGTAGCATTGTGTCTTATTTTGACATAATTACCATTTCCACCTCGACGTTCTGATTTTGTTACCACACCATCTGCAGTTGCTAGAATAGGTGTGCCTATAGCTCCGGCAAAATCAGTTCCTTTATGTGGTCTCAACCTATATCCGTAATATTTTATACGTCTTTTTAAATTATACCTAGAAGAAATACGACTGAATTTAAGTGGTCCTTTCAAGAAGGCTCTTCTTAAATTATCTCCATTTTCATCAAAGAAATCGAAGCTACCTGGCAAAGAGTCATTTTCAAATCTAAAAGCATACATCTCTCTTCCAGCATGTTCAAATAACACTGCTTTTATTTTCCCTATACCTGCTGGGATTGTATCATTCACAAATCGCTCTTCATATATTGCCTTAAAACGATCTCCTTTTTGTAGTTTGAAAAAATCTATAGTCCATGCATAAATATCTGCCATTTTATAAGCCACGTTTACACTAACTCCAAGGTCATCAAATGTAGATGAAAGATTACTATCTATCACACCAGATATCTCACGCTCATATGTTGTCGTGGGATGTTTTTCTAAAGAAGCCTTTACCGTAGACTGGAAATCTAAAACCACATAATCCTCTCTACTTTGCTCATATATAAAAACCTTTGCCGCTTCAATAGAATCCTTAGACTTCAAAACTACATATGGTTTTCCTGGACGTATGCGGCTCGTATTGAAAACAGGTTGTACACTATCTGATATTTCTTGAATTGTTGCATAATCTACATTTGCTTCAAAAAGAATTTTTCCAAAACTGTCTCCAGACTGCACAGTATCCCGCTCTACAACAAAATCATCTAGTACGTAACCGTATTCTTTTACGATTTCTGGCGGAGCTTCATAGATTTCTTCTGCACTAATGTTTTCTTCTGTAGTCTTATTACAAGAAATTATAACAAAGCATATAAAAAAAAGAAAGGGGAACTGATATTTCACAAAAAGTAGGTTCTTAAAATTAAACGTCGTGCCCCCAGTTATCAAGCTCCTCTTTAGTCCATACCTCTGGAAAAAAGATTCTTCTTTGATACTTAGGATGCATATATTTTGTCCACTCACTGCCACCTGTTGCTTCTACAACTTTTTTGCCATTGTTTAAGTAATGACTAGCAGCATTGTAATGAGACATTACCCAAGTTACATTGACAGTATAATCGTAATGACGCATTGCGTCACGTAATTTCTGATTTTCACGGTCTTTTAAAGGTAGCGACTTAAAACGGGCGTACAAATTTATAGTATTATATTCTTTTGTAAAGGCTACAAAGTCATTTTTATATTTTTCTTCAAAAGCGCTGAGTAGATATGATTTTTTGCCTGTTTTGTAATCCTTACCTGCTGCTTGCCAGTATAAATGTTCTAAAGCATGCTCATAAGGAGTATTACGATCTATGCTTTCGCGAAAGCGGGCATCAATCAAATTAATTAAATCTGTACTTGCAAATTCTATTTTACGATATTGTGCGCTCTGGAACCCGCTTGCAGGAGTAAGAGTTTTTCTAAACTTCATATACTGATCCAGATCCATTCCCTCTTGCATAATACTGAAAGAACTTGTGAGCATATCAAAGTATCGACTAATTCTATCTAACCGAGAGCTAAAAAAGTCTACAGTAAGATTAGGGTGATGTGCCACCTGATCGATCTCCCAAAGTACCATTTTGAATAAAAGTTCATTAATCTGATGATACATAATAAATACATTCTCATCAGGAAAACTAGTACGTGGTAATTGTAAATTAAGTAAGGCGTCTGTATGAATATAATCCCAATACGTAATGGGTTTACTTTGTAAAAGACCCTCTAGATGGTCATCTAGATCTTGGTCTATTTTTTCATATTTATCATCAAGAGCATCAATGATTTTTTCTATGTCTGGTTGTATAGGCTTTCTCATTAAAATACTTAGTCAAATGTAATTTTAAATGGATGTTTAAGACCACGATATGCATCTAGATCTGCCTTGAGCGAACCTACTGAAAGGTCTGCTTGTATGCGCACAGGGATTTTATTTTTATCATCTGTTACCCACATGGTAAGACTTTCTTTTTCTTTAAAAACTCTACCAGACTGAACTAGTGGTTTAAACACTAATGTTTTTACGTTTCCAAATTTAGTCTTGACAATTTCTTTGTCAATAAACCGCATCTTAAATGGATAGTTTTCTCCATCAAAAAACATCGTCAAGTCAATTTCATCTCCCTTTTTTAGGTTTGACGTTTCTAAGTTATTGCGCAAGTAATACATCGCAGACACTAAATCTTGGATATTTGGCTCCGTTTTTAGGACCGTTTCTTTATTACGTCTCAAGTCTTTTATAAGTGCTGTATTATTTTTATGATCAAATTCTACAACTCTATGTTTCTTATGCCCCCCTTCATCAATATTACGTAAAAACTTATAAGGTAAATCTGTTTTTTTATCTACCCAGCTTTCATAATAGTCTTCTACTCCAAAGGCTAGACCTACAATACCTGTAGTTTCACCAAAACCTTTGATATGGTGAACATCATTTCCTTTGTACACCTCATCATTAATTGCTATAGTAGCATACCCGCCTGTAAGTAAACCGTAGTGAACTCTAAACTTAAGCCATTCACCTGCTTTGTAAGAATTTCTACGTTTAATATCCAATAGCTGTTCTGGTGCCTTCACAAATGAAAGACTCATAAGTAAACTTAAGGCTACCAGTATCGATGCTATTATTTTTGATGTTAGTTTCATATTTTGGTTATTTGCTTATAACGATATATAATACAAATGTTGTTCCAAAGGTAAAAAATAAAGGCCGCAATGATATTGCGACCTTTAGATATTTAGGTTTTTAGAGTGTTCCTCTTTGGGCTTGTTCCCTTTCTATCGACTCGAATAGCGCCTTAAAATTACCTGCACCAAACCCCTTTGCTCCCATACGCTGTATGATTTCAAAAAATAACGTAGGTCTATCTTGTAACGGTTTTGTAAAAATTTGTAGTAAGTACCCATCTTCATCTGCATCTACAAGTATAGAAAGCTCTTGTAGTCGTTCTATATCTTCTTTCATGACTTTCATATGCTCACCTAAACGTTGTGGAATGTCATCATAATAGGTTTGTGGTGGAGGTGGCAAAAAGTCAATTCCTCTCGCTTTAAGTTGCGCAACTGTCTTAATAATATCATCTGTCGCCATTGCAAGATGTTGTACACCTGCTCCTTCATAAAAATCCAAATATTCTTCAATTTGAGACTTTTTGGCTGCTTCTGCAGGTTCGTTTATAGGAAATTTGATGCGACCATTTCCATTACTCATCACCTTACTCATAAGTGCAGAGTACTCCGTATGAATTTGCTTGTCATCAAAAGATAAGAAGTTCACGAAGCCCATTACCTCTTCATAAAATTTTACCCACGTATTCATTTGATTCCAACCTACATTACCTACCATATGATCTACATACTTAAGTCCTGTAGGCTCTGGATTGTAATCAGATTTCCACTCACGGTAACCTGGCAAGAATTGACCATTATAATTTTTACGTTCTACAAACATATGAACAGTCTCACCATAGGTGTAAATTCCAGCGCGTACTGTCTCTCCATGCTCATCCTTTTCTACAAAGGGTTCACAATATGATTTTGCCCCACGTTTTGTTGTCTCTTCGTAAGCACTTCTAGCATCCTCTACCCATAAAGCAACTACTTTAACACCGTCACCATGCTTAACGATATGATCATTAATAGGGGATTTACTATTTAAAGGAGAAGTAAGTACAATACGTATTTTATCTTGCTTAATCACATAACTCACCTCATCTCTAGAGCCTGTCTCTAGACCTTTGTAAGCGTATGATTGAAATCCAAAGGCTGTTTTATAAAAGTGAGCGGCTTGCTTTGCATTTCCTACATAAAATTCTACGTAGTCTGTTCCCAATAGGGGTAAAAAATCTTGTGCTCCTTCAAAAATTTTTTCTAGTCCGTAGTCAACGGATTTTAAATCTTCTTTCATGTCTATTACTCTAGTACAATGCTGTATTTACAATACCATCATTGCTATTAATTTTTGTATAATACTTCTTAATCTTCTAAGAAGTGTAGTCTTATATGGATAATTTTTAAAAATTTAAGTTCTTTGATAAAGATTTAGCTTAAGCAAAAAACTTAGTTTATTTTAATTAGTGATCTAACCAACTTTGATAATACTCTTCATCTGCTATTCCCATCGCATCCTTACAGACTTTAAGGGGTTTAAAAGTATCTACCATTACTGCTAGCTCTTCTGTCCCTTCTTTTCCAATACTTTTTTCTGCAGTTCCAGGATGTGGGCCATGCGGTATACCTGCTGGATGTAGTGATATATGTCCAGCTTCAATATCTGTACGACTCATAAAGTCTCCATCTACATAATATAAGACCTCATCACTATCTATATTACTGTGATTATAAGGTGCGGGTATACTTAGAGGATGATAATCATATTTTCTAGGTACAAAACTACATACCACAAATGCATCTGTCTCAAAGGTCTGGTGTACTGGGGGTGGCTGGTGTATACGACCTGTGATAGGCTCAAAGTCATGAATGGAGAAAGCATAAGGATAATTGTATCCATCATACCCTACAACATCAAAAGGATGTGATGCATAGAGCATTTCAAAAATATCATCTTGCTTTTTTACCTTGATTAAAAATTCTCCATCCTCATCGTTAGTCTCTAGCTCATAAGGCTGGCGCAAATCTCGCTCACAAAAAGGGGAACTCTCTAACAATTGACCAAACCAATTACGATATCTTTTTGGGGTGTAAATGGGTCTTCGAGACTCCACAATAAAAAGTCTATTATCATCAGTGTCAAAGTCCATTTTATAAATCACACCTCTTGGAACTAGTAGATAATCTCCATATTTAAAATCTAGATTCCCTAAATGGGTACGTAATTTTCCCGTACCTCTATGCACAAATATAAGCTCATCTGCATCTGTGTTCTTGTAAAAATAATCTTGTGTTCGCTCTTGTGGAGCAGAAAGAAGTATCGTACAATCACTATTTGTCAAAACAGCTTTACGACTTTCTAAAAGATCTTTCTCTGGTTTAATTTGAAAACCACGGAAGCGATACGATTGAATGTTATTTTCTTTGGCAATTTCTGGCTTCACAGAATATTGCTTTTTAATTTCTTTTACTTGTGTGGGTCGCTGGTTATGGTAGCTTATGGTGCTCATACCATCAAATCCGATGGTTCCGAATACTTGCTCGTTGTATAGCTCCCCATCTGGTTTACGAAATTGCGTGTGACGTTTAGGAGGAATCTCTCCCAGTTTATGATAAAAAGGCATTTATATATTTTTAAATTGACTTAAAGTTACTTAAAAAAACAAGTATAAGTCTATTCAGGACTCCTCTTTATGAGGAATTTAAGAAGTAATAATAAATATGTCCAACTATGTAATATCATCTCTGTAAATATATAATAATATTTAGGCTTTTTCTAAAATTCAATACAGTCCCAATTTATATATTATGTCCTTGCCGCAACAATGCTATTAATTGTAGACATTTACTACCTTTCAGTCACATTAATTATCCATTAAAATATGAGTGTCAATAACCACCTAGATACTGCAAAAGAAATTCTTCTAGATTATTACAATATAAAAGGTAAATTGACCATTCTTCCTGGAGAAATAGACCTTAACTATAAAGTACACACCCCTGATGAGCAGATATTCATCTTGAAAATTTCAAGAACTGCAAGTACAAGTAACTCATTAGAATTTCAAATAGCCCTTCTTAATCATCTTAAAGATTTTGCTAGGGATCTTAATATACCTAAAGCAATAACCACCAAAGACGGTAAAAAATTAGTTAAACTAAAAGATGAAAAGAACCAAGTAATTTTTGTAAGACTCTATACCTGGATTGAGGGCAGATTATGGGGTGAAGTTTTACCTAAGAATACTCGTATTAAACAACAATTGGGAAGCTACGGAGGAAAGCTTACAAACGCACTAGCAACTTTTACACATCCCTGTTCTCAGTATATATCAGAATGGGATATAGCACAATCGCTATGGACTAAAAAATTTACTCATATACTCAAAAGATCAAAAGAAAATAGAATCATTCCAATCATTACTCGTTTTGAAGCTCTTCAAGGTTCTTATAAATCGCTTCCTAAACAAATCATACACAATGATGCAAATGACAATAACATAATAGTTTCTTTTGATAAGCTTACTCCAGAAGTTATTGCTTTAATTGATTTTGGCGATTCCATCTACACACAACGCATTAATGACCTAGCAATTATGTGCGCATACGTCAGTATGGAACATATCGATCCGCTGCGAGCAATATTGCCCATTATTCGTGGGTATAATGAGGCATGTAAATTAAGCGTAGAAGAACTGGCTCACCTATATATCACCATACAGATGCGCCTTGTGATCACTGTAGTTAAAGCTGCTATAAACCATACCAAAAATCCTGAGAATTCATATCTATTTGTTAGTGAGAAAGCAGCATGGGGTAACTTAAAAAAATGGAGTTTAATAGATGAAGAATTTGCTTTGATGCGCTTTCGCGAAAGCGTAGGTCTTCCCCCACATCCTTCACGAAATGAATTTAATAATTGGATAAAAAAAAAGCAGCTTCCCCTTACTGCACTTTTTCCAACCGTACAACGTAAAAATGTTTACCCACTTGATTTAAGCGTATCTAGCACTTGGATAGGGCACGAAATAGATTTCAATAATCTAGACTGGTTTCAATACAACATCAATCAATTACAAAAAAAAGTGCCTTCTAAAATCATTGCGGGAGGATATCTAGAACCTAGGCCGCTTTATACAGATGATAGTTTTGACACAGAAGCCGACTTTGGAAAACAGAATAGGAGTGTGCATCTAGGAGTTGATTTTTGGCTGCCCGCAGAAACACCTGTGCATACAATTTTTGACGGAGAAGTAGTCACTTCAACATTTCAAAAGCAACATAAAAACTACGGTGGACTCATTATTTTAAAACATAATGAAGACAACCTAATATTTTACACCCTGTATGGCCATCTGTCCAAAAAAAGCAGCGCTGCTCTAACAAAAGGTGATCTCTTATCTAAAGGAGATTGCGTAGGGTATTTAGGATCTCCAGAGGAGAATGGTAGCTGGGCACCGCATCTGCATTTTCAAGTGCAGCTTAGTCTGCTCAATTTTATAGATGATTTTCCGGGCGTAGCATTCCATCACGAAATAAAGAGCTGGAAAAGTTTATGTCCAGATCCTATGATACTTTTTGGAATTGATACGCTTTCGCGAAAGCGTAAAAAAACAACTACAAACCGTAAAATTATAGATTATCGAAAGCAGCATTTAGGTCTAGGGATGTCCCTGCACTATGATTCTCCTATCCAAATGGTACGCGGTAATGGGGTGTATCTTTTAGATCAATACGGGAAAAAATACCTTGATACGGTAAATAATGTGGCCCACTTAGGGCACGAACATCCAGCTGTTGTTATCGCTGGGCGTGATCAAATGGCGTTACTTAATACAAATACACGCTATTTACATAAAGATATTATGGAATTTTCTCAAGCGTTATTACAAACGCTGCCAAAGGAAATTTGTGTGCTCCATTTTGTAAATTCAGGTAGCGAAGCAAATGAACTTGCGCTACGTATGTCTCGAGTTGTAACAGGAAGCAAACAAGTAATCGCATCAGAAATGGGTTACCACGGGAATACAATAAGCACGGTAGCAGTAAGCTCTTATAAATTTAATGGTAAAGGTGGAAGCGGAAAACCAAGTGACACACATCTATTTCCTTTACCTGACACGTATAGAGGTGTATACAGAGATGCTTGTGCCTCTCAAAACTATATTGAAGAGGTACATAAATGTATCCAAGCAATTGAATCTAGTGGACAAAAAGTAGGCGCTTTTATTATCGAGAGTCTCATTAGTTGTGGTGGACAAATTGAATTACCAGATGGATTTTTAAAAGGAGCTTTTAAAACAGTAAGAAATGCTGGAGGCGTGTGCATCTCTGACGAAGTACAGACGGGTGTAGGACGTATAGGAACACATTTTTGGGGTTTTGAACTTCATGATGTTATCCCCGATATTGTTACCATTGGGAAACCCATTGGGAACGGACATCCAATAGCAGTGGTAGCTTGTACTCGAGAAGTTGCAAATGCTTTTTCAAATGGAATGGAATATTTTAATACCTATGGAGGGAATCCAGTTTCCTGCGCTATAGGTAAAGCGGTTTTAGACACCATCAAGCAAGAAAATTTGCAGCAAAATGCTTTGGTAGTGGGAAGTTACCTTAAATCTAAACTGAGCAAACTTGCTAAAGATTTCCCAATTATAGGTGATGTGAGAGGACAAGGGTTATTTCTAGGTTTTGAACTTGTGGGTACTAACCTTAACCCGTTACCCTTACAGGCAAATTATCTTATTAACCGTATGAAAGACCATAGCATCCTGATGGGTGTTGATGGTCAAGATAATAATGTTATTAAAATTAAACCTCCACTTACTTTTAGTATAGAAAACGCAACTACTTTAATTTTTTATTTAAAGAAAATATTGCAGGAGGACTTTATGAGATAATAAAGGTTGCAGTGTTTGTCTATTTATTGGCATATCTTTTATTTAAAATTCAATTTACATAATGAAACTCTCAATGCAATCATAAATATGAGGGGGAAGTAAAAACTTAAATGATCTAAAAATAAGATCTTTAGAGACAAAAAGAACATTTTATTTTTTTGAAAATGTTAAGATTGTTGCTTTTATATTCCGCCTATCTTTACCCACAATATAATATTACTATAAATGATTGATACTCCTTTACGCATTCTCATTGTTGAAGACCTTGTCTCTGACGCCTTTCTGGTTCAAAAGCAGATTAAAAAATTCTGCTCCAATGTTGAAATAAGTGTTTCGGATAAAGAGCTTTCACTATCTGTGGCGCTCAAGCAGTTTGTCCCTGATATTGTAGTAAGTGATTTCAACCTAGAGGGATTTACAGGCTTTGATGTAATAAAACAAGTAAAAAGTTTTAATAAAGACATTCCAGTTATTATAATCACAGGCAACTTAAATAATGAGGAGAAAGCTGCAGAGCTTATCATGCAAGGAGCATCTGGATTTTTCTTGAAAGAAAATTTACAAAATTTACAAGAAAAATTAAGACCTCTATTTGAGAAATTTATATCAGAAAAGAAAGAACTTATTGATAGGTTAGAAAAGCAAAGAGAAAAAGACGCTAGAGAAAAAGAGCTTACTGACTTTTTGAGACATCATGATTTTGAAGCTTATGAGCACAAGGAAGCCATACTGTCTTTAAAAGACAAAGTGCTTAAATTTTTATCTCTAAAGTAGATAAATGGATACAAAGGATTCAAAAAATATCGTTAGATCCCTGTATCTAAGTTTCTTTTCTACCCTTGCGGTCATTATTTTAATAGTCGCTTTATACTTTGCTTCCCAGTATTCTCAAAAATGGATTATTCATACCAATGGAGTAAAAGCAGATATACACAGCCTCTCAGAAACATTAACTCGCGCAGAAAGTAAACTAAGGGGTTATCTAATAAGTAAGGATCCTGAATACAGAATTGACTTTAAAGTTGAAATCGCCAAACTTGACAATAAACTTGACGTTATACAATCAAAGATATACGACAATCCTTCACAATTAGATAACCTTAGAAAATACCGAGCGCTAATTAATGAAAGAGTCTCTGGAATGAATAATAGTATGGATAATTTCGTACTAGGCACTCCAGATGAGAATAGAAGACGTGCAGGTAGAACTCAAATACTTAGCCTTATAGATTCACTAGACAACATTAAAGATGTAATGCTTGTCGAAGAAAATGAGCTTCTCATAGATAGAAAATCTACGTATGATACAATTTTTGTATTCAGTCTAGTAGCATTAGCAATTGCACTTCTTTTAATGCTCTATAACGTCTATGCAGTTAGACAGCGATTACTACCCTTATTTACAAGACTTGCAGAGAACAATGATGAGTTAACTTCAATATTAAAATCACGCGATAATGAGATTGAGCTTAAAGAGGCTCAAATAGAAGTTAATGAAGATTTACTTCATCAGATGGAGAATAAAAACAAGCAACTTAACCAGTTTGCTTACATCGCCTCTCATGATTTACAAGAACCACTACGTACGGTAGATAATTTTATAGCACTTTTTGAAGAGGAATATGGAGAAAAACTAGATTCTGATGCTTCTCAGTATTTTAATTTTATTAAGGGGGCCACTGAGAGAATGAAAGGACTTATTACTGGTTTACTTAATTATAGTAGATTAGGTAAATCGGGCAGACGCGTAAAAGTAGAGCTTAGTAAACTGCTTGAAGAAATCAAAAGTGATATGATTTCAAACATTCAAGACACAGGCGCTGTGATCACTAATGACTCATTACCTAAAATATCTGGATACCCTGTAGAGCTGAGACAGCTCTTTGCAAATTTAATTGGGAATGCGATTAAATTTATGCCGAAAGAGAAAACCCCAAAAATCCATATTGGTGTAAGCGAGTCCCTTAATTATTACACTTTTAAAATATCTGATAATGGCTTAGGAATTAAAAAGGCACATCTAGATAAAATCTTTAATATGTTCACACGCTTACATACTGCAAAAGAGTATCAAGGAACGGGAATAGGTCTTGCTTTTTGTCAAAAAATTGTTGAACTGCATAAAGGAACTATCACTGTAGACTCTAAGCTAGGAGAGGGAAGTACGTTTACATTCACACTAAAAAAATAAAAAAATGCAACCATTAAGAGAAATATTACTCATCGATGACTCAGAGTCTGATAACTTTATACATTCAAGAGTTATAAAAAAAGCAGGTGTTACTGCAAAGACAACTATAAAATATTCTGGGGAAGAGGGCTTAGACTACCTCCGAACGTTGATCAACGAGGATTACCCACGTCCGGATCTCATCTTTTTAGATATCAATATGCCAGGGATGGATGGCTTTGAATTTCTTGAACACTATGAAAATCTCGAAGACACTCAGAAAGCGCATGTTGTAATAGCAATGCTTACTACATCTACCTCACCTGTAGATCGAGACAAAGCAGATAAATACGACTTACTACAGCATTTTGACAATAAGCCTTTAACTGAAGAGAGCTTAATGAAAGTTTTAAGAAATCAATTTCCAGGAAGATTTGATGATTAATTTCCTCTAAGTCTATTCCACAAATTTTCTAGTACTAATGATATATTTCTTGTTTCAGGACGGTTTTCTGTAACTTCAATGCGTCCATCAATATCTTCAATCGTATAACTAAATACGAATTGGGATTTTGATGGATGTGTAGGAATTAAACCGAATCTTAAATCATTAAATATCCACGTATCTTGCTTTTTTTCTATGGTGTACCATCCTTGAGAAATTGTTATTAGACGCTGCACTTCTTCCGTAACAGTTATATCCTCTGTCAATTTTCTGTTTTTTGGATAGGCTATAAAAGTGGGAGGCTTGGTATCAAAAAGTGAATATTCCCCTATCAAGTAGTTATCTCCAGCATCTATATTTGCATTCCACAAAATTGTATTCATCGCTGAAGGCCTAGTAGAAATAGAAGTATAATTGATATCCTGATCAATTAATGCTTTAGTTATCTTAATATGTGCATTCCACTTAAGAAGTAACGCGATAACCAGATATATAGAACTCATATAAATACCTAGCTTGTTGATACGCTTTCGCGAAAGCGTATCCCTGTTTTTTGTCATTGCTAGTAATACACAAACTAGAAAAGGTAATGTATACAGCGGATCGATTACAAATATAGTATTAAATGCTAGGCGGATTTTGAAAGGCCAAAATAGTTGAGTACCCCACGTTGTAAAAATATCCAGTAGTGGATGTGTAAAGAGCCCCAAGAAAAACAACTTGGTCCAATCTTGATAACCTAAATCCTCTCTTTTTGTTATCTGATGCACCAACCAGCCTAGAATAGGTGCCATAATAATTGAAAACAGAAGTGAGTGACTAAATCCACGATGTATTTCTGTGGCAGTAATCGTATCAGTAACATACCTCGCAAGAACATCTAAATCTGGAATCGTACCTGCAACAGCTCCCCAGAGCATAGCTCTATTACCGATTTTTTTACCCAAAACAGCCTCACCTACGGCGGCTCCCAATACAATTTGTGTAAGACTGTCCATCTCTGTATTATTCTACAATTTCCATTTTCTTAAGTAAGAAACTGGCATTCATATTTTGGCAAATTCCTTTTTTGAAAGTGTAATCAAAATACAACTCGTCATCTATAATTTGTGCGTCAAAGTAATAATTTTGAACTTGGGATAAATCATTTGCCGCCTCACATAAACTAAGGTCATGTGTCGCAATAATTCCTGTAGCTCCAGATGCTACTAATTTATTAATAAACTTACGGGATCCTACTGCCTTATCTGTACTATTTGTACCCTTTAAAATCTCATCAAGGATAATAAAATAGCGATCCGTTTTAATTTGATCTACTATAAATTTAAGACGTTTTAATTCACTAAAGAAATAACTCTCATCATCTGTAAGGCTATCTGTTGTACGCATACTTGTAATAAGTTTTATAGGCGTATATGAAACTTCCTTAGCAGAAACTGGAAGACCTACATTTGACATAACGATTTGCAATGCGATAGTACGTAGGAAAGTACTCTTACCAGCCATGTTTGCTCCTGTAATAATAAAAAATTGGTCATGATCTATCGTAACATCATTACGCACTGCCACTTCTGGACTCAAAAGAGGATGAGCCACAGCAGTAGCAACCATAGTATTTCCTGATGGAGTAATTTTAGGAAAAATATGATTAGGATGATTAAAAGTATAGTTACCTAACGTATTATATGCATCATAAAAATCTATTACCTGAAACCAATTAGGTATGGAGGCCTTATTAGAAAGTATCCACTGTTCAATATCTGAAACGATTGCCAAATCTCTTAGAAAAAATCCGTTTGCAAGGAATCCTATAATGATGTTATTACGTTGATCTAACGCATCTAATTTTTTTGAAAATTTATAAAGTATGCTAGAGCTAGCAGTAGTATCAGTTATAATTTGGTTTCTCTTTTTTGAGAGTAATAAACTTTTAAATTCTTTATTTTCTATTTGTGAAAGAAGTTTTGAATATTGAGTAAAAGTGGTTTGTATTTTACTCGTATGCGTAGATAACTGGTTGATTTTTTTTACAAACCTTCCAGTAATTAATAGGCCAATCCCAAAAATTAAAAAAACCCACCAGCCCGCGATAACTCCAAAAAAATAAGCAGACAATACGATGAGTGAAATTAAACTAAAGATTCTGGCAAATATCTTAATAAACTTAGGGGTGAATGTCTCATAGTTATCTAACCAACCAATAACGCTTTTGGTAGAAACTTCGGTTTTTACTAAAGTTGCTATAGCTGCAAAACGCTGTCTCCACTGAGCTAAATTTGCTAATTCGCTAATGGCTTCTTGTTTATTTTCAATACAATCAATCTTGTTAGATAGGAGCTCCTCAACCAATTTTTTTGACCCACTTTGCAAGGCTGTACGGTTAAGGTATTGATAAAATGATCCTCTCCCAAACATGTCAATATCTTGACTATATACATGCTCTGGATTGTGATGCTCCATACCATCTGGCAAGTCGTAAAAGTCTCTATCCAGCACTTTTAATTCTAGCTCATTACTAGCTATTAACGCTTGTACTAAAGATTTTTCATATTGTAGTTTACTATGCCTAGTCACCAAAATGAGAAAAGCAGCAATGCCTATAATGACAATCGTTATAATAAGTTTTCCATTTCCTAAGGACAAATAAATTCCTAATGCAGCGGCAAGAAATACTGTTAACCGAACAGCACTCGAGATATTGAGCTTTGTCTTTAGTTTTTGTAAATCTTTTGTAAATAGGTCAATTTGGTTTGTATAAAAATGATGCGGTGTCGTCATATCATAAAGCCGCAAGTTCGGCTTGAAGTTTTTTTGTCATTTTTGAAATAACAAGTTCATAAGAATGATCTATAAGATCTTTAAGTAATTTTGGTTCTAAAGCTTCAACAATGCAGGTGTTCCAGTGTGTTTTATTCATATGCCACCCAGACAATATCGCTTCATCAAATTCTGATCTTAACCTCTGGGCTCTTTCTGGGTCACACTTTAAGTTTACAGAGAGCGGCACGCGCTCTAGAGAAGCTAAGGCAAACATTTTTCCCATCACTTTAAAAACGAGTGTTTCTTTGTCAAAAGGAAAACTCTCTGTAACTCCTTTCTTAGATAGACAGTAGGTTCTAAAGTCTTCTATATTCATCTACAAGCAGTTTTTGTAAAAATCATTGTACTCAGTGTGTATTTAACGCTATTGCCCGCAAACTGATAAGGCCATTATAAGGTGATCTTGCTAGCTAACAAGAGTCATTCTATATTCTTAATTTCTTCGGAAGAGCCTATTTCTAGGGCACTATAATCTAGATTCCACCCTATAGTCTCAACCAATTTTTGCATTAACTGTACAGTTTCTAATGCCTGCTTTTTGGCTTCATTATACAATCCACTCTGAGGTATCTTATCCTTTATGTGTTGTTTTGCCTCACGATTAATTTCTGTAAGATCTGTACTCGTAAAAGGATTTGCCCAGCCTTCTTTTTTATCATAATATTTAAAATCTGTTTCTACAGAAAGGAGTTCGGGCTCTGGGAAGTCGTAAAGAACAATCGTTCTTTTCTTATCGTTTGCTTCCATTTTTATCTTTGTTAGATCAAAACCTATATGTGCTTTTGCATCTATCAATACAATAGCCTTTTTTGATCCTAACAAAAGATTCATCCATTTATTCTTGAGGCTTTCATAGTGGTAAATTTCAGCAAAATCACCTTCTACGGTAATAAATTTACATACAGTACGTATACGCTCCATAAGTACAACAGATTGCTTCTCTACATCTTTAGATTTTGATGAGCTAGAAAACCATCTATATATAAAGAAAGCGACAACAGCTCCAATGGCTAACCCTATAAATAATTCTTCCATACTGTAAAGATACCATTATGATCGATTTATTTATTGCAATTACTTGCCTACATCTACAAGTTAAGTTGTTGTATACACTAGAAAATAGTTTTTAGAATACGCTTTCGCGAAAGCGTACTATTTTATTTTACAACCTTGAATTTTTGAATTGCTGAGTTAGGTTCTATTACGGTGTGATCTTCCCAAAAATTAGGATCATAGGCTGAGAGGTAAGTGGCCTCAACATCCTTACTATCAGTTGAGGATTTATAAATCTCTTCTGTAATTGCAGCTGTATGAAAGACTACAAATTCTGACTTTGAAGTGGCTGTAATTTTAAAATCAATATTTAGATCAAGTTCATTCTGCTTGCGACGTCCTTTTACGTGTTTGTTTTTCTCAATAACGGTAAGTGGTCTATCTACCATCATCTCGACACCACGTTCTAATTCCATATAGGCAAGTGCATATCCTCCATTTTTGTTTTTTGTAAACATTGAAGTGCCTTTATAAACAATATCTCTATACCCTATACCAAATAGCTTTAGTCCATAGAGCTTTTTGATGTTATGAAAATCCAATCTCATGATGGCAAAATCATCTGTATTCACATAGATTGTTCCAGAAAAATCCTTAGAGCCCTTAGGCTTAAAAGACAATACATATACGATGTCCTCTCCCATAGAAGTGATGGCTGTTTGAGTAAATTCATACCGATTTGATTTTTGTAAGAAATCTAGCTTTGAATCTTCTTGAAAAAAGAGCTCTTTGTACAATCTACTAATTCCACTTTTTACGCTCGAAGTAATATCCTGTATTGTCGGGTCTTCTCCAGCTTTTAAATGTATACCAGCCGTTGTGTCTTGAGGATTATCATCCTCATTAATCTCACTTATAGGAATTTTCTCACTTAACCAACCAGACTTAATTTTTAAATATGAATCTGGCTTAACATTCTCTTTAAAAATTTTCTCTAACCGTTTACCAAATCCTTCAAAAGACACATCCTTACTTTTGTCATAGAGTTTTGCTGCTTTAGCTACATGTATTTTTTGATCATTATAGTTTCCATACAACGTCCCTACAGACTCACTATAATATTCTGATGCGCGAGGTATTTGTCTCACTATACTATCTATGAGTTCTTTATCAAGTTCCTTTATTGTAGATTTTTTAAAATCTACTTTTACCTTATTCACCTCATTACTCAATGTTTGCCTAAAGAAGAGCTTTTGACTTGTATATTGTGAGGGATAATTCTTAGAAAGATTTTCCTCAACCTTTTCTATTATTTCTTCTGGATTTAATTTTTGAGTTGTTAAAAAGACATTATCAAGCTCATTAAACTTTTCATTTAATGTTAAAATGGTATCGGTAGCCTGTACTGGATATAAACTAAGTTTATGGTACCCCATAGATGAGATAAAGATTGAGTCTTTTAATTTTTCGAGCTGCTTATTTCCTATGGAGAATACACCCTCTTCATTTGTAATCGTCCCACTATTTGATGAAAGTTGAACTGTAGCATATGGAATAGGTTCCCCCGTTTGAGCACTTACAACAGTTGCCGTATAAGATTGAGCAATTAGAGAAGAACTAACCAATAAAAATATGAAATAGGTAATGTATTTAAGTAATGATGTCATCTTATTTGTTTTAAACTAAGACGACAATAAATCCCAAAAGGTTGTTTGAAGTTTTAATAAAAACTAAAATGAGACGTTTATTTGACTACTCTTGCGCTTTCATTTTTGCTTTGGCAGCTAGTAGTCTCTCACGACTAGCTTCTTTTTTTTCGCGCTCTTTCTTTTTCTTGCGCTTCATAAGTTTGGAATGCTTTGCTTTGTTTTTGGTGTTTTTTGGAGTTCCTTTTTTGGGCATTGTGATCGGTCTTTAAAATATGCTTATTCCTCTAGTTTTTTAAGGTACAAATCATAGACCCATCCCTGCACTCCATTCTCTCTGCGTACTTTCTCCCATTTAGGCACAACACTATCTTGTGGGATCACCTCAACCCTTTCTCCCATTTTATCAAAAGTGTCAATGATTTCAGTCGACGTAGAAGGTCCAAATCTTAAGTTAACTCCATCTCCAGTGATCAATGCATCACCAAAAACAATAACCTCCTCTTTAACTTCTGCCTGTGTCTCTTCTGCTGCAATGGCTTCTTTCTCTCGGGTGTAATCTCGTTCCCACAATCCAAATACTAATACACTTATCATAATAGCTACTGCCAATAAGCCTCCGTATAATTTGTAATGTTTCTTCTTTTTCTTACCGCGATTAATCACAGCATTTGCCGCTGCTTCTTTTTTTGCGGCTACCTGAGCAGCTCGTTCTTTTTGAGCACTTACAAGTTCAAGACGTTTTTTTTCTTCAAATTCCTTGTATTGCCTTTCTTTCTCTGCCTCCCAACCTTCTTTAGTATATAATGTCCCACCTGCATCTTGATAGTAACCAGTAAATGTATCCTCAGCAGTTACAATACGTTCAAAAACACGACCATCTTCTTGTAGATAAAAACGATCTTCCTTTAAAGATTGTGACTTAATGATTTTCTTAAGTAATTCAGACATTTAATTCCATTTTAAAGAGCAAGGTATTGCATTAATTAAAATAATCGTGTTGTGAAAATCTTAAAATAAATTGATCCTTACATATTCGCTTTCGCGAAAGCGCTATAAGAAACAGTACTGCTGAGATCAACTTTTAGTCCTTTATTTTTAAGAATTCTTAGTGCCTATTCAGTTTTTAGAAAGTATTAGTGTGATGATTTAATGACGTTTATGAGTTCTTCTTTTTGTAACACACCAGATTGCCTCCAAACTTGTTTCCCATTTTTAAAGAGCAACATGGTAGGCACTCCTCTTACTTGATACTGAGTTGCAAGCGGCTGATTCTTATCAACATCAATCTTTATCACTTTTACGCTATCACCAAGCTCCTCTTTAACTGATGTGAGAATAGGAGTAAGCGCTTTGCATGGCCCACACCAGTCTGCAAAAAAGTCAACTAATACCGGTGTTTCTGAGTTTATAATTTCTGAAAAAGATGATTTCATAACGATTCATTTAATGTGAAAACTGCATTTTATCTCAAAGTATTAAATTCTAGAAAAGTGTAAAATCTGTTTTGCAATAATTAACAGTGTTAGGTTAAAGTTTTTTAATTTATATTTTAAAATCAATTACTATCAGTACTTTGAAATGAATTTAAAAATGAAAACAGATGAGTACACCAAAACCTAATCCAGAAAAGACGAGTAAGAAAGAACAGGCAATAAATCTTGAAGCTACTCACGGAAAACAAATAAATCATCAGGTAAAAGATAAAATGGAATATCAACAACCAAGGGATAATCTAAAGCCAAACAACTAATATCAAAAACCTCGAAGAAATTTCTTCGAGGTTTTTTTATGATTTAATCGTATTGTCTATAATCTTTTCCACTACCTCAGGATTAAGCAATGTACTTATATCTCCTAGTTTACTTGTTTCTCCACTTGCAATTTTTCTTAAGATACGTCTCATTATTTTGCCTGATCGTGTTTTAGGCAAGCCTTCGGTAAATTGAATTTTATCCAGTTTTGCAATTGGTCCCACACGCTCTGTAATAATTTGATTGATTTCTTTTCTTAAGTTGTCGTGATCACGCCCTTCACCAGTCTCTTTTAAAATCACATAACCGTACAAGGCGTTGCCTTTAATATCATGCGGAAATCCTACAATGGCACTTTCGGCTACAGCAGGGTGTTCATTGATTGCATCTTCTATAGGAGCTGTTCCTAGATTATGGCCTGAAACGATAATTACATCATCTACTCTTCCAGTTATTCTATAAAATCCAGTAGCATCTCTCAAAGCTCCATCGCCGGTAAAGTACTTATCTTTATAAGCAGAAAAATAGGTTTCTACATATCTTTTATGGTTACCCCATATGGTTCTCGCCATGCTAGGCCAAGGATGTTTTATTGTAAGTCTACCTTCTACTTGATTTCCTTTTAATTCCTCACCATTTTCATCCATCAATGCTGGTTGTATTCCTGGGAGCGGCAAGGTAGCAAAAGTTGGGATAGTAGGTGTTGCATAAGGAATAGGGCTTATCATAATTCCTCCTGTTTCTGTTTGCCACCATGTATCAACAATGGGGCTTTTCTTTTTACCAATATTATCATTGTACCAGTGCCAAGCCTCTTCATTAATTGGCTCTCCTACAGTTCCTAAAATTTTCAAAGAGGAGAGATCATATTTTTCTACAAAATCAAGTTTTTCTTTTGCTAATGCTCTTATGGCAGTAGGAGCAGTATAAAATTGAGTGACTTGGTGTTTTTCAATAATGCTCCAAAATCTTCCCCAATCTGGATAGGTAGGAACACCTTCATACATAAGTGTAGTAGCTCCATTTGCTAGCGGTCCATAAACGATGTAACTGTGCCCAGTAATCCAACCTATATCTGCACTACACCAGTATATATCTTGATCACGATACTGAAAAACATTTTTAAAAGTGTACGCTGCATACACCATATAACCCCCCGTCGTATGAACCATACCTTTTGGCATTCCCGTTGAGCCAGAAGTATAGAGTATAAATAGCTCATCTTCTGCATTCATAATAGTTGCAGGACAATCTGTAGACGCTTGTTCTAGCAAAGGTTGTAACCAGTAATCTCGGTCTGCAACCATTTTTACGGATGATCGTATACGCTTGACTACAAGAACAGATGTAATACTCGGTGTATCAAGTAAAGCCTCATCTACAATGGGTTTAAGGTCAATTGTTTTGGCTCCTCTGTAAGAGCCATCACTTGTAATCACCATCTTGCAACTGGCATCGTTAATGCGTGTGCGCAATGCTGTAGCAGAAAAACCCGCAAAAACAACCGAATGAACAGCTCCTATTCTAGCACAGGCGAGTAAGGAAATCGCTAGCTCTGGAATCATAGGCAAATAAATGCATACACGATCCCCTTTTTTAACACCCTTATCCTTTAATACGTTTGCAAATTTACATACTCGCTCGTGTAATTCTTTATAAGTAATATGTTGAGCAGACTCGTCTGGATCATTAGGTTCAAAAAGAATAGCAGTTTTGTCTGGATTTGTATATAAATGCCTATCAATACAGTTTTCTGTTATGTTGAGCTTCGCACCGTCAAACCATTTAACTTTATGACTTTCTTTATTCCATTTTAAAACCTCATCCCATCGTTTGCGCCACACAAAATTTTCTTCGGCGATTTCTTCCCAGAACTGCTCGGGATTATCTACAGATTTTCGGTAGACTTGAAAATATTCTTCTAATCCTTTGATATGGTAATTACTCATGTTCTTGAAAACTTATTTGTGGAGAAAAGATACATAATAAAGAAGTTTGATAGGGAACGAATGCAAATAATATTCTAAATGAATCATTATTTTGAGCTCGCTTTCGCGAAAGCGTAACATTTAAAACTTAATCCGTAATAATATGTAACCTAATGATATTCAGTTTTTTAAAAACGCTGCAAACGACAACAAGTATTTACAAACGACTATAAACGATAGTAAACACGTAGCAACCGACTAATTTTTGAGAGCTGACGCATATTTGCAGTGCTCTAAATAAGTACTCGATTAAATAAGGGTACAGAACAACTTAAATTTCTCAAGATAGACTTGGGAACGTATATAAATTAATTTGGCAGGCATAACCTGCTCAAGAAAAACTTATTATTATGAATGCATTACGTAACAAAGTACAGTTAATTGGTAGATTAGGTCAAGATCCAGAAATCACCACCTTTCCTGATGGCAACAAAATTGCAAAGTTCTCTATGGCCACAGATGATTCTTACAAAGACAAAAATGGTCAAAAAATAGAGCGTGCATACTGGCACAATATTGTGGTAAGAGGCGGTCTTGTAAAGGTTGTAGAAAGCTATGTACAAAAAGGACAAGAAATAGCCGTTGAAGGTAAACTCACAAACCGCTCGTGGGAAGATAAAGATGGAATCAAAAGATACATGACAGAGATCGTATGTAATGAGCTACTCATGCTAAGTAAAAACAATTAAGGAGTCTTTAATTTTGCTTAAAAGGCGTTCATTTGAGCGCCTTTTTTTATTTGCTATTTATAACTTCGCAACATGGTTGAAACGCAAGAATTGAAGTCTTTATTAAAAACGAATTTTGGTTATGATAACTTTCGTCCCAACCAGCAGGAAATTATAGAATCTGTTTGTGCTGGAAATGATGCATTAGTGATTATGCCTACCGGTGGTGGTAAATCTATGTGTTTTCAATTGCCTGCAGTCGCAATGGAAGGTACAACCCTTGTCATATCTCCACTCATTGCGTTAATGAAAGATCAAGTAGATGCACTTCAAGCAAACGGAATTAAGGCTGCCTATTACAATAGTACGCAACCTGCAGATGAGATTCAAGAGGTTATAGAAAATCTTGATGATGGTCAACTAGATCTTATTTATGTTGCTCCAGAGAGTTTACAATTATTAGATCCGCATCTTACAACCGCAAAAATTAACCTTATCGCTATAGATGAAGCGCATTGTATTTCTTCTTGGGGACACGACTTTAGACCTGCATACACCCAACTAGGCTACCTAAAAAATAAATTACCTGACACTCCGCTTATAGCACTCACGGCTACTGCAGATAAGTCAACACAAGATGATATTGCAGATCAGTTAGGTATTGCGCATGCAAAAAAATATATCTCATCTTTTGACAGACCTAACTTATATCTTGATGTGCGACCTGGTCAAAAGCGTAATGAGCAAATTCTCAAATTTCTTAATAAACGACCTTTCGAAAGCGGAATCATCTATTGTCTGAGTAGAAAAAGTACCGAGCAACTTGCTGCAAAATTGAATGCCAAAGGCTTTCAAGCAAAAGCTTATCATGCTGGCATGAATGCAGAAGAACGCAGCAAAGTGCAAGAGCGCTTTATAAATGATAAAACACCCATCATCGTTGCCACCATCGCCTTCGGGATGGGGATAGATAAGAGCAATGTTCGCTGGGTAATTCACTATAACATGCCTAAAAATCTCGAAGGGTATTATCAAGAAATAGGTCGAGCTGGACGTGATGGTCTGCCTGCGCATACACTCCTTTTTTATAGCTATGCAGATACGATTATGCTACGCAAGTTTATAGAAAACGCACAAAATGCAGATTACCAAATTGCAAAGTTAGAACGCATGCAACAGTATGCAGAGGCGCTGAGTTGTAGGCGCAAAGTCCTCATTCAGTATTTTGGCGAATATCTTTTAGAAGACTGCGGAAATTGTGATATCTGTAAAAACAAACCCGAATATTTTGACGGAACCATTCTTGCTCAAAAAGTACTTTCTGGAGTTGCCAGAATGCAGGAGCAAGAAGCAATGGGTACCGTAATAGATGTGCTACGTGGTTCACAAAACTCACAAGTGTTTGAAAAAGGCTATCAAAACATAAAAACTTATGGCATCGCTAGTGATGTTTCTTGGCGTGATTTGCAACAGTACATCATACAGATGATTAATCAGGGATTGTTGGAAATACGCTTTCGCGAAAGCGGAAGATTACTTCTCACCCCACTAGCAAATGAAGTATTATTCAATGGTAAAAAGATTGAACTAGCTCGACTTACACAACCAAAAGTTGAAGAAGTCAAAACTAAAAAACTCAAAAAACCAAAAGGAACACTCTTTGAAAAGCTAAGAGAATTACGAAGCGAACTAGCGAGAGATGCAAATGTACCTGCCTATGTTATCTTTTCTGACGCAAGTCTTAAAGACATGGAAGATCAAGAACCTACCACTCCAACAGCGTTTTTAGAGATAAGCGGTGTAGGGCAATCTAAAATGGAAAAATATGCTGCAGATTTTATTGAATTGATAAAATCACACGTCAAAACACCTAAAAAGAAATCTGGAGATACTGTTTATGAAACAAAGTCTTTGATTGATCAGGGTTATAATCTAGAAGAGATTGCGGAACAACGTAATCTTACTTTAGGTACGATCTACAATCATCTTATCAAGCTGCATGAAGAAGGTATGGAAGTAGACTATTTTCAATTCATATCAGCAGGTGAGGTAAAGCAAATTAACAGTGCTACAACTAAAGTAGAAGATCCTGAAAAGCTGAAAGATTATTTCAATTTTTTCGAAGAGCAAATTCCATATTGGAAGCTTAGATTAGCATTATATGTCAACAAACTTGAAAACTAAGTTTAGTGTACATCTCTATAAACGCTTAAGGAACTTAAAAAACAATTCCTTTCCCTGCCTGCCCTCTGCAGAATTATAAGCGCGTTCTAATTTTTCAATCCTAAAATATTTGGTAAAATATGCTTTATATAATTTAGCATTTCCACCAAAAGGAGGACCCTCATTAGTTAATGGGAAATCAAAGAAAAGTCCCACAAGTTTTCCATTTGGATTTAGAAGATTGTTCATTTTAATTACGTAATCTTTTCTCAGTTGTGGATCAAGAGCGCAGAAAAATGTTTGTTCTATGATGAGGTCAAAACTGTCTTCCAATTCAAAAAAGTCACCTTGTATGAGTTGCGCTTTCGCGAAAGCGGGAACGCGATTCCTTAAATCATTTAATGCAATTTCAGAGTAATCAATAACATAGACGTTTTTAAAGCCTTGCTCCCATAAATACTGTGCTTCGTAAGAATAACCACCACCAGGAATTAGAATTTTTAAACTCTTGTCGGTAAGCTGATCAAAATATTCTTTTAATGGTGGCGAGACTTTTTTAAGATCCCACCCCGTTTGATCCTCTTGATACCGATGATTCCAATAGTGTCTATCTAATTTCAATTTTCTATGATTTTAAGAATAAGAAAATTAAGGAATTTTTGATAGTTAGAATGGACTCTGTTTATTAATAAATTCTATTTTTGTTACTCTAAACAATCAATTTATGAAAGCAATATATACATTCTTGCTACTATTATCTTTTTCTACAGTATTTGGACAAGCTTATAATGGAGCAAATGATTTAAAATTTCAAGTGGGAGCAAATCTACAGGATAATGGAACAGGAGTTGTTTCTACTTTAGATTATGGTATAGGAGAAAATATTTCTCTAGGTGTTAAAGGAATTTATCTTCTTGGAGTAGAAGAGTTTAGTTCAATCACTCCAGAGGGAGCTTTTGAAGATGCAGAATTCGGTGATCGCTTTGATTTACGTGTGAGATTCAACGCTCATTTAGGTAATGTAATTAACGTAGATAGCCGCTTTGATATATATCCTGGGCTTGACTTGGGTCTTAAAAACTTTGGGGGTCACCTTGGTGCTCGCTTTTTCTTTACAGAAGGTTTTGGTCTATTTACAGAACTTAACGTACCATTTGCAAAATTTACACAAGACGATGATTTTACAGTTTCTGAAAGACCAAGAAAACAACTTAATAATCAATTCAATGTTTCTATAGGCGCAAGTTTCAATCTATAGTACGACAGTTCAATAAAATCAAAATGCCGTACTTTTTAAAAAGTACGGCATTTGATTTTCTATATATTATAAGTTCTTGTTGGTTTTTTGTAAAGCTCTCTCATTCTTCTCATCAATCCAATCCTGACCCTTGCGGCGCCTCATTAGATTGTCAAAATGCCGCATATAAAAAACGTTATACAAAGCATATCGAAGATGTTTAAAACTTCGTGGCAATGCACGTAGACTCATACTAAAACCTGGAGTTTCATATTTCATAAAGTGCCAATAGCCCTCTGGCATATACAGCGTTTCCCCATGATTCAAATAGCACACATATCCTCTGGCATTTTTTAGTGCAGGAAACTTTTCATAGTCAGGATTATCAAAGTCTATATCCTCTCTTGTAATTAAGGAATACGGAACTTTATATAAGTGTTCTGTTTCACTAGGAGGGAAGAGGATCACTCTCTTCCTACCTTCAAAATGAAAATGTAAAATATTTGCCCAGTCAATATCATGATGCATAAATACCTTACTTCCCTCACCCCCAAAAAATAACATCGGTATTTGTTTAATGAGCCTTAACCCTATTTTTGGAAACTTAAAATCGTTTTTAAGCAAAGGAACCTCTTTCATCAAATTATATAGAAAAATTCTGAAGTTTGTTGGTTCCTTTTTAAGAAAGTCAATGTATTCGCTCATTTTCATCGTAGCATGCGCTTGATTAAAACCTTCATCATGCTTTACAGGTCTATCGTCATATAAAGGCACCATTTTCTCACCTGCTACATCTTTTATATAAGACAGATTCCATTTCTTATAAGCATCCCAATCATCTATAAGGTGTTCAATAACTACTGGTCTTTGGGTCTTTATAAAGTCTTTTTTAAACTCCTTTTTTGTAATTGTGGAGACCCTTTTGATTTCTTGTAATTGCATATGTATTTTCTTAAAAACAAAAAGCCATCTTTACTAGATGGCCTCTCTTATAATATTTTTTTACGTGCTTAGCTCACAAGCATGAAGTATAGATTATTTTAAGGCTTTCCCAGCTAATTTTGCAGCTTCGTTACGCTCGATTTTGTGACCTGGTCTCGACCATTTTGGTTTTTCGCCCTTAGGTTGCACTTGAGAGTCTACTGCTTCTACTGTTTCTGGCTGTGCTTTTTTCACAAATGGTTTCATTGGAGTGAGTCCAAGTAAATCAAACATCTTCATATCCTCATTTACATCAGGATTAGGTGTCGTGAGAAGTTTATCACCCGCAAAGATTGAGTTTGCACCAGCAAAGAAACACATTGCTTGCCCTTCTCTACTCATATCTGTTCTCCCTGCGCTCAATCTAACCTGTGTTTGTGGTAAAACGATACGCGTTGTTGCAACCATACGAATCATCTCCCAGATAGAGATAGGTTCTATTTCTTCCATTGGGGTTCCTGGTACGGCTACCAATGCATTAATTGGTGTACTCTCTGGCTGTGGGTCTAATTTTGCAAGTGCCACTAGCATTCCTGCGCGGTCTGCCACTTCTTCACCCATACCTATGATCCCACCAGAACATACTGTAACGTTCGTCTTTCGAACATTTGAAATAGTATCGAGACGATCTTCAAAAGCTCTTGTAGAAATAACGTCCTTATAATAATCTTCAGAAGTATCTAGGTTGTGGTTGTAAGCGTATAATCCAGCTTCGGCAAGACGCTCTGCTTGATTTTCGGTTACCATACCAAGTGTACAGCACACTTCCATATCAAGTTTATTAATGGTACGTACCATTTCTAATACATTATCAAACTCAGGACCATCTTTTACATTACGCCATGCAGCACCCATACAAACACGGCTACTTCCAGACGCTTTTGCGCGTAAAGCTTGTGCTTTCACTTGGCGTACAGACATGAGTTCATTCCCCTCAATATCTGTATGATACCTTGCTGCTTGTGGACAGTAACCACAATCTTCTGGACACCCTCCGGTTTTAATAGATAACAAAGTAGATACTTGTACTGTATTAGGATCATGATGTTCCCTATGCACACTTGCTGCCTTATATAACAATTCCATAAGCGGAGTGTTATAAATCTCTAGTATCTCATCTTTAGTCCAGTCGTGTCGTAATTCTGTCATATCTCAAAAATAGGAAATAGTGATTAGTTGATAGTGGCTCGTAAAGAGATTTTTTTAATTTTAGATATAAAAGGGTTTTGAAGTTACGCTTTCGCGAAAGCGCAAAAACAACAATCACTTCAAACCTATGCTTTATCTATAATTATACTCACTGCGTTACCGCCAAAGCCAACAGCGTTTATCATAATCTTATTAAGCTTCTTAGGCCCTGTAGGCTCCTTAAGGTAAGACACTCCCACAAAAGATTGTTCTCGTAACATCTGTACCGCAAGTTCTAAGCTTAATAAGCCACTGGCCCCAAAAGTGTGACCTATTTTCCACTTATTGGTTGTAAGTAATGGAAGATCATCTCCATAAATTGATTTTATAGCCTCCATCTCAGAATTGTCTCCTTTAATAGTTCCAGGAGCATGCATCACAACAGCATCTATTTCTGAAGCGGAAGTTTTCCCTAAGGCCATTTTCATAGAATCTTTAAAACACTCTCCGGTAGTTGATAGTGAAACAGCGTGATCAATCACTTCTGTTGCATAACCAACACCTGTTACGTAAGCAAGTGCATTTTTTTGTTTTCCAAGTTCAAGACAAGCAGCTGCAGCTCCTTCCCCTAATGCCATCGTATTTTTTTTCTTAAAAAGATTAAGGGCTTGACTTGGGTACAAAGAGCTTGCTTCATCTTCTGTAAGGGTAAGCTTCATTGCTTTCATTTGTGCTAGCGTGAACGGTGTAAGTGCCGCTTCAGACCCCCCTACGAGAAACTTTTCAGCCATTCCTGCCTGTAACCAAGCAACTCCATTAAGTAACGCATGTAAAGCTGTACTACAAGTAATTGAATGTGATATATCTGGACCGGTGCTCTTAAGATCTTGTGCTAGCCACGAAGAAATATTTCCTAACGTGGTAGATGGCGAAGTAAGCGTTGGTGTAATATTACGTTTTTTAAATGCTTCGTAATATTTTTCAAAAAGTTGGGTAGCTCCTCTTGAGGAACCTACATTGATTCCAAAATCTCCATCTTTCCATCCAGCTTGAGCAACCGCTTTTCTACCAGCTATAATAGCATATAGTACAGATGGGTCTAATCTTAAATAGGCTGTATTCTCCTTCTTCAAGTCCTTTACAGCAGCTTTTCCCTCCTCAGTTAATGTCGCGGTAAAAGCTTCCATCTTTTCGTCCCATCTAATTGCCGTAGGCTTATGTTGATAAGCTTCCCACTGCTCTTCAAGAGTAGTGCCAAGGGGAGAAATAGAACCTAAACCAGTAATTGCAATGGGTGTTTTCACAGAAAAAATGAGTTTTGTTTTAATGCACAAAAATACGGTTTAGATGGAGCGCAAAAGAACTATTTTATTAAAAAATCTTAGGAATCTTGTAACATTGATTTGCAGATATATACATATGTAAGTAACTAAAATCAATGTATGAACACAACAGAATTAAGACCATCTTGGTGGAAAAGAAACTGGAAATGGGCGCTTCCCACTGGTGGCTGTCTTACAATAATCATTATCGTTTTAAGCTTTGTAGGTTACGGTGTTTATAAAGTGAGTAGCACTATGTCTGAGAAGACTAATGTTTTTGCCTTTATGGAGGTTATGTTAGAAGTTCAAAAAAATAAAGAGATCGCAACGGCGCTTGGCAAGCCCATTAATATTGATGACAGCGATTATGATCCAGAAGAAAATCCTAATCTAATGGATATTGATATGAGGTTGCGTGGCAAAAAAAGTAACGGGACTCTAAAAGTAAAAGCTGCCAAAAAAGACGATGACTGGAACTACGAATTATTTACAATTACAGTGGATGAAACTGGAGAAATTATTGATATCACAGACAAGATGAACAACTAAGGTATGGAAAACAACAACGAACTGATAGAACGACCTTCGTGGTGGAAACGCAACTGGAAATGGGCCGTTCCAGTAGGAGGTTGTCTTACAATTATCATTGTAGGAATTATCATTCTATTAGGCGGGGTTTTTGCATTAACCAATAAAATTAAGACTGAGACCAATTCTGATACCGCACTTAGGGACGCTCAACAAAATACGGAGTTAATTTCCATTATAGGGGAGCCTATTGAATCTAATGGGTTTGGGAGTTACAACATTTCTATTGATATTGGTGTCAAAACCGCTAATTCAACAGTTCCTATCAAAGGTCCTAATGGGACAGCAATCATAAACATTAGTACACGCAAAGAGGATGAGAAAACTGTATACGAAGTATACATGATCACCATTGACGATAGCGATCGAGTAATAGATCTAAAACCTGAGCTTTTAGAAGAAGATTAATTAAAATTATCTAACGCTTCTTCAATAACAGTATAGATCTTTTCTAATTGATTGTTTGTGATTACATAAGGGGGCAATGCATAAATAGTATTACCTAAAGGACGTAATGCCACCCCTCGTTGCATAAAGAATTGATATAATTCATCTCGTAAGTTTCCGTAGCGTTCCATTTTTACATTCAGGTCCAAAGCAAAAATGACACCCTTAACACGCACTTGGGATGCATTGGGGTGTGAGGATATCGCTTTCGCGAAAGCGTGATGCTTCTCCTCAATCTCTTTCCTACGTGCTACTATTTCCGTACTTTGTAATAGTTCAATTCCAGCAATGGCAGCCGCACAACCTACAGGGTGTGCACTAAAGGTATGTGCATGAAAAAAACCTTTATGTACCTCGTCGCTTAAAAAGCCATCAAAAATAGTTTGGGTACAACTTGTAATACTGAGCGGAAACATACCCGCAGTAAGCGCCTTGCTTAAACACATCACGTCTGGTTTATTTTCTAGCTGATCTACGGCAAAATCTGTACCTGTTTTCCCGAAGCCGGTCATTATCTCATCGGCTATAGTGAGTACATCGTGTTGTTTACACAGTTTGAGTAATGCATCTAAACCTTGGGCACTGTGAAATTTCATTCCTGCGGCACCTTGCGCTAAGGGTTCGAATATAAAAGCAGCACATTTATTCTCAGTCAAAACAGCTTCTAACTGACTACAAACAGCGTCTATAGTATCTTTCTGCGGAGTGGGAATACGAATGACTTTAAGTAATAAATCTTCAAAAGGACCATTATATGAACTTAGCCCTGAAGCACTCATCGCTCCAAAAGTATCTCCATGAAAGCCATCTTCAAAAGCAATAAGCGTATCTCGTTTATCTCCTTGGTTGTGGTAATACTGAAATGCCATTTTTATAGCTGCCTCTACTGCTGTAGAACCATTATCGTTAAAGAAAATCTTTTGCTGATTGGCTGGAAGTATTTCCATTAATTTCTCTGCGAGTGTAATTGCTGGTGGATGCGTAAACCCACTAAACATGACAAAGTCAAGTGCTTGCATTTGGTCATACATGGCCTTTGTGATATATTCATTACCGTGGCCATACATACAGGTATACCAAGAAGCAATTCCATCTATATATTCATTGCCTGCATCGTCATACAACAGCGCACCTTTTGCACGCTCAATCAGTACGGGTTGCTTGGCTGTTTTATGTTGAGTGAGTGGGTGCCACAGATATGATGCGTCTTTTTCTTGATTGGTCACGATGGAAAGGTTTATTGAGAGTTACGTGCGGTGTTTACTGCTTATGAAAACTGTTTTGAAACAGCGATTATAGGTTTTTTAAGCTTTCGCGAAAGCGATCTGCATACTCTGCTATTACGTTTTTATCAAAGTACGGTTCTTCTTCTATACGACCTATCACCGGCACTTGACCCATTTTTTGAATGATGTCCTCTGTGGTAGGATGTTTATCTCCAGAAAATATGATTCCGCCAATTTCTAGACCTCGAGACTTTAATAATTCAATCGTCATTAAAGTGTGGTTGATACTCCCTAAATAGTGACGCGACACTAAAATTATTTTATCCGATTGCGCCATGAGATCGGCTATCGTTTCAATATCATTTATAGGCACCAATAAACCTCCAGCTCCTTCAATAACCAGTGAGTTTTTGGTTTCTGGACGGATTATGTCTTTCGCAGTTATCTCAACTCCATCTATTGCCGCCGCCGCGTGCGGACTCATTGGTGTATTTAAAGTGAATGCATTGTCGTGAAAGGTTGTTTTTTCTGACGTAACATAGCGTTTTATCTTATGGGTATCACTATTCTCAACATCTCCTGCTTGTATAGGTTTCCAATAATCTGCTTCCAGTGCTTGAGTTACTATCGCTGCTGCTACTGTTTTACCTACCTCGGTTGAAATTCCGGTTATGAAATAGGTGTTTTTAGATTGTGTCATTCCTTAATTTCTTGTTTAGATAAGTTACCAAACTATGTATTTCTTCTTCTGTATTATACGCATGTAAACAAATGCGCAAACGTTCTTGTCCTTTTGCTACCGTGGGGGAAAGAATCGGCTTTATTGAAAGGCCTAAAGCTGCTAACTCTTTAGCTATATTTTGAACCTTTTCTACTCCAGCAATGACAATACAGTGTATCGCAGCGTGGCATTCTATAAAATGATGTGCGATATCGTATGAATCTAGTTCTCTCTTAAAATTGAGGATAACGGATTGGAGTTGGGTTACAACCGAAACATCTTTAGCGTGTTGATCACTCAGATACTCATAAGCAGCAATGATGATTGCTACACTATGTGGCGGCAAACCTGTAGTATAGATAAACGATCGGGCAAAATTAATGAGGTACGTTTTTAAGTCCGCGCTCCCAATAATAGCCGCACCATGAGCACCCATGCCTTTACCAAATGTCACAATACGTGCAAACACTTTATCGACTATATTTAAATCTTGAACCAGTCCCTCTCCTTGATCTCCTAAGACACCTACTGCATGGGCTTCGTCTACCACAAACTTTAGGTTAAACTTTTTACAGAGGTTAGCCATTTTTACTAAGTCTGGAGAATCACCGTCCATAGAAAACACAGATTCGGTAACAACATAGATTTCAATATCATTTGGCCGATCAGTAATATGATAATTATCACGAAGCCTACATACGGTCTCTTCTAAATCTGCAAGACTGTTATGCTTAAATTTAAAGCCTTTACCAAAACTCATTTGAATCCCATCTCGTATACTGGCATGTATATACTCATCGTATAAAATGATATCTCCACGCTGCGGTACAGACTGAAAAAAACCTACATTAGCATCATAACCGCTATTAAATAGTAAAGCGGATGGACCTCCATGAAATTGAGCGATGCGTGTTTCGGCAAGTTCATAGAGTTTATGATTCCCAGTTATCAATCTGCTGCCTGTAGCTCCGTTGCTATAAAGTCCGTGGCGCTGTAGAATTTGATGTGCATTTTTGGAGATCGCTTTCGCGAAAGCGGGATTATTAGAAAAACCTAAGTAATCATTAGACGAGAAATCGACACCTTCCTTTAATACAGGTAAGGTGCGCTGCATATTTTGAACAGCTCGTGCATCTAATTTTTTTTGTAGCTTAGGTGGCAACATAGCGGTAAAGATAGTTTTTGAAGTTGACTTTTTGCAAGTCCAAGTATACCCTTTGTTGCCAACTTTTAAATTTTAAAAATCTTTCTATGCGTTTATTGCTTATTACACTTTTATGGACCGCAGTTTCTTATGGTCAAGTGAATCACTATGCTATTTCTTTTGATAATGCTGTGCACCACGAGGCAGAAGTCGAGGTCACTTTTCCAAATTTAAAAGAGCTCACCGTTCACGTGCAAATGAGCCGCAGCTCACCTGGTCGATATGCGATCCATGAGTTTGCAAAAAATGTCTTTGATTTTAAAGCAACCAATAGTAAAGGAAAATTGTTGTCGGTAAAACGTCCAGATCCCTATTCTTGGGAAATAACGGGTCATGATGGAACAATCAAAATTACATACACCTTGTTTGCAAATCGAGCTGATGGTACGTACTCACAAATAGATGAGTCACATGCGCATCTTAACATGCCAGCCACTTTTATGTTTATGGAAGGTTATGAGCATAGACCTATAGAAATTAATTTTGAGGTGCGTCAAGATTTGAACTGGAAGGTAGCTACACAACTCAAAAAAATAAACGACACAAAGTACGGTGCACCAGATTTACAATACTTTTTTGACAGCCCTACGGAGATAGGTGATTACCAGCTACGCGAGTTTATGGTAGAAGGTCAAAACATACGTTTTGTTTTACATAGTAATGACACTGCCGAAGATTTTGATACCTATTGGGACAAGGTAAAGGCCATTGTTTTGGAACAAAAAGAAGTCTTTGGAGAGTTGCCTACTTATGATTATGGCGAATACACTTTTCTTGCTTGTTACGCCCCCCACGTTTCTGGTGACGGGATGGAGCACCGCAATAGTACCATCCTTACAGATAGTGAGTCACTAGCCGAAGGCGGTATGAAAGGAAACATTGTAACCGTATCGCACGAATTTTTCCACTCCTGGAATGTGGAGCGCATACGCCCAGCAGATCTACAGCCCTTTGACTTTACAGCTGCAAATATGAGTGGGTCACTTTGGTTTGCCGAAGGGTTTACCAGCTACTACACCAATCTTATTCTTGCTCGTGCTGGTGTGATATCTAGTGAAGCATATGTAGAAGGTTTGAATAGAACGTTTAATTATGTATGGAACTCACCCGCCCGCGACTATTTTAACCCTATTGAGATGAGCTACCAAGCACCTTTTGTAGATGCGGCTACATCAGTTGATCCTGTAAACAGAAATAACACCTTTATTTCCTACTATTCATATGGTAGCGTTTTAGGGCTTGCGCTTGATCTCTCCTTACGCCAACAGGGACTCAATCTCGACGATTATTTTAAAGCGGTATGGAATCAGTTTGGAAAAAAGGAGGTCTCATACAGTATTCAAGATCTTGAAAATGTGTTAGCTGGGTATGCGGGTGACGCTTTCGCGAAAGCGTTCTTCTCCCAATACATATATAACAGTAAGATGCCAGATTATCAAAACCTATTTACCAATGCCGGACTGACGATTAAACAAGACAAAAACAAACCTTATTTAGGGTTAGACCTGAACCCCTCAGAAGGCGGATTAAGCATTGCCCGAGCTACCTCAAAAGGAACACCTGCGTACTCAGCAGGTCTCAATAAAGGTGATCTTATAACCGTAATAGATGGAGAAGCGATAACGACTGTAGATGCCTATAATGAGCTAGTTAAAAAGCTTACTGTAGGTCAAACGATTGCAGTGACTTATAAACGTTTTGGTAGCGAGGCAACCACAAACCTAATAGTAAGCGCAGATCCTACCTACACCATCGCTACCGATGAAAACGCAGGTATAAAAGCTCGTAAGCTCAGAAAATACTGGTTGCAAGAAAAGTAATAGGATAATCTTTAAAAGCTATATCCCCAGCACTAAAAATAGTGCTGGGGATTTTTAGGTCTAATTTTTAAATAAAATTATTGTTTTTCAATAATTTTTATATATTTGTTATTGTAAAACGATAATAAAATGAAAAATCTCACTATTCTTAGAAAACTGATTTCTATTTACTATTACATAACTCTCTTGATATTTGCAATTGGGATGATTGTGATTCCCTATCGTTTGTCTACCCATAAGAAAATGGAGATGATTTTCTCTATTGATGCGATCGACCTTAACTATTTATCTTCTTTGCAGACTAACATTATTTTATTATATCTAGCTGGGATTTATATTTTATACATTCTAGCAATTAAGCTCATAAAAGATACCGTAGATCAACTTTCGAAAGGAGTATTTTTCACCACAGAGATTTCAAGGAAATTTAAAAATATTGGGAGATACTTTGTAGTAATAGGTATTTATGGTTCAATAGTTAAATGGCTTATAGACTTGACAGCTTTCAGTCGGATGTCTACAAATATTGAAGTGACTATGCTTGTATTTATTCTCTTTGGGCTTTTCTTTATGTTTTTGAGTGAAGCATTTGCTAAAGCACAGACTATCAATGAAGAAAACAATCTAACTATATAAACACATCAGATGAATAAACTTAAAATACTCTTAACAATTACCACCATAGGTATACTTCTCTACATATTACACTTTATTTCATTGATATATATGTGGGACTATTATACCGAATTGTACAAAGCGACAGAGGATAGAGTAGTATTTGGTAAGTATAACTTTATTATTGGGCATGTAAGCTCTGTTATTATATTCATTGGGCTTTGCCTAAGCTTTAAATGTATCTATACAATTATTAAACAAGGTTTTTTCACAGAATTAGCTAAAAAATTATTGAGAATTGCAGGAAGCATTTTCCTATTCTTAGGAGTACTAACAGGTATTATTGACATTGTAAGAGTAGCTAATGAAATGGAAGAGTCTGTGGCAATTGGAATAATACTTGTTGATTTCTTACTTACTATTGTAGGGCTTATTGTTTTAATCATAGCAGATATGGCGCAAACGGGTTACCAACTCAAATCTGAAAACGACCTAACCATATAACCTATGCCTATCACAATAAACTTAGACAAAGTACTGGTAGATCGTGAGATGAAAAGCAAGGAGCTCGCAGAGATTGTAGGGATTACAGAAGCAAATCTTTCCATACTTAAGTCAGGTAAGGCCAAGGCAGTACGCTTTTCTACCCTTGAAGCCATTTGTAAAGCGCTAGATTGCCAACCTGGGGATATACTTGCTTACACCGAATAATTCAATAAAAGAGCCCAAATTCAATTATAGAATTTGGGCTTTAAATCTTAGTAAAAGTTCTCGCTTAATCTGCTAGTACAATTACTTTATTGTTATTCATTTCGACAGTACCGCTGGCAATCGCTAGCGACCATTGACCATCTACTTTAGTAAATTTATTTTCAAATCCTTTTGCAATCGCAGGGTTTCCCTCAAAGCGTACCGTTCCTTTTTCTAGCAAAGAAACAATGGCCGCATGATTATTTAACATTTGGAATTCTCCATCTACGCCAGGTACCGTTACTGAGGTTACCTCACCGCTTACTAGAGATGCTTCTGGAGTGACAATTTCTAAATGCATAGTTTATTGTTTTGATACGTTACCGCTTTCGCGAAAGCGTAATGAAATATCTATTAAGCCTCTTGAAGCATTTTTTCTCCCGCTTCAATCGCCTCTTCGATGGTTCCTTTAAGGTTAAATGCTGCTTCTGGAAGGTGATCTAACTCTCCATCCATAATCATATTAAATCCTTTGATTGTTTCTTTAATATCTACCAATACTCCTGGGATACCTGTAAACTGCTCTGCTACGTGGAATGGCTGAGAAAGGAAACGTTGTACACGACGTGCACGTCCTACGGCCATTTTATCTTCCTCAGATAATTCTTCCATACCAAGGATAGCAATAATATCTTGAAGCTCTTTGTAACGTTGTAATAACTCTTTTACACGCTGTGCACAATCATAATGCTCATTACCTAAAATATCTGCAGTAAGGATACGTGATGTGGAATCAAGTGGATCTACCGCTGGGTAAATACCTAACTCTGCAATTTTACGTGAAAGTACTGTAGTTGCATCAAGGTGAGCAAAGGTTGTAGCTGGTGCTGGATCGGTAAGGTCATCTGCAGGTACGTAAACCGCTTGTACAGATGTAATAGATCCTCTCTTTGTAGAAGTAATACGCTCTTGCATCGCTCCCATCTCTGTTGCAAGTGTAGGTTGGTAACCTACTGCAGATGGCATACGTCCAAGAAGTGCAGATACCTCAGAACCTGCTTGTGTGAAACGGAAGATATTATCTACGAAGAAAAGTACATCTTTTCCTTGTCCTTCTCCTGCTCCATCACGGAAATACTCAGCTATCGTAAGACCTGAAAGTGCAACACGAGCACGTGCTCCAGGTGGTTCATTCATTTGACCGAATACGAAAGTTGCTTTTGAGTCTCTCATCGCTGTTTTATCAACTTTAGAAAGATCCCATCCACCTTCTTCCATAGAGTGCATAAAGTCATCTCCGTATTTGATAATACCAGACTCAAGCATCTCTCTCAAAAGGTCATTTCCTTCACGTGTACGTTCTCCAACTCCTGCAAATACAGAGAGACCACCGTGACCTTTTGCGATATTGTTAATCAACTCTTGAATAAGTACTGTTTTACCTACTCCTGCTCCACCAAATAAACCAATCTTACCACCTTTTGCGTAAGGCTCAATAAGGTCAATTACTTTAATACCCGTAAAAAGTACTTCCGTAGAGGTTGATAAATCTTCAAATTTTGGCGCGCTACGGTGTATAGGCAAACCTGCATCTCCTGCTTTAGGAAGGTTTTCCATACCATCGATAGCATCACCTATCACATTAAACAAACGACCGTAAATATCATCACCTATTGGCATTTGTATTGCAGATCCCGTTGCTACTGCATCAACTCCTCGACTTAATCCATCTGTAGAATCCATAGAGATGGTACGTACTGTATTCTCTCCAATGTGTGATTGTACTTCTAGAACAAGTAATGTTCCGTCAGCATTTGTAACTTCTAGTGAATCATAAATTTTTGGTAAGGCAGATCCGCTTTCAAAAGCGACATCTACTACTGGGCCTATAATCTGTGCAACTTTACCTGTAACCTGTGACATTAGTATCTGTTTAATGTTTAGCAAAATAAAAGTGAAAAACTTATCATTTTTCGTGGCGCAAAGATACTGTTTAATATTTTATACAGAAATAGGATTTTAAAGTTTTAATGAATCTTATTACGATAGAAGAAAATCTATGGAGTACGCTTTCGCGAAAGCAAAATATCACCATTTTAATTATGATGTCGGTTAAATTAATAATAATCCCATCTACATCAGAGAGATCTTCCTTATATTTATGGAAATCAACTTGATATCACTATGGGAATGTTTCATTACTACGATTTGGGAATATCTGAAGTTTTTGTCTTTGATGAATTTTTAGTGAATCAAATTAGGGAAGGAGTAGTTATTACTCCAGCACATAATATCGCAACACAAACAGTAATTGATCAGCATTTTGCAAATAAACCTGTAGTGTATATTTCAAACAGACACTTTTCTTATACCGTGGACCCACTTACCTATATTGAAACTTCAAAAATTCATAATTTAGTTGGTATCGCTATTGTATCTGACCAACCAGACAAGCAATCTACAGCTAATTACGAGAGTTCATTTTACAAAAAACCCTTTGAAATTTTTAATACACTTAGTGAGGCGATGGAGTGGGTACATAAAGTTGTGTTAGTAAACGAGAACTCTAACAAGAAAACTAGAAAAATTATTACTAAATGAAAAAGCCTTCTCTTGTGTGAGAAGGCTTTGACAGGTTATAAATATATTAATTATTCCACCGTTACAGATTTCGCTAGGTTGCGTGGTTGATCTACATTCTTATCAAGCATTAAAGCTATATGATAGGAAAGTAGCTGTAAGGGTATTGTTGCGAGTATAGGTGTTAATGGTTCTAGTGTCTCAGGAATTTCAATAACATGATCTGCTAGTTTTTTAACTTCTTTATCACCTTCTGTAACAATTCCAATAATTTTCCCGCTACGGGCTTTTATTTCTTCTATATTACTCACTACCTTTTCATAATGCCCTTTCTTCATGGCAATTACAAAAACAGGCATTTGCTCATCTATCAAGGCTATGGGACCATGCTTCATTTCTGCTGCTGGATATCCTTCTGCATGAATATATGAGATCTCTTTAAGCTTTAATGCTCCTTCAAGTGCCACTGGAAAATTATATCCACGTCCTAAATAAAGTGCATTTGAAGCATCCTTGTATTGTGCAGCAACAATCTCTGCCTGGTCATTGCATTTAAGCGCTTCTTCTACTTTTTTCGGAATTCGCTCTAATTCTTGTAGATAATTTCTAAAAGTTGAATCTGACATTCTACCTGTTGCCTGAGCAAGCCTTAAGGCTATTAAAGTAAGAATGGTAATTTGAGTTGTAAAAGCTTTTGTACTTGCAACGCCAATTTCTGGTCCAGCATGAGTATAAGCGCCTGCATCGGTGATTCTAGATATTGAAGAACCTACAACATTGCAAACACCAAAAACGAACGCCCCTTGCTCCTTAGCTAGCTTTATAGCAGCCATTGTATCTGCGGTCTCTCCACTTTGCGAAATAGCGATCACAACATCATCCTTAAGAATTACAGGGTTACGATATCTAAACTCAGAAGCATATTCCACTTCGACAGGGATACGTGCGAATTCTTCAAAGATATATTCTGCAACAAGACCTGCATGCCAAGAGGTACCGCAGGCAATTATAATAATGCGCCTTGCATTTTTAAATTTTTCGAGATTATCATCTACTCCAGCCATTTTAATGATCCCCTCCTTCACAAGCATGCGCCCCCTAAAAGTGTCTTTTATAGCTTGAGGTTGCTCATAAATTTCTTTAAGCATAAAATGATCGTATCCTCCTTTTTCTATTTGCTCTAGATTAAGCTTTAAGGTTTCAATATAAGGGACCACAAGTGAATCATCTTTAATATTAAATACCTTTAATTTCTTATGGTTTCTCACTACAGCCATCTCACCATCTTTTAGGTAGATGGTCTTTTTAGTATATTCTAAAAATGGAGTTGCATCTGATGCAATAAAAAATTCGTCTTTCCCTACACCAATAGCTAGCGGACTACCTAAACGTGCTACTACAATCTCATCTGGTTTTGACTTATCAAAAACAGCGATCGCATACGCCCCAATAGTCTGATTTAGTGCTATTTGCACCGCTTTCCCCAGCTTAACGTTCTCATTCTTTTTTACATCCTCAATAAGGTTCACCAAAACCTCAGTATCTGTATCCGATTCAAATGTATAACCTCTTTGAATTAATTCTTTTCTTAAAGGATCGTAATTTTCAATGATACCATTATGAATAATCACAAGGTTTCCAGAATTTGAAAAGTGTGGATGGGAATTCACATCATTAGGCACACCATGTGTAGCCCATCTTGTATGACCAATTCCAATCGAACCTTTCGTGCTTATTTCTGATTCTAGTTTATTTCGGAGATCTGAAACCTTCCCTTTTGTTTTTGAAAACTTTAGGTCAGTCCCATCATAAAGCGCAATTCCAGCACTATCGTACCCTCTATATTCTAGTCTTTCTAAACCTTGAACCACCACTGGATAAGCCTCTCGACTTCCTATATATCCAACAATTCCGCACATAAATAATTTCTTTTTAAAGTCCTAAGATAAGTCCACACGGACTGTTAGGATCAATTTCTTCTGTTGTTGTATAGTAGATGCGTAATTTAAGACGCTTTGCTTCTACTGAACTTGCATTTCCATGTAAAATAGTGCCTTCAGGAGAAATAACTGAAGATCCTGGTACTCGATTGTTATTCTCAATGTTTTCTTGACCTCCTATTAGCGAATTTCCTAGTGCTGTAACATTTTGGGATACCGCAAGACCTAAACGAACATTCGTAGAATCATTCCTTACAATATTATTAATATGCTGTGTTAATCGTAATTTATAACTTACGCCTGCACTAGTTAGGTCACCATCCACTTCTCTAGTAAGTCTTCCAAGATGATTTATTCTTGTATCCAAAGCACCACTCGTAGCACCTGTAGTTGGATCTAATGCAGCATCTAAAAGTGTTGAATTATTATCAAAGTCATAAATAAATATACGTTCAGGCTCATTAACACCAGTACCTTCTTGGCCTAAGTTTTCTTGATCAACATAAAAAATCAGATTCGCTTCGCGAATAAGTACATTACAAGAACGCAAGATCTCTAATTCTTCTGAAAAACCATCTTCATCTCTACCGAAAAGATCAATTAGCGCAATTGAGCCATCTCCTCCTTTTAAAAATAGGTTTTCCTCACCATCAACAGTATTTTGATTCGAATTAAAATCAACAGCTCCTATAGGGCTCATAGTAAAATCATTGTCAAACTGAACAGCATTTACACCTCCTAAGTTTAATACAATATTACCTGTATTATTATCTGAGATGGAATCTGGATCATCATTTGTATTCTCTCCAGTAAAGGAGTAGTATATAGTAATATTACTTTGAAGTGGATTGAAAATAAAATAACTCCCATTCCCTCCTATATTTTCAGCTTTAAAATACAGACCTCTAAAATAGTCTACAAATGAATTTTGATTAAGCAATACATTTTGACCTTCTTGATTAATAATCACCTCATTCCAATCTATCGCTCCTAATGTAACACCGTCCTCGTTCTCACTTGGGTCATCTAATCTTACTCGTAATCTTGGAGACAAACGCTCTGAAATTTCCAATTCTTCGGGGACTACTGGATCACCGTTTTCATCTAGTACGGGAGTTTTAAGTTCAATTTCAGAAGCACTTGGAGAAAATTCCGAATGTTCAAAAATAAGTTCACCTTCTACTCCTGTAAATCCACCAATCTCATTAGAGAAATAAACAGCTGGGTTTTCAAAATCTGAGTCTGGATCAAGACTATTTAAAAAGTAATTGGAGCGGTATAAGGATAATTTCATATCTCCAGAATTACCAAATAATGAATCAATAGCGTAAGTATTGTTGCCTTCATCATCAGTGTCTACTATCTGAGAAAAATAAGGCATTGAAAAAACAACACTATCAATAACAGTTTCATTACCAAAATCTGGATTATAATTAGAGAGTGTAACTTGAGACAATAAAGATGCTGTAGTAGGTCCGTAAACAGGATCATTATAAAACCCTAAAACTCCTGCAGGTAGATTATTTGTTTGCACTCCATTAAAAGAAGTGCCATCTGCATAGTTTTTACTATAAGCTGCAACTTTAAAATCAGCAGCGAGGTTGGTATCAAAATTAACCTCACCAACAATATCTGTTCCTAAAGTACCAAAATCTTCTTCACACGCTACTATTAAAAATGCAAACCCTATAACCGCTAGGATTTGCTTTACAAAATTCTTTACTTTCATAAACTATTCTTCTTCTAAAACTTGGGTAGTGTAAAATTCCTCATAAGCCTGAGGAAACTCCTCTTTCTTCTTATAAGGCAATACTGGAATCTCTGATGCATTAACAATCTCCATAAGATTCTCATCAAGTTCTGGCGAGCCAACGATTACTGCATCACTATTCTTTACAGTAACTTTCATGAGATTCTCATAAGTAGGACTCTCTAACTCTTCAATGGTTTGAGGGTCTACACCATCAAAAGCGATTTTATTTATTAATTCTTCATTCAAAGCACCTTCAAAGCCTTGATTATATATAGATGTTACAATTTTACTTTGCGCAAATAATGGCTCACTTGCGTAATATTGCTTTAAGTAAAGTGGTAGTAGAGAAGCTAACCAACCTTGTACGTGAATAATATCTGGAGCCCAGTTTAATTTTTTTACTGTTTCTACGACACCTTTTGCAAAGAAAATGGCACGCTCATCATTATCTGGAAAAAGGTTTCCTTCTTCATCTGTAAACGTAGCTTTACGTTTAAAATACTCTTCATTATCTATAAAGTATACCTGTATACGCTCTTTAGGGATAGATGCAACCTTAATTATTAAGGGCATATCAAAATCATTGATAACTAAATTCATTCCCGAAAGTCGTATCACTTCGTGTAGTTGGTGTCTGCGCTCGTTAATGTTACCGTAACGCGGCATAAATATGCGTATCTGACCACCTTTGGAATTTACCATTTGTGGTGCATCAAACGACATAGAGGCAATCTCGGTCTCTGGCAGGTAAGGAATCACTTCAGATGACACGTACAATATCCTCTTATCTTTCATATATCAATTATTAGGTTGTTAATCTTTGTAAAAAACACGCAAAAGTACGAATTTTTACGCACTTAGCAGTAATATTAGTAAGTTTGCACTCCGTTAAAATTTAAAGTAAAGTGCAGGTTATCACCGCTCATCATAAAATTCAGACTCATATCCAAGAAGCAAAAACTTCTGGAAAAACCATCGGTTTTGTACCCACAATGGGTGCACTACATGAGGGTCATGCATCATTAGTAAATTATGCCAGCAAAGACTGTGCCTTAGTTGTAGTAAGCATTTTTGTCAACCCAACGCAATTTAACAACGCATCAGATTTAGAAACATATCCCCGTACTTTAGATGCAGACGTGGCTTTTTTAAATGCGCTTTCAAAAGATATTATCATTTATGCACCATCTGCGAAAGAGGTATATGGGGACAACATATCTTCTGATGAATACAATTTTGGAGAGCTAGAAAATGTAATGGAAGGCGCTCACAGACCCGGACATTTTGATGGTGTAGGAACTGTTTTAAATAAGCTTTTTAGACAAATAAATCCAGATAGAGCCTACTTTGGAGAAAAAGATTTCCAGCAGCTCGCTATAGTAAAACGTCTAGTAAAAAAGGAAAGACTCAGTGTAGAAATTATAGGATGCCCCATCTATAGAGAAAATAATGGACTGGCTATGAGTAGCCGTAACGCACGTTTAACACCTAAACAACTTACCGTCGCACCTTTCATCTACAAAACATTGAAGGAGGTAAAAAAAAGATTCCACAAAGATTCTGCTAGTGTTTTAAAAGATTTTGTACAACGTAAGTTTTCAGAGATAGAGAGTCTTGAGCTAGAATACTTTGAAATAGCAAATGCACAAAACTTACAACCGCTTTCGCGAAAGCGATCTGAAACAAAATACCGTGCTTTTCTAGCAGTCTATGCTGGAGAAGTAAGACTCATCGATAATATCGCCTTAAATTAGACCAATTTCATACCTTTGCACTCTATGTTAGTAAATGTTGTAAAATCGAAAATACACCGCGTTACAGTCACAGGCGCGGAGCTTCACTATATAGGGAGCATCACTATAGATGAGGACTTAATGGACGCAGCAAATGTGATTGAAGGAGAGCGCGTTCAAATTGTTAATGTAACAAATGGCGAGCGACTGGAGACGTATGCAATCCCAGGACCTAGAAAGAGTGGAGAAATTACCCTCAATGGCGCAGCAGCTAGGAAAGTAGCAAAAGGAGATATTCTTATCCTAATTGTCTATGCTTTTATGGAAGTTGAGGAGGCAAAAAAATTCAAGCCTACCTTGTGTTTCCCAAATGAAGATACAAATTTGCTCAATTAACAATTGGCTTCCAAAAAATATTTAAATACAATTCTAAAGATCATACTCCCACTCGTGGGAGTTTTTTTAGTCTGGTATCAGCTCAGTAAAATGACTGCCCTCGAGCGTGATTCTATGTGGGAAGCCATTATAGCGGTTAACCCTATTTGGATTATACTATCCATTCTTTTTGGAATTTTAAGTCATCTATCAAGAGCATATCGCTGGGGTTTTTTACTGGAGCCATTAGGTTATAAACCAAGGTTAGCCAACAGTTTTATGGCTATCATGATAGGCTATTTTGCAAATACATTTGTCATCAGATCTGGAGAAGTACTTCGGGCTGTTTCTCTTAGTAAAACTGATAACATACCTTTTGAAAAAGGCTTTGGAACCATAGTAGCTGGTCGTATAGCAGATCTTATTTTATTAATAATTATTATGACTACTGCTGTGATGTTACAATCTACAGCCTTGATCTCCTACTTTAAGGAACACGCAAATCCTTTAGGATTTATGATCCTATTAATTTTGGGCATAGGTATAGGCATTTTAGGACTGCGATTACTTCAAAAATCATCCCACCCTCTTATTAAAAAAATCAGAGATTTTGGCTTAGGCTTACTAGATGGTGTAAAAAGTATTTTACACTTGAAAAATAATGCTGCATTCATATTTCACTCTCTTTTTATCTGGACCATGTACATTGGCATGTTTTGGATAATGAAGTTTGCAGTAGAAGGTACCTCTGAAGCTCCCTTTGGAGTTATCCTTGCAGCATTTGTAGTGGGCGGCTTTTCAATGAGTGCCACAAATGGTGGCACAGGATTGTACCCAATAGCCATGGCTGCGATTTTTTCGTTTTTTGGATATGAAGATGGAGCTACTTTCGGATGGTTATTATGGGGAACACAAACGATCTTTAATATACTAGTAGGAGGGATTTGCTCCTTGATTTTACTATTCTATAAGAAAGATTGATATTTTTAGTACTTTCACACCTTAAATCGTATAAAATAATCACTATGAAGAATTACCTTCTAATTCTAGCTTTCATATGTACGTATTATCCTACTCTTTCTCAAATTGATTATAAAGAAATACAATCTGAAAAACTTGGATCTACACGTCAACTCAAAATACAACTACCCCGTAATTATGATGAGAATCCAGAAAAATCATACCCTATTATAATTGTATTTGATGGAGATTATCTTTTTGAGCCTGTAGCGGGTAACGTAGACTATTACAGTTATTGGGAAGAAATGCCTCAGGTAATCGTGGTAGGAATTAATCAAGATAGATCTCGAGAAGATGATACCTATTATGAAGATGTAAATTTTTTTCCTGCAGATACAGGCGTAGATTTTTTTGAATTTATAGGGATGGAATTAATGCCATATCTAGATAAAAATTATAGAACAACTAACTTTAGGGTAGCTGTGGGACACGACCTTACAGCAAACTTTATGAATTTTTATCTTATGAAAGACCCTGTGTTGTTCCAAGGATACATCTCTCTTAGTCCTGACTTATCTGGAAAAATGGAGGAACGTATTACATCTAGGCTTTCTGTAATAGAACAAAAATTATTCTATTATTTAGCCACTGGCACTGATGACATAAGTGTACTAAGAGACCCTATTTTAGAACTCAACAGTAAGATAAAACAGATAGATAATGAAAGTTTACAATATAATTTTGACAACTTTCAAGGAGCAACTCACTACTCATTAGTAGGTAGAGCTATTCCAAAAGCATTAGAGAAAATGTTTTCTATTTATAGACCCATTAGCAAAAAAGATTATAATGATGTTATTTTAAAAAGTGATGCTCCTTATGATTACTTAGTTGATAAATATGACACTATAGAAACATTGTTTGGGTTAATTGACCCCATCAGAGTAAACGATTATATTGCTATTTCAACTGCATTAGAAAAGAAAGAGGATTGGGAAGCACTCGAAGAATTAGGAAAATTAGCAAGAAAGCAATATCCAGATACGATGCTTGGCAATTATTATATCGCTTTGTCACTAGAAATGTTAGGGGAGCCTAAAAAAGCTATGAGAGCTTATCAAAATGCATTTCTTCTAGAAGAAGTGTCTTACATCACCAAGGATTTAATGCTTGAAAAATCTGATAAAATCAAAGAAGATTTTGGTTACTAATACAATTACGCTTTCGCGAAAGCAACCAATAAAATTAAAAAAAGGGCTTATAAAAGCCCTTTCTTTGTTTATCGACATACCCCCTACAGTACGCCCATAAATTCTAATTGTAAATATATACGTAATACAAATAAGAACGGTTTTCAATTAAATAAAAAATTGAAAAAAAATTATTGTTCTATGTGATTACTTAATTTAGCTGAAAGTCTTCACCTATGGCAAAAACTAAAACAACTTTCTTCTGTCAAAACTGCGGTACCCAACATGCAAAATGGCAAGGGCAATGTAATGCTTGTAAGCAATGGAATACCATTGTAGAAGAAGTTGTTCAAAAAGCTGATAAAAAAGACTGGAAATCTGATGCAAAAAAAGTTTCTGGGATTACACGCACCAGCAAACCTTTAAAAATTGCTGACATTTCAACAACTTCAGAGGCACGTATGAACACTAAGAATGGTGAACTTAATCGTGTTCTTGGTGGTGGCTTGGTACCCGGATCACTCACTTTACTTGGCGGTGAGCCTGGAATAGGGAAGAGTACACTTCTTCTTCAAATATCGCTAGCACTTCCCTATAAAACACTGTATGTGTCTGGTGAAGAAAGCCAACAGCAAATAAAAATGCGTGCAGAACGCATTAATCCTAATAGCGATCAGTGTTATATTCTTACGGAAACCAAGACACAAAATATTTTTCGTCATGTGGAAGAGATTCAACCTGATATAGTAATTATAGATTCCATACAAACGCTACATTCTGACCATATTGAAAGTACCGCTGGAAGTATTTCTCAAATACGAGAAACCACCTCTGAACTTATTCGCTTTGCAAAAGAAACTGCAACACCTGTTATCCTGATAGGCCATATTACAAAAGACGGGAATATTGCTGGGCCAAAAATTTTAGAACACATGGTAGACACCGTTCTTCAGTTTGAAGGTGATCGCAATCATGTATATCGCATCCTTCGTGCACATAAAAATAGATTTGGTAGCACAAACGAGTTAGGCATTTATGAAATGCAAGGCAGCGGTTTACGAGAAGTAAGCAACCCAAGTGAGATACTTATTTCAAAAAATGAAGAAGAATTAAGTGGTACTGCCATAGCGACCACTATGGAAGGAATGCGTCCACTTATGATAGAGATACAGGCTTTGGTAAGCACGGCAGTTTATGGTACACCACAACGTAGTTCTACGGGTTACAATGTAAAGCGACTTAATATGCTACTGGCTGTTCTTGAAAAAAGAGCTGGATTTAAATTAGGCGCAAAAGATGTTTTCCTGAACGTTACTGGAGGTATTTCTGTAGATGACCCTGCAATAGATCTTGCCGTAGTGGCAGCTGTGCTTTCAAGTAATGTAGATATACCCGTAGATAAGTCTATGTGTTTTGCTGCAGAAATTGGTCTAGCCGGCGAAGTGCGACCCGTAAATCGTGTCGAACAACGTATTGTAGAAGCAGAAAAATTAGGATTCACTAGTATTGTGATTTCAAAATATTGTAAAATTCCAGATACAAATTATCATATTACAGTAATTAAAGTAGCAAAAGTACACGATGTGGTGAGACATCTTTTTGGCTAAACACGTCACGTTGTAAAAATTCTTACACCCTATGAAAGTATTAACTTTGGCATCTTTTCTGTATAGTCCTTAGAGTGAAAAACCGTTTCCTCTATTTTGTAATTATTGTTTTTTTGTGCCTAAGCTGCAATCAAGTACAGCAGGCGACAGATGCCATCACCCAGCCCTCGGCAAGAGAAGTGTATGCCCGATCTTTTGACAAAGCAGATAGTTTATATTTAAAATGGAATACCGCTTTCGCGAAAGCGTATAAAGACACCTCAAAATATCCTTTAGAAGAAATTAAACTAGAACTCCCACATACCACCGTTGGTCAATTTTCTGAATTAAATTTACAACCACTATCCTATACATTTAAATTATCGCAAGGAGAAATTCTAATTGCCGAAGTCTCAACAGAGGTGGATAGTAACCTTGTTTTTCTTGATTTATTTGAGTGGGAAAATGACAGTTTAATTGGTCAACAAATATTAAAGTCAAGTCAACGAGACGAAAAAGCTTTGAAATTTGAAGTAAAAAAAACAGCAAACTATGTTTTACTACTACATCCAGAGTTAGAAGCTTCCTCCTCTTTTTCTCTTAAAATATATAGTCAGCCTCAATATCAATTTCCGGTTAGTAATAAGGGAAATAAAGCAGTTCAAAGTTTTTGGGGTGACTCGCGAGGGGGAGGCAAACGCTCACACAAGGGTATAGACATTTTTGCCTCCCGCGGCACACCTGTAATCGCTAGTACAAATGGAATTGTAACCTCCACAGGAGAGAGAGGGTTAGGTGGGAAACAAGTATGGATAAGAGATGGCTTCTTTGGTCAATCCCTATATTATGCACATCTCGATAGCATTATCGCAAGGTCTGGGCAACGCGTAAAAATAGGAGATACTTTAGGACTCGTGGTTAATACTGGTAATGCAAGAACAACACCACCCCATCTACACTTTGGTATTTATAATCGTAGCGGTGCTGTAAATCCGTATCCTTTTGTGAAGCACCAACAGATACCCAAGATAAATGATTCTCTTAATTCCAGTTTTGGAATAATCAAAAACCTAGCAAACTTAAGACTTCAACCTAATTCAAAAGGCTTAAAAATAGCACAGCTTAACAAGAATGATTCTGTACAGGTGGTTGAAAAATCTTCAAACTGGCTTCGGGTCTCAACGCAAGATTCCTTTAATGGATATATCTATAAAACCTCTATAAAATTGATTTCAAGCAATTAACGTTTCTTTAATGAGTCCCCATGTAGAGAGCAGTATCTTTAGTTTAAGAAAAACTGACGCTTATGTTCTCAAAAATAAAACAAACCATCTCCCTACTTAAAGATGTAGACTTAACAGCTATTGCAAAACTATCTGAAAAGGTAGATCTCTCTGAAGTAATGACAGCAGTAGGCGGTCTAGATGATCGCCAACTTAAAGGACTCATGAAAATGCTTAAAAGCCAGAGTAAAAAAGGGAAAAAGCAGATTCCAGAGGTAGATGGAGATTTTTATGATCTAGCCTTGCAACTTACTCCAGAACAAAGAGCGCTACAACTAAAGGTGCGTGCTTTCATGGAGAAGGAAATAGAACCTATTGCTAATGATTTTTGGAACAGAGCTGAGTTTCCACATCACGTGATTCCAAAATTTGCAGAACTAAATATTGCTGGGCTTGCCTATCACGGTTATGGCTGCGCAGGTGAAACTTTTCTTACAGAAGGTATTATCGCTATGGAACTTGCTCGTGTAGATGTGTCTTTATCTACATTCTTTGGCGTACATAGTGGTCTTGCAATGGGTTCTATCTACCTCTGTGGCAGTGAGGAACAAAAACAACACTGGTTACCAAAAATGCAGCGTATGGAAAAAATAGGTGCCTTTGGACTCACAGAGCCAGATGTAGGTTCTGGAGCAGCCGGTGGTTTAGGCACTACTTGTAAAAAAGAAGGAGATGAGTGGGTGCTTAATGGTCAAAAAAAGTGGATAGGCAATGCCACCTTTGCAGATGTGATAATCATCTGGGCACGTGATGTAGATAGCGATCAAGTAAAAGGATTTTTAGTAGAAAAAGGAGCTGAAGGGTTTTCTGTTGAAAAAATGGAAGATAAAATGGCCTTGAGAACCGTTCAAAACGGACTCATCACGCTAGAAAATTGCCGCATTACAGAAAGTAATCGCTTGCAAAATGCAAATTCTTTTAAAGACACAGCGTCTGTTCTAAAAATGACACGGGCTGCTGTTGCATGGCAAGCTGTAGGATGTGCGAGGGGTGCGTATGAAAATGCACTTGCGTACACCACAAAACGAGAACAATTTGGCAGACCCATTGCCTCATTCCAACTCATACAGAATCATCTCGTTGAGATGTTGTCTAACCTTACTGCAATGCAAACATTATGTTTTCGGCTTTCGCAATTACAAGATCAGGAGTTACTCACAGATGAGCATGCTTCACTTGCCAAAGTGTTCTGTTCTATGCGCACACGTGATGTCGTAAGTCGTGCTCGCGAAGTAATGGGTGGCAATGGTATCTTACTAGAGCACAACGTCGCAAGGTTTGTGGCAGATGCTGAGGCTATTTATTCTTATGAAGGGACTAAGGAAATTAACACTCTTATAGTGGGTAGAGCCATCACTGGATTTAGCGCTTTTGTGAGCTAAAGAGTACTATTGATTTGTACGCTTTCGCGAAAGCGTAACTCTAAACCTAAAAGACCTGTCTATTTAAATATAGACAGGTCTTAACTTTTAAAGTGGATTCTTAATTCTATTGCTAAAAACTATGGTGCTGGATTAGGAATTGCCTGATGCACCTCATCTATTTTCTTCAAAACTTCATCTGATAAAGCGATCTCTACACTTCCTATATTCTCTTCGAGTTGTTCTAAACTTGTGGCTCCAATAATATTTGAGGTCACAAAAGGTCTATCTGTTACAAAAGCCAGCGCCATTTGAGTGAGACTCAAGTTAAAATCCTTGGCTATCTGTTGATAACGCCTGGTTGCCTCAAATGAGTTATCGTTGTGATAACGATTGTAATTAGGGAACAAATCTACGCGACTATTTTTAGGTGTTCCATTTAAATATTTACCCGTAAGCTGTCCAAAACCTAGCGGAGAATACGGCAAATGGCCTACATTTTCCCTATGTAAAACTTCGGTGAGTCCTACCTCATCTTTTCTATTTAATAAACTATAAGGGTTCTGTACGGTAATCATTTTTGGAGCTCCCTTGCGAGCTTCTTCCATAAAACGCATCACGCCGAATGGCGATTCATTAGAAAGCCCAATATGTCTAATTTTACCAGCTTTAATGTACCCTTCTAGAGTTTTTAGAATTTGGGCGATATTATCTTTCCACTGCTCGTCTGGATTGTGTGTATATCCTCTTTGTCCAAAAAAATTAGTGTTACGCTCTGGCCAGTGCAACTGGTACAAATCAATATAATCCGTCTGTAACCTTTTTAAACTCCCGTGCAGTGCATCGTCTAATGCCTTTTTAGAGAAACCTAAGTTATCCCTAATCGGTTCAAATGTAGGACTAGGTCCTGTAATTTTTGAAGTTAAAATAACCTGATCTCGATTGTTATTTTTCTGTAGCCAAGTTCCAATAATTCGTTCTGTCTCACCAAAGGTTTTCTCTTGAAAAGGGACACTATACATCTCTGCAGTGTCTATAAAATTGACTCCTTTATCAAGAGCAAAGTCCATTTGTGCATGGCCCTCTTCTTCTGTGTTTTGCCTGCCCCAAGTCATAGAGCCGAGACAAATCTTAGAAACCTTAATATCCGTATGAGGAAGATTTGTATATTTCATAGTGGCTTAATTAATACTGTCTAGAGTTAAACGACTAATCAATATCATTAAGTAAAGCGTTTACTTCATCTAACTTTGGTGTTAATATAACCTCAATTCTTCGGTTTTTAGCTTTATTTTCTGCAGTATCATTTGGAACTACAGGTGCATATTCTCCACGGCCAGCTGCTGTCAAATTCTTTGGGTCAATATTACTATTCATTCGTAATATATTTACGATAGCAGTCGCACGCTTTGCCGAAAGATCCCAGTTACCTACTAAATTCCCACTACCTCCGTAAGGCACATTATCTGTGTGTCCTTCTATAAGTACAGCAATTTCAGGGTTTTGTGCAAGCACATTACCTAATTGTTTTACCGCTCTAGTACCATTTGCACCTACAGTCCAGCTACCAGAGTCAAACAGTAATTTATTTTCTAGAGATACATATACTTTACCATCACGTTGCTCCACCGTAAGTCCTTTGCCTTCAAAATCTGTTAGTGCCTTTGAGATAGATTCTTTAAGATTGCGCATTTTTGCATCCTTTGCAGCGATTACTCCCTCTAGTTCATCTACGCGAGCAGATCGATCTGCTAAGTCTCTTTGTAGTTGTTCTAGTCTTTTACGTTCAGCTTCTAGTGCATTTGTCTTTGCGGTAAGATCGTTTTGCTTTGCTTCTAGTTGTGTAAGTAACTCACGATTTTTTCTAGTATTCTCTGCTATAGTGGCACTACTATTTGATGCTAATGCCTCGTAACTACTCTGTAATTGTTCAAGTTGCGCTTTCGCGGAAGCGTAATCACGCTCCATCTCTTCTACTTTAGTAGTAGACTCGCGAAGATCTTGTGAGACCTTGTCGTAAGCATTGTTAAGTTTTTCTAGTTCTCTGTTTGCTTCTTCAAGATCATCTGTGAGTGAGCGATTATCACCACGAAGTCGGTTAAATTGAGCCTCAAGGTCCGTATAACTTTTTCTAGATACACATGAGGTTAGTGTAATTCCTGCTAGTAAGAGTATTGCTATTTTTTTCATTAGTATTTATTTTGTAAAATTTAATTCAACTGTATGCGGGCAGTGGTCACTGTGTTTTGCGTCTTTTAAAATAACCGCTCGATCAATATATTGCTGTAAAGGGTCACTTACCATATTATAATCTATGCGCCAGCCTTTATTATTTGCACGAGCATTAGCTCGGTAACTCCACCACGTATAATTATCTGGCTCCTTATTGAGATGTCTAAAAGAATCTGTAAATCCACTTTCTATAAAATTACCAATCCATTCTCTTTCTACTGGTAAAAAACCACTAGTATTTTTATTACGCACTGGGTCGTGAATATCTATTGCCTCATGACAAATATTAAAATCACCGCCTATAACTAGATTAGGTTTATCTTGTTTGAGCTCATTTACATAATCTTGAAATAAATCCATGTACTCCAATTTATGCTCTAGCCGAGCAATATTAGTTCCAGAAGGTAAATACAAACTCATTACAGATAACTCGTCAAAGTCTATTCTAATATTACGACCTTCAAAATCCATGGAAGCTATTCCAGTACCATAATCAACTCCTTTTGGTGTTTTTTTAGTAAGAATCGCTACACCACTATACCCTTTTTTTTGAGCGCTAAACCAGTAGTGCTCGTAGCCTAAATTTTCAAAGACTGCTACATCTACTTGGTCTGGCGTAGCTTTTGTTTCTTGTAACAATACCACATCTGGATTTGCTTGTTGTAACCACTCTGCAAATCCCTTACGTAATGCGGCTCGTATACCATTAACGTTATAAGAGATAATCTTCATACATTATACATTGAAGTGCTAAGTTATAAATACTGCTGTGGTGAGACACATAAAAATGGCAGAAAGTTTAACTTTGAAATGCATGTACTTTTTATTTAATATGTGAGTTTTACTATTGATGCGACTAGGTCACTTTCTACTCTTCTTCATTTTTACTACAACAATTCTTGCACAAGAAGTACGAAGTAAAAAAATAGCTGTGCGTGAAACTGTTTTAATAGATACGGTTTCAATAAATCCGTTTCAGTTCAAAGTCCTCACTATAGATGGCGGAGTAGTAGACTCTACTTTATATTCAATTAATTATCCTAAAAGTATTTTTTCGATTAAAGCGAAAAGAGAAAAACTTCCAGATTCTCTATTGATAACTTATCGCGTTTATCCAGAATTTTTGACAAAGACATACCGTGCATTTGATCCAGAGGTAATAGTTAATAGTTCTGGTTTATTAAATAAGGTAATTAGTCTAAATACAGAAGACAAAAGGAGCATCACAACGCCCTTTTCTGGATTAAATGTAACTGGAAGCATTTTGAGGGGTGTTACCTCTGGCAATAATCAAAATAGCACAATAAACTCAGAACTAGACTTGCAAATAAGTGGAAAACTAAGCGAAAAAGTTACTCTCAGAGCATCTATACAAGACGCAAACATCCCTAGTCAGCAAGGAGGTTATTCACAAAATCTAGACGAATTTGATCAAGTTTTTATCGAATTACTTTCTAATAATTGGAAAATACGCGCAGGAGATATCAACCTTCAGAATTCTGAGTCCTATTTTGGGCAGTTCACAAAAAAAATTCAAGGACTTTCACTAGGTGGCACTATTAACCATTCAGATACAAAAAAATCAGATTTATTTGCCTCTGGAGCTCTTGTACGTGGTGTATTTACTCAAAGTATTTTTACAGGACAAGAAGGTAATCAAGGTCCTTATAAGCTAACAGGGCCTAACGGCGAACTTTTTGTATTAATTGTCTCAGGAAGTGAGACTGTGTACGTAAATGGATTTCCACTCACACGCGGAGAATCTGAAGATTACGTCATAGACTATAACGCAGGAGAAATCCGTTTTAACCCTACCTATCCTATAAATAGCGAAATGCGGATTAATGTAGAGTATCAATACTCTGAAAGACGTTATACTCGTTTTCTTGCCTATGGAGGTGGTAGCTTTCAAGAAAATGATAAACTTAAAATTTCTGCGCATGTGTATTCAGAAAGTGATTCAAAAAACCAACCCTTACAGCAAAACCTTACCCAAGAGCAAGTGGCTATTCTTCAAGCCGCTGGAGATAATATGGATCAAATGATTGCACCTAGTGCCATTGCAGAGACTTATGATGAGAACAAAATTTTATACCGAAAAATATTAGTAAATGGAGTAGAAACTTTTGAATTTAGCTCAGATCCAGACGAAAATCTTTTTCAAGTACGATTCACTAATGTAGGTGAGAATCAAGGTGACTATATTTTGAGCACAACAAACACGCTGCAACGAACTTTTGAGTATGTAAGCCCTGTTAATGGAGTTTCTCAAGGTTCTTTTGCTCCACAAGTCCAGCTATTTGCCCCCAGTCTTCTACAACTAGCTGTTATAAATGGAACTTATACTCCTTCTAATAAAACGCTCATAAATTTTGAGGCCGCTGGTAGTAAAAATGATATGAATACTTTATCTGATTTTGATGACAATAATAATGATGGCTACGCCACGCACATAGATCTAAATCATCAATTATTTTCAAAAGATAGTGCTAAAACGCTCCACGTGTTTGGAAAATGGGATTACATACAAGAAAGTTTTCAAAACATTGAAGGTCTATATAACGTAGAGTTTAATCGCGATTGGAACTTAGAAAATTCGCTAGCAAACGCAAGTGGTAAATTATTAGGTACTCAAAATTTTACAACATTAGGCCTTGCTTATAAGTCTATAAAAGACTTAAATATTGTATATACGTTTGAGAACTTGCATTTTTTAAATTACTATAATGGACTAAAACATAACCTTCGGGGCGCTTGGTCTACAGGGAGTTTAAGGACATCTGTTACAGCAAGCACACTCACTACAAATGACACCCTACTCGAAACTGATTTTAATCGTATAAATACCGTTGCTGTATATGATTTTAATAAAAAATGGATAGGCACACATTATCAACTTGAAGATAATTTAAGGGTCAATAAAAGAAATGATTCCATTACAGGAGATAGCCAACGCTTTTATGAATATGGTGCTTTTGCAGGAGTGGGGGATAGCACAAACGTATATATAGAATTGGGATATCGCTTTCGCGAAAGCGATAGTCTAAGACTTAATAGGATTACATCTGTCAATACATCGGACACATATTATTTAAAGTCACAACTCATAAAAAACGAAAAGACTAACTTATCTCTATTTACAAATTACAGAACGCTACACTATAGCGACGATCGTGAAGATGAAAATTCCCTGAATTCAAGATTACTATATGATCAGCAATTTGCGAATGGCATCGTACGAACGAATACGGTTTTTGAAACCAATAGCGGTACGCAACCACAACAAGAGTTTACATATTTACAAGTAGATGAAGGACAAGGTACTTTCACTTGGAATGATTATAATAATGACACAGTACAGCAACTAGAAGAGTTTGAAATAGCGCAATTTCAAGATCAAGCTAAGTATATAAGGGTCTTATTACCTAATCAAGTATTTGTACGTACTCATCAAAACAAAATAAGCCAGCAAGTTACACTCAACCCTTCACAATGGTCTGGAAAAAAAGGCGTTAAGAAATGGCTTGCTAGATTCTATAATCAAACTAGTTATCTGCTAGACAAACGAATATTAAGGTCTACAAATGATTTTAGGTTAAATCCTTATAAAGAATCTAAAGATGAGATTGGAGCTAATATCAGTTTTAGAAATACACTTTTTTTTAATCGTGGAAAACAACGGTATACCACATCGTACACGCTCCTCTCAAGTAACACAAAAAACTTACTTTCTACTGGGTTACAAGAGAATGATTTAAAAAGTCATCAATTTAGTTTTTTACACAAAGTAAAGGAGAGTTGGCTATTTAATTTGAAAAGTGAGCTGGGTTTTAACCGTAGTGAATCTGAGAATTTTGCGCAGCGTAGCTTTGACTTAAAAACCACCAGCTGGAATCCTACAATCTCTTATTTATTTGGGAAGCAATCACGTGCTTCTCTTTTTTATCAATTTCAACGTAAAGAAAATACTATTCAAGAAATGGAGTCTCTTTCCCAAAATAATATTGGTGTCTCCTTTGCGCTTGCAGATTATGAAAAAGTCTCTATTAATGGTGAGCTCAAGTATATTGAGAATAGTTTTGAAGGAAGTGCCTTTACTCCCGTTGCTTATCAAATTTTAGAAGGCTTGCAACCAGGCACGAATCTCACTTGGACTCTTGTAGCACAGAAAAGAATTACAAAATTTCTTGATTTAAATCTTTCTTATTTTGGAAGATCAAGTAAATCTTCTCGAACAGTACATACAGGAAATGTGCAAATTAAGGCGTTCTTCTGATATTTTTTTCGATCTTTAGACATCTTAAAATAACAAACTATGAATATGAAAACATACCTAACAGGACTTTCACTTGTTGCGGCAGTTGCGCTTTCTTGCTGTGGACAAAAAGCTGCTTCAGAAGAAAGCAACAAGTCAGCTTTAACTGAAGAAGTAACATTTAATCCTAAGGGTTATACTTCTGGAACGATTGTGCAATCAAAGGCTCAAGGAGACTGTGAGTGGGCAATACAACTTGAAAACGGTGATTTTGTCGAAACTATGGATATGGATAAAACCTTTTTAGAATCTGGCAAGAAAGTTTGGCTTAAGTATACTCCACAACGTAGAATGCAACGTTGTACGAAAGCCTCTCCAGTTGCTGTTTCAGAAATGGTTATAAGAGATTAAATTTTTAAGCTTTGCTTATAAAAAAACCGTTATCACAATTGATAACGGTTTTTTTTGACTTTAAGTTAAGCTATTTTACTATAATGCGCCCTACTTTTGCTTTTTCTGCATTTCCTAAGCGTACAATGTACACTCCTGCTGCAGCGTATGACATGTCGAGATCATACTGATAACCAGTGCCGTTATTTAAAATTCTTCTATTTAATAGTCGTTGACCATTTAAATTGTAAACATCTAAATCTAACCTCTCAGTAATATCTTGAGTATTTAAATTGAGTCTATAAAGATTCTCTCCTAGATCAAAAATTTCAAAATTTGACTTTGATGATAGATCTTCAGGTACTCCAAGAACTTCTGATGCACACAACTGAATAGACCAACTATTTAAGGTTCCGCCGTCATCATTTGCATTATCAGTAATTCTTAACTTCCAATCTCCTCCTGACGTTAATCCATTTAGAATTCCTAAGTCTTCTAGAGGAGCGAAAGTTCCAGTAAAAGGTGCAGTACCTTCATTAATGCTAAGATTTGAATCGCTATCAAACAAAGTGTTAATATAATTATCACCACTGTTACCGGTTCCACCAGTTCTATTAGCAAGCACCACCGCTGTCCCATCTGGAGCAATAATTTCGATAAGTAAATCACCTACCCAAGTATGATTTATATTTACAGTCACATTAACATCAGTTAACACAAAATCCTGATCAATAGTTATGATAGATTCTGTAACCGCATTACTATCTGGTCCCACTGCTTGAGAAGTGGTATTATCACTTCCTAAACATGATTGATTAGAAAACTGTGTGGTAAATGAATCATTAGCCGGAGTCCCATCATTGTCAAGAAGTGTTGAAGCTGTAAGCTCATATTCCTCAATGGCTGATACGTTAATTGTCTGACTAAATGTATACTCAAGTGTAGCACCAGACTCTATAGTGTTATTTACAGTTTCAACAACAGTAGCCCCTCCATTTAACACATAACTTACATCAAAATTTGTTTGACTATCAGCTCCAAAATTTTCTATTAATATGGTCACTTCTTCACTATCTGTTAAACCTTCTTGACTTATCGGGCTAAGTAAAGCTACAACACCTAGGTCGTTTGGCTCTAACAATGTAACTTCGATAGTCTTACAATCATTGTTATCATCACCATCTCCAGTAAGTGAAGTACAAACCGCAATCTCATAGGTAGTACCTGATGATCCGTTTAGATTTGCAGTTGCATCAAATACGTAAGATGAAGTTTCTCCAGGGTTAATTACATCAGCAAATGTTTCAGTTACAACAGCACCTCCATCAATTTGAAATGAAACTTCAAAATTTGATATAGCTTCAGATCCGTAATTGAATATCTCAATACCAATTTCAGCTGAGGGATTTGCTAATAATCCAATATTAGGAGAGTTTAATAATACCACTCCTGCATCATTAGTTAACGTAGGAGCTAATTGAAAAACACCTAATACATTTGCTCTACCTTGATCACCAACATATTCATTTAAAAACCAAAAAGCCCTATCACCTATTGGGTCAACATCCATTTTTCCGTAATCACCATATCGTTCTGAACCTGGAATATTACCAGCTCCAGTTGCAATTAATGTTTCTTGTACAGACATCACTCCAAGTTCATCATTTGCAAATCTTCCTGTATAATAAGAACTGAGGGTGAGTTCAACACTACCATCAGTTACAGTATTTGGCCCTCCCATAGAGGTGTATCCTAAACCAATATTCCCCTGTGCATCCATAGCCATACTCCCATGCCAGGCATGCTTATTGTCAGGAGCTGTATATGTTCCCTCTTGATACAGAGACCATGTCCCACCATCTTCTGCTTGTCTAAATTCCATCCATCTTATACCCGCTAGTTTTTCATCTGTTGCATCTGTATCTACTACAAAATTAAAAATAGCAGAATTATGATTATCAAATTTTCTGAACTGAGCTTGATTCATTATAGTAGCTTGAAGAGCATCAATAGCTTGACCACCATTAGGCTGGGGTAAATTTGCAAAGCTACCTCCATCAAAAACTGATATAAAGTCACTAACTACGATCTCTTGAGGATCTGATATGGTAGAGTTTGAGAAATTGTTTGTATCCAAATCAATTTCCCATAACTTAATATGGTCATTATCTACACCCGTCCAAGCATCATCCTGCATATAAACAATTGCAGCAGGACCTGTTTTGGGGTGAACATCATTTGTAATATTAAATGCTTGAGCACTATTAAAACCATTCGTTACAAGACCTGGTAATGAAAATCCTATGATTTGTGCATCTTCATTACCTGCAAGTGCAGCGGCTCTATCTAGAACCCAAACTTCATTAGGACTTCCGTTTTGAGTAATGTAGTAACCATCTCTCCATACAGAAAGCTTATTATAATCAGCAATATTTGGAAATAAATACACATTCCAACTATCATTAACTGGATCTGGACCATCAGAAACAGCAACTTGTACACCATTAGTAGAACTAAGAATAGATACTATCCATCTATCTGCTAGATTGTCATAAGATACAGTAAGATCACAACATTGATTATTCTCAGGAAAAATATTTAAAACACCTAACTCTTGCGTTAAAGCGTTTCCATCTTTATCAAAAATTCTAAATCCTGTATTAAAAACAGCAAAATAATGATTACGACCTATAGCACCAGAAGGATCTGTAGGTTGAGAATTTGATTGTGCAGTCTCGAACACCAAAGATGGCATTTTTCCTACTATCGCCCCTTCCATTTTACTTGGGTTATTTGCAAAAAAGTCTGGTGTATTATTTCCTTTTCCTATAATTACTTCGTGTCTGGTTGCTCTCCCATCTTGTACCTCACCCGTTTTTTCTGTAGAAGGATAGAGTGTTTTTTTGGAGGAAATAGAAGGCATCTTAGTTACACTAAAAGCCTTTTTAACCGAAAAAGGTTTATTTATCTGCTTTGCATCTTGAGCATAAAAATCTTGACTCAAGAAAAACAATATTGGTAGTATTAAAAAGGTAATTTTCTTCATAGTTTATGGTTTAACATTGTGTTCTAAATGAATATCAAAAGTAATCAATTTAATAACTCTTTAACAAACAAATGTCCACTTAGTGGACATTTATCTACTGAAAGTAAGTGATTTATGACATCCAGTGTTTGAAATTAATCTTTTTATCTAATAATGTTTGTAATTCATCGATATCAACTCTTTCTTGCTCCATAGAATCTCGATCTCTTACTGTTACTTTACCATCTTCTTTAGTATCATGATCTACCGTGATACAAAATGGTGTTCCAGCGGCATCTTGACGACGATAGCGACGACCTACTGCATCCTTTTCATCGTAGATAACATTGTAGTCAAATTTTAGATTGTCAATAATTTGATGAGCGATTTCTGGAAGGCCATCCTTCTTAACAAGTGGTAATACTGCAGCTTTTACGGGCGCAAGTACTGCTGGTAATTTTAAGACAGTCCTAGAAGATCCATTATCAAGCTCCTCTTCTTGTAGTGCAGTTGAGAATACTGCTAAAAACATACGATCCAAACCTATCGAAGTTTCTACCACATAAGGAACGTAACTTTCATTAAGTTCTGGATCAAAAAATTGTAATTTTTTGCCAGAAAATTCTTCGTGAGCTTTAAGATCAAAATCTGTTCGTGAATGTATTCCTTCCAGTTCTTTAAATCCAAAAGGAAAGTTAAACTCAATATCTGCAGCTGCGTTTGCATAGTGTGCAAGTTTCTCATGATCGTGAAACCTATAATTTTCATCACCTAGACCTAATGATTTATGCCACATAAGTCTAGTTTCTTTCCAGTGCTCATACCATTTCATTTCTTCTCCTGGTCGCACAAAAAATTGCATCTCCATCTGTTCAAACTCACGCATACGAAAAATAAATTGTCGCGCAACAATTTCGTTTCTAAATGCCTTACCGGTTTGAGCGATACCAAAAGGGATTTTCATTCTCCCTGTTTTTTGCACGTTCAGAAAATTGACAAAAATTCCTTGGGCTGTCTCCGGGCGTAAGAAAAGATCTGTTGCAGTCTCTGCAGAAGCTCCTAATTTTGTGCCAAACATAAGGTTGAACTGACGTACATCTGTCCAGTTTTTTGACCCGGATTCTGGACACGCTATTTCTAATTCTTCAATAAGTGCTTTAACAGCTGTTAAGTCATCTGCATCCAGGTATTTTGCAAGTCTAGCTGTTGCACTTTTTTGCTTTTCTCTATACCCTATTACCCGAGGGTTAGTCGCTTCATATTGCTCACGATCAAAACTATCTCCAAAGCGTTTTTCTGCCTTAGCTATTTCCTTCTCTGCTTTTATATTGAGCTTCTCAGCATAATCTTCAACAAGTACATCTGCTCGATAGCGCTTTTTTGAGTCTTTATTATCAATAAGTGGATCTGAAAATGCATCCACATGACCTGAGGCTTTCCATGTAGTTGGGTGCATAAATATGGCAGAGTCCAAACCTACGATGTTTTGATTCATTTGAACCATACTCTTCCACCAGTATTCTCGGATATTTTTTTTGAGTTCGGCACCATTTTGCCCGTAGTCATATACCGCACTAAGTCCGTCATAAATTTCACTACTTGGAAAAATATATCCGTATTCTTTGGCGTGGGAAATCACTTTTTTAAACTGGTCTTCTTGCTTTGCCATCGTATCTATAATTGGTTTCCTTTACATTGCTAAAATGGTTTTATGAGAAATACGCTTTCGCGAAAGCGTACTCATTTTAAACCCATTTAGTATGAAAAGCTATTAGTTATTTTGCTTAAAAAATGTAGGTAGTAAAAATAGCGATACATCTGTAGTTACCGAAATGGAGTGGTCTTTATTTTAAACCAAGCTCTGTAGAAATCAATAATTCTTGATCGTGGTATACATTTATTGTATAATCACCTCCATTCATTTTCTGAATGGGAAGTACCAGCTCACATATAGTATAGGCCTCTTGATTATAAGGGATAGTTGTTTTTGTGTTATAAATGATGGTGGTACCATCTGGCCAATCTTCATAACGCTGTACCCCAATTACTTTGTTTTTATAGCTCACTTGCACATAAAACGTCTTATTTCCTTCTTGTGTTAGTTTATTTTCATTAATCGTAAAACAGACTTGAATCATCTCTGCCCGATTTGCTCTTGAAGTATTTGCAAACTTGCCACTATTACGTTGTATTACACCACGAGCAGCAAGATTGCTTATCGTAAGTCGTGCTCCCTGCATGAGTCTTTCTGATAATTCTTTATTAGACTTTTGAATACTATCTTGAGATTTTGTTACTAACTCAAGCGCTTTTTGAGTTTCTTCTTGTAGAGTGGCTAAACGTTTAGTCTCAAGTTGCAAACTATCATTTTGTGTACTAAAAAATTCTCTTTCTCTACGGAGTCTTCTTATTTCGATTTGCAATTTTTGTACAGTAGTTCTTGTGATTTTGTTACTAGTGAGGGTTTTCTTTAATTGTTTTAATCTTGTTTGAGCCTGTTGTAGGTTAGTTTTGAGTGCATTTTTCTCCTCTAGCAGTGCATTATAATTAGATAATTCTTCTTCTAGTTGTTGTACTACTCTTTCCTTTTCTTCTGCCAGCTGCGCTTCTCTTGCCTGAACTTCACTATGAAATCCATACGTATAGTAACCTAATGCTGTAACTACTAGGCATAAAAGAATAACGAGAATAAGAAGTGTATTATTTGTACTTTTAGTACTCATTGATGACAACGTATCTGTTAAAAAAGGGTTAAATTAGAAAAAAAGAACAACACTTGCTACAATCCCTACGATCTCTATTTTTTTCTAAAACCTGTAACTGTTGTGATCTAGATCTATACGGTACAGAAAAATGTATTTGTACTGCTTGTCGCCTAGAGCTTCCTCTTACAAATTTTCATACTTACAACGATAGTGCTATCAAAAAAGTATTTTATGGTCGCATCAATCTACAAAATGCGACATCCCTTTTTTATTTTGAAAAAAAAGGACCTGTACAAAAGCTTATGCATAACCTTAAATATAAAGGTCATCATGAAATAAGCTCCGTCTTGGGGAATTGGCTGGGTGTGGAACTTGCAAAAATTGATGGATATATGGATATCGATGTTGTAATTCCAGTACCTATTCATCCTAAAAAAAAGCGAGTAAGAGGCTATAACCAAGTTACTGGGTTTGGGAGACAAATCGCGCATCACTTAAACGCTATATATAGAGATGATATACTTTTAAAATCTAAAAATACCAAAACACAAGTGTTTAAAGGGAGATTTAAGCGGAGTGATGAGGTTTTAGATGCATTTATGATTTCTCCCTATTCAAATTTAGAAGGAAAACACATTTTACTTTGTGATGACATTCTTACTACGGGTGCTACCTTAGAATCTTGTGCATTACAATTATTGAAAATTCCTAACATTACGTTGAGTATTGCAGTAATGGCAATAGCTCAATAGATCTTTCGTTTAGTTAAAAATAATTGTTTCTTTGCAGACAGATGGAAAACTCGCATTGGTATCACGTTAATTTAATAAAAGGAATAAAGCTAGCTATTCTCATGCTATTGCTATCTATCACACTTACTAATTGTGCAAAGAGGGGTAGACCTGAAGGGGGGGCAAAGGACAGTATACCTCCAGTATTTGTAAAAGCTACACCTCCTAATTTTACAACAAATTTTGATGCAGATGAAGTACGTATCTACTTTGATGAGTTTATTAAACTAAAAGACTTACAAAAACAACTTATTGTATCACCTCCCATTGAGAATTATTCTATCTCCCCACAAGGTTCTGCCTCTAAATATATAAAGATTTCCATACAAGATACACTTGCAGAGAACACGACTTATGTTTTTAATTTTGGATTGAGTATTGTTGACAATAATGAAGGGAATCCATTTGCTTCTTTCAAATATGTGCTATCAACAGGTAATTTTGTTGATAGTTTAAAAGTAAAAGGTACTATTATAGATGCTGTTAAGGAGAAACCAGCAAATTTTGTAACAGTGATGCTTTACAAAGCAGATAGTTCCTATACAGATTCTATTATCTATAAGGAACGGCCATTGTATGTTACAAATACTCTTGATAGCCTAACAACGTTTGAGCTGGATTATCTTAAGGAAGGAAAGTATGCCCTAGTAGCTATGAAAGACGAGGATGCAAACTTTACCTTTCAACCTAAAAAAGACCAAATCGGCTTTTTACAAGAATTTATAACCGTACCTGCTGACACGTCATATACTTTAAAATTATTTTCTGAAGAGCTAGCTTATAAATCTTCTCGACCAAAACATGCGGCGCAAGGAAGAATTGCATTTGGGATAGAAGGAGATAGAGACAGTATTAGCATCAAAAGACTAACGACAGTAGATAAAAAGCTTACCACAATTATCACAGAAAAAGCTAAAGACACACTCTACTACTGGTATAAACCAAAAATTACTTTAGATTCTTTGATATTTAACGTTAAGGCGCCTGGATATTCTGATATTCTGCAAGTACGTATACGAACCCCAAAACAAGATTCTCTGAGCTTCTCTTCAAGATCGCGTACTAACATTCCCTTTGATAAGCCGTATCGTATTCAATCAAATATTCCTTTGGATAGTATCAAAAAAGAATTAATTAAAGTTGTAGAAGACTCTACGGAAATACCTTTCACCTATAGTTTAGAAGAAAATACTACAGCACTGGATCTAAATTTTGACCGTAAGGAAGCTACTTCCTACAAGATCCAAATGATGCCAAATGCCATTACAGACTTCTTTGGGCAAAAGAATGACACACTTACCTTTTCCGCAAAGACAAAAGAACTTTCAGATTACGGTGAGATAGAGCTTACCTTATCAAATGCAACAAACTTCCCGTATATCATACAACTTCTCGACTCAGACATGGAAGTGATAGAAAAAAGGTATGCTACAGAAGAACTCATCTTTACATTCGGGTATTTAAATCCAGGTCAGTATAGAATAAGGATAATAGAAGATGCTAACAAAAACAGGACATTTGACACTGGTAGTTTCTTATCAAACAGACAGCCAGAAAAGGTAATTAATTACCCTAAAGTGATTGAAGTAAGACCTAGCTGGTTTGCAAAAGAACTATTTGAGCTTAATACAAATAATCTTCCTGCCACTATACAAGGTGATGATATCATAGAAGAGTAAAGGTATCTCTATCTTCTAAGAATGGAAGCTTCTTTCTGGTTTCATTGAGGTCAGGCTTAGATAAGGTAATTGACGTAATTCCCTCTTTTTCTTCTATCTGGGACATCTCATTTCCCAACATGTCATAAGCACCACTGTGACCTACATACTCCAGTTGATTTCCGTCGAAACCTACTCGATTTACACCTATACAGTAACTTATATTTTCTATAGCGCGAGCCTTTAACAAGGTGTCCCATGCGGCAATCCTAGTTTTAGGCCAATTTGCAACATATAGTATGGCATCATAATGCATCGTATTGCGCACAAAAACAGGGAAACGTAGGTCGTAACATATTTGAGGAAATAGAGACCAGCCTAAATAGTTGATAATTATTTGCTCTACTCCAGCTGTATACCTCTCTCCCTCACCAGCCATGTTAAATGTATGTCTTTTGTCATAATGCACGATAGTGCCATCTGGCTTTACAAATAAAAAACGGTTGTAAAAACTATCATTTTCTGACACCACAACACTTCCGCATATAGCCATCTTTAGTTTTGATGACCAATCTTTAAGCCAGTTCACGGTCTCACCATCCATAGTTTCAGCGATTAGTTTTGGGTTCATCGTAAATCCTGTGGTAAACATTTCTGGCAAAACAACAACATGACAATCTTCTCGTAATTGTTTAAAATAACGTTCACATTTAATTTTATTTGCAGAGGGATTTTCCCAAACGAGTTCAAGTTGTAAAAGTGAAATCTTAAGGTTCTTTGTTTTCATATCATAAATATACAGTATACTTCAAAATGATCTTTAGTATCTTTATATAAATGAAACATCTGGTATGCAGAACACTATTGCGCATCGCATTTACGATTTTCTAAAGCAATTTCCGCCATTTAGTTTTATGGCAAAAGAAGACTTACTAAACATATGTACACAAGCCACTGTAATTTATATTGATAAAGAAGATGTCCTTTTTGAGCGAGATGCAGTTTACAAGGATCGATTTTATATAGTACAACAAGGAGCCGTGAGACTTTCACGACCTTCTGGCGATCAGATTAAAGTGGTAGATATTTGTGATGAAGGAGATCTTTTTGGCTTAAAAGTAACCTCAGAAGATACCTATCGAACTACTGCTACAGCAAATGAGGAAACTATACTGTATACGCTACCTGTGGTGGAGTTTTCCGCTTTCGCGAAAGCGAATAAAACCATCTCCAATTATCTAATTGCTACTTTTGCGTCTAACATAAAAGATCCCTACACGCTTCAAAAAAGCGGTGCATTATTTACTGAATATGAGCCAGAAAAAGGAGGTGACCTTCTTGGTTTTGAGCAAGCTAGATATAGCACAGATATTATTTCTTGCAGTCCTACTACATCTATTAAAAAAGCTGCCCAGTTGATGCAAGAGCATCAAATAGGATGTCTTGTTGTAACAATAAATAACATTCCACAAGGAGTGTTGACTAATCGTGAATTGCGTAATGCAATTGCAAATGACATCCTTAAAGAAGAAACAACCGTGACTGATGTCATGGTTAACGATGTAGTATGCGCAGGTGTCAAGGTTACAGTCGCTGAGTCACAACTATTATTATTAAAAAATGGTATTAGTCATTTAGTAATTACTCAAGATAGCACCCAACAAACTGAAGTAGTAGGCATATTGAGTAAGCACGACATAGTGGTGGCTTACGGTCACAGCCCTGGAGAATTGATAAAAGAAATAAAACGTGCGCCTAAAACTAAAATACTACGTCTAGCTTGGGAAAAGGCAATGATCTTACTTAAACGATATCTTGATCAAAATTTACCCTTATCTCATATTTTGAGCGTATTTGCTCCACTTAAAGATGCTTTGATTCAGCGTGCCATGGAGTTATCACTGCGCAAGATGAAAGAGAGTCCACCAGTACCATTTGCCTGGCTATCACTAGGAAGTCAAGGTAGAGAAGAACAGCTTTTATACACAGATCAAGATAATGCCATTATTTATACAGATGTGCCAAAAAACCAGTCTATAGCCATCAAATCCTATTTTCTAAAACTGGCTAATAGAATGAATAAACGTTTGCATAAAATAGGGTATGATTACTGCCCAGCAGATATGATGGCTAGTAATCCACTATATTGTTTATCACTATCTGAGTGGCAACATCAATTTGCTACTTGGATCACCAGCCCATCTCCCGAGAGTATGCTGTTATCTGGGATCTTTTTTGACTATCGCTTTGTATATGGTGATAAAAAACTTGCAGAACAGCTTACTGCAGATATATTTAGTCGCCTACAAGAATCCTCTGTTTTTTTTAGATTTATGGCAAAGGATGCCCTTAAAAACCCACCACCTGTAAGTTTTTTTCGCAACTTTTTAGTAGAATCTAACGGTGAACATAAAGACGAGTTTGACATTAAAAATCGAGCAATGGCTCCTCTCATAGGTGCCGCCCGCGTGTTGTCATTATATCATAATGAGCGTGGTATACATAATACCACAGCTAGGTTTGAAAAGCTGGCTGTTATCGAACCAAACAATAGTGAACTATATGAAAGCTGCGCGTATGCATTTAAAGCACTATTAAAATTTAGAGTAAAGCAAGGCTTAGAAAATGGTACTAGCGGGAGGTTTATTACGCTTGCAAATCTATCTAAATCAGAACGTCTTAAGTTGAAACGTTGTTTCAAACCTTTAAGAGATGTTCAAGAATTAATACAAGTGAGGTTCCAAACGCAAAATCTAAGCTAGTGCCTGTTTTTAAAAAGAATAAAGCTCTTGCAACCCCAGAATTCTGGCAGAAATATCAAGAAGCATTTGCAGTGGAAAAATCTAAGACTGGCTTTTTAGGTAACACCCTTAATCATCTCGATCTACAAACAACTCGCTTTATCGTTTTTGACACAGAAACGACCGGACTTAATTATAAGGAAGATAGAATTTTATCTATAGGCGGGGTTGCTGTCATAGGCAATCAAATATCTGTAATAGATAGTCTTGAACTGCTTGTAAAACAAGATGTTTATAACCCTGAAACCGCTGCCATACACGGCATATTAAAACAGGGGCATTACAAAAAAGTTAGTGAAGAAAAAGCGATACAAAAATGCTTAGAATTTATAGGGACAGGGATTCTAGTGGGTCATCATATAGGATTTGATATTGCTATAATCAACCAAGCGCTCAAACGCAATAAGCTCGGGAAGCTCAAGAATAAAATTCTTGACACAGAATTTCTATATAAAAGGTTAGTGCACCCTATAAATAATCAACTACAGGAAAAAAGATATACGCTAGATGAGCTTGCAGAGTCTTTAAAAATTCCGCTACAAGACAGACATACTGCTGCTGGAGATGCTCTTATTACAGCATTAATATTTATTAAAGTTATAAAGAAGTTAAATAGCGATGGCTGTCTTAAAGTAAAACATCTTTTTAGAAGGTAGTGTTATCTATAACCCTTTTAGAAATTTCACTCTTTTACAATATCCATTAATGTGTTAGCTCCTTGCATTTTTGCATGATCGTAGGCAGTATTCCCTTTATCATCCTTATGTGAAGTATCTGCCCCGTTATTTACAAGAAGCTGGGCAATCTCTGCTTGTGCAAATGTAGCCGCATATATAAGAGCAGTAGCGTTGTTATGATTTACCTCATTTACATTTGCACCGTGGTCGATAAGTAATTTTGCAATCACACTATACCCTTTAAAACAAACTCCCATCAATGCTGTATTCCCAGAACTATCTTTTGCATTGATGTCTGGATTTTGTTTTAGTAATGCTTCTGCAATATCTTGATTACCATAATATGTTGATAAAAGTAATGGTGTGGATCCACGCTGATCTTTAACATTTACAAGTTCTGGATGAGCCGTGATGATCGCCTTTACCATTTCTAAATCTCCATTGCGGATCGCATCAAAAAGTTTATCGTTCATAATACCAACATTCCTAGGAAGTACTAGTGTAGCCCCATCTTTTAAAATTGATTATAAATATAAATACAAAAAATTTACAATTGTATAACGTTTAGATTTATTTAGCGTGGTTATGGAACTTTACTTCTATACATTTCTTTTACACTAAAGTAACGAGAGAACTCTGGTTTTCTGTACTCATCTAGTTTAAGTGGATTTGAAAATAGCTCGGTGAATTTAAGAGTACGCTTTCGCGATAGCATGATGGAGTCTGGCCACTTAAACATCTGTTAAATCCATCTCACATCTATAAACACCTTCCTATATTTGAGTAAATAAAAAAACATGAGCAACTCTGAACTTTCTAATTGGCTTGAAAAAGATACAATGACATCAACAGCAACACGTGGTGTTATTTCTGGGGTATTGGGTGGTCTTGCAGGAACGATTGTAAAATCTGCAATAGAGAAAATTTTACCTGTACGCAGTCCAGACACCACTAGTGCACAACTAAAACTGGTAGATAACATCTCTACCAAGCTCACCGGTGAGCCCGTAAGTTCTTCAAACCGTGAACTAGCAGAGCAACTTGTAAATATTCCTATAGGAGTAAGTTTAGGTGCTAGTTTAGGCTATGCAAAAAAAGACCGCCCAGAAACAAATTTAGTAGAAGGAGCACTTTTTGGCACAACCGCATATCTTGCTACTCATGAAACTTCGCTCCCTATGATGGGACTTGAAGAAGCACCTAAAGATATTCCAGTAAAATTACAGGCAAATGAGTTTCTAGCGCATGTGGCTTTTGGCATCACTGCAGAACTCGTACGGGGCTGGGTTGCTAGGAGGTTAGATGATTAAGAATAATTTTCTATACGCTTTCGCGAAAGCATTGCTATTTAAAGTAAAAAAGGGTTGCCATATAGCAACCCTTTTTGCGTTACATCTTCAGTGGAGGCTGAAAACATAAACACCCTACCTACTTAACTATTTTTTAATCACTCTTTTATAAGAAGATCCTTGACCTGTCGTGATATGTACAAAATAGATCCCTGTTGAAAGGGTACTCATTTCCACTTGGCTACTAGTGGTACTAAACACTTTTTGTCCCGATAGTGCATAAACATTCACTTTTTCTACAGGCGTAGCTGTATCAATCATAAGTATATCAGTCACTGGGTTAGGATAAACGCTGACTTTAATAGCCGACTGATCTTTTATCGAAAGTGTTTCATCTACTGTAAGGTTAAAGCTACAGTCTACACTGTTACCACTTGGATCTGTTGCAGTAAAAGTAATAGTCTGCACACCGGCACCTATTGTAGTTCCAGCAGCTGGACTCTGGCTTACTGTTGCACTACAATTATCTTGAAAAGAAAGGGTATAGTTAGGTATTGTATATTGATCCCCTTGATCTACAGAAACAGTTTCATCTGATGGACAGGTAATTGTTGGTGCTTCATTATCTTCTACAGTAATTGTCGCTGTACAAGTATCTGAGTTTCCTGCTGCGTCCGTCACAGTAAGTGTAACCATAGTGATTCCAATATTTGAGCAATCAAATGAAGTGATATCGATTGTTGTACTTGCCACACCTACATCATCACTACTTCCGTTATCTACTTGAGCAGCAGTTAATGTAGCAGTACCATTGCTGTCTAATTGTAGTGTTACATCCTGACAAACTGCTACTGGATTTGTTGTGTCTGCATTTTCAGTAACTGTTATATCAAAGCTACAATTGCTTGTATTCCCACTTGGATCTGTCGCAGTAAAAGTTACTGTGTGTACTCCTACACCCACCATCGTTCCAGCAGCTGGACTTTGACTCAATGTTGTACTACAATTATCATTTGATACAGCAGTATAATTTGGAATGCTATATTGCGCACCTTGATTAACTACCACAGCCACATCTGATGGACAAGTCACAGTAGGTGCTTCATTATCCTCTATTATAACTGTCGCTGTACAAGTATCTGAATTTCCTGCTGCATCCGTCACCGTTAGTGTTACCATAGTAGCTCCGACATTTGAACAATCAAATGATGTGATATCAATTGTTGTACTTGCAACACCTACATCATCACTACTTCCATTGTCTACTTGAGCAGCAGTTAATGTAGCGGTACCATTGCTGTCTAATTGTAGTGTTACATCCTGACAAACTGCTACAGGATTTGTTGTGTCTGCATTTTCAGTAACTGTTATATCAAAGCTACAATTGCTTGTATTCCCACTTGGATCTGTCGCAGTAAAAGTTACTGTGTGTACTCCAACACCAACCATCGTTCCAGCAGCTGGACTTTGACTCAATGTTGTGCTACAATTATCATTAGATACAGCAGTATAATTTGGAATGCTATATTGCGCACCTTGATTAACTGCCACAGCCACATCTGATGGACAAGTCACAGTAGGTGCTTCATTATCTTCTACAGTAACTGTCGCTGTACAAGTATCTGAGTTTCCTGCTGCATCCGTCACCGTAAGTGTTACCATAGTAGCTCCGACATTTGAACAATCAAATGTTGTGATATCAATTGTTGTACTTGCCACACCTACATCATCACTACTTCCGTTATCTACTTGAGTAGCAGTTAATGTAGCGGTACCATTGCTGTCTAATTGTAGTGTTACATCTTGACAAACTGCAACAGGATTTGTTGTGTCTGCATTTTCAGTAACTGTTATATCAAAGCTACAATTGCTTGTATTCCCACTTGGATCTGTCGCAGTAAAAGTTACTGTGTGTACTCCTACACCCACCATCGTTCCAGCAGCTGGATTTTGACTCAATGTTGTGCTACAATTATCATTAGATACAGCAGTATAATTTGGAATGCTATATTGTGCACCTTGATTAACTGCCACAGCCACATCTGATGGACAAGTCACAGTAGGTGCTTCATTATCCTCTATTATAACTGTCGCTGTACAAGTATCTGAGTTTCCTGCTGCGTCCATCACCGTAAGTGTAACCGTATTGGTTCCCACATTTGAGCAATCAAATGATGTGATATCAACTGTTGTACTTGCCACACCTACATCATCACTACTTCCGTTGTCTACTTGAGCAGCAGTTAATGTAGCGGTACCATTGCTGTCTAATTGTAGTGTTACATCTTGACATACTGCAACTGGATTTGTTGTGTCAGTAGTATTTGAACAATTATTACTATAACTTGCAGTTGCATCTTTTTGCCATCCTGATGGAGGTGTAAAACCAGTATCAATCTGAATGCAACTTAATGCACTATTCGATGTTGAATTAAAAGTAGTTATTGCAGAGTTGTTACCATTAGCAACGTCTAAAATTGATAATTGATTATTAGCAAGGTCTATATACGTTAGTGCATCATTTGAGCTTAAATCAATGGTAGTTAAATTATTATTATTTAACGACAAAAAGGTGAGAGCTGTTAATGTAGAAAGATCAACAGACGAAAGAGTATTTTGATTAGCCAACAACCCAGTTAGCTGTGTATTTGCACTTAAGTTAAGGGAGCTTAAATTATTTTCATCCAAATTTAAATTTAAGAGATTTGTGTTAGAAGACAGGTCAATATTGTTTAATACATTTTTCGATGCAAACAATATTTCCAAATTTGACTGATTGGATAAATCAAGCGCTGATAAATTATTATTAGTAACATTTAAAGACTCTAAGAGAGTATTAGCACTTAAATCTAACGTAGTTAAATTACTGCCTCTCAGATCAAGAGTAGTCAAGGAAATATTATTTTGAAGATTAATTGAAGTAAAATTATTTCTATCTGCAATTAAACCAGTGATGCTAGTAAAAGCTTCAATACCAGTTAAATCATTAAAATTTGCATTACTAATATTAATCTGACCATTAAAATTGCTTGCCTCTGCACATTGGATCTCTCCATCACCATTTGTATTTATTCCAGAATCTGCAACCAAAGCTGCTTTAAAATTTGCATCAGGAATATTTACAATACAGGCTCTCGGGTCTGTAGCATTAAAAAGACTTGTAACCTCAGCTTGAGATAATGCTCTTTCGTATAAAACAACATCATCCATTGTCCCGGAAAAAGCCTGACCTGTAAATGGCGATAATTTAAATGTTGCGTTTGATGTAAGGAATTGTGAAACCCTATTTGAGGATATAGCAGAAGATACATTTGCATCCAAAACTCCATTTATATAAAAATTATTACTAAATCCAGTACTCGTTTGTTCTATGGTAAGTGCTAGATGTACCCACTGTCCTTTTGGAACCGATACTGTACCTGCAGATTTAGCATCATTGACACTTTCAAAATCTACCTGTGTTAAAGGCCCATTCGGTTGATATGTTATTTTAAAACCCTTACCAGAATTATCAATTAACTGCACTAACCTTTGAGTAGCAGGATCGTTTACAGAGATATTTACCCAGAAAGAGATTGACACATTATTATTGGTACCCGTATATGTATAGCCATTAAATATATTACTATCAATATAAATGGAGCTTAGTGCATTGCCGAAGCGATCTGAGAAGTAGGTCAACGAGCTTGCGGAGGTTGTAAAATCCTGACTGCCTGCACTATTGTCTAGATTACCAGAAAAATAATATTCTCCTACAGCTCCAGGAGGTACTTGACCACTAGCACAGAGACTAGCAATACAAAATGTAAAGATTAATAGTAATTTTATTTTCATATTGAAATATTTAAAATTGTTGATTTAATGCAAATATGATTTAATTTGCTTTCGCGAAAACAGCGAAATTGCTGAAAACAGCGTTTGAACTGCTTAAAGGAAACAACACGTAAAGTTCAATTGCTGTCTAAAAAATCAAGAATTAAATTAATTTACACTGAGAATTGATTTAAAAAAAAGGGTTGCTATATAGCAACCCTTTATGGTTTATATACTAAAGTTACCTAAGCATACAAACACCCTTAAGTTATACAACTTACTGCTTAATAACTCTTTTATAAGAAGATCCTTGACCTGTCGTGATATGTACAAAATAGATCCCTGTAGAAAGTGTACTCATTTCCACTTGGCTACTAGTGGTACTAAACACTTTTTGTCCCGATAGTGCATAAACATCCACTTTTTCTACAGGCGTAGCTGTATCAATCATAAGTATATCAGTCACTGGGTTAGGATAAACGCTGACTTTAATAGCCGGCTGATCTTTTACCGAAAGTGTTTCATCTACTGTAAGATCAAAGCTACAATCTGAAGTATTACCACTTGGATCTGTTGCAGTAAAAGTAATAGTCTGCACACCTGCACCTATTGTAGTTCCAGCAGCTGGACTCTGGTTTATTGTTGCACTACAATTATCTTGAAAAGAAAGAGTATAGTTAGGTATTGTATATTGATCCCCTTGATCTACAGAAACAGTTTCATCTGCCGGACAGGTAATTATTGGTGCTTCATTATCTTCTACAGTAATTGTCGCTGTACAAGTATCTGAGTTTCCTGCTGCGTCCATTACCGTAAGTGTAACCGTAGTGGATCCTACGTTTGAACAATCAAATGAAGTGATATCAATTGCAATACTTGCAACACCTACATCATCACTACTTCCATTATCTACTTGAGCAGCAGTTAATGTAGCGGTACCATTGCTATCTAACTGTAACGTTACATCCTGGCAAACTGCAACTGGATCTTGTATATCTGTTGTATTTGAACAATTATCACTATAGTTTGCTGTCGCATCTTTAAGCCAATTATTAGACGGTGGTGTAAACCCACTATCAATCTGAATACAAGTAAGGTCTGGGTTATTAGTAACACGTACTACGGCTAATGTCGGATTATTACCGTTTGCTAAATCTAAATCTGTTAATTGATTATTTATTAAGTTAACAGAAGTTAGAGCGGGATTATTACTAAAATCAATAGACGTAAATTGATTAGAATTTAATGTTGTAATTCTCAACATAGACAAATTGGTAGTATTAATAGTACTAAGAGAATTTTGTCCCAAATTGATTACCTCCAAATTTATATTATTACTAACGTCTATAGTATTAAGATTATTGAATGATAAGTCTAGGGTCTCTAATTTAATATTTTGAGATAGGTCAATACTGCTTATACCATTTTCACCAGCAGTAAGTGACTCTAATTTTATAAGATTTGTGACATCTAGAGAAGTTAGATTATTACCTAAAAATGAAATTGTTAATAGTTCAGTATTATTTTGTAAATCGATCGAACTTAATCCGTTATCCTCAGCAAAAAGTTGAGTTAAGTTGGTAAATGCTTCAATGCCTGTAAGATCAAAAATATTCTGATTGCTTACATCTATTGTTCCCGTAAATAGACTTGCTTCATCACATTGTATCTCTGCATCTCCATTTGTATTAATAGCTGTATCCCCAATTAATGCAGCTTTAAAGTTTGCGTCTGGAAGATTTACAATACAATTACTTGCTGCACAGTTATCACTATAACTGGTTGTGGTATCTTTTGTCCAAGTTGATGGAGGGGAAAAACCTGCATCTATTTGGATACAAGATAAATTAGAATTGCTAGTAGCATTCATTGTACCCAAAGCTGCATTATTTCCATTTGCAAGATTAAGTTCTGTTAGTTCATTAGTCGACACATTTAATGTAGTTAAGTTGCCGTTATTTGTAATATCTATAGTGTTTAAATCATTATTTGCCACAGATAAAAATGTAAGAAGATTATTTTGTGTAATGTCTAATGTACCCGCTAAGGCATTACCCTCTGCAACTATAATATCTAGATTTAAGTTGTTTGTAACGTTTAGAGTTGCTAATTGATTTCCGCTAATAGATAAAGTGGTAAGGTTAATATTTTGGGAAAGATCTATTGTATTGAGACTATTTGAGCCACAGGATAAAACTTCAAGATTAACAAGATTGCTTACATCTAACGCAGTTAGCGAATTAAAAGTTAAATCTATATCGACAAAAGCTGTATTGTTGGATAAATCTACATTTGAGAGGTTATTACGAGAAGCACGTAAAATGGTAGCATTTATAAAGGCTTCTATACCAACAAGACTATTGATATTTGAATTCCCTAGATTTATAGCACCAGTATATTGACTTGCCTCATCACATTGTATCTCTGCATCTCCATTTGTATTTATTGCTGTATCCCCAATTAATGCAGCTTTAAAGTTTGCATCTGGAATATTTACGGTACACGCACTAGCATTACAATTATCACTATAACTAGTTGTAGCATCTTTTTGCCATCCTGATGGAGGTGTAAATCCACTGTCTATCTGGATGCATCCCAGATTAGGATTTGATGTTGCGTTTAGGGTAGTAATTGCAGAATTGTTATTATTTGCAATGTTTAAACTTGTTAATTGATTATCAAAAACAAAAATTTTCTCCAATAAATTATTACTTGTTAAATCTAAATTTTGTAAAGAATTTTGAGTTAAGTCTATTAATGTAAGCGAGGCATTTGAGCTTAAATCTATAGAAGCAATATTATTATTGCCTAAAGACAAATTAGTTACGGATGTTAAAGCTGAGACATCAATTGATGTAAGTGAGTTACTAACAATACCCAGAATATCTATAAGAGTATTTGAACTTAAATCAATGGTACTAATATTATTATTACCTAATCCTACGGTCAATAAATTTGTATTAGTAGACAAGTCTATAGAATTTATTGCATTACCTGACGCCAAAAATGTTTCTAAACTGGGCTGACTTGATACATCTAAAGCTACTAAATTATTATTAATAACATTGAACGTTTCTAGCAGGGTATTTGCACTTATATCTATGGTGTTTAAATCATTTCCTCCCAAATTTAAGTTGGTTAAAGAAGTGTTGTTTTGAAGATCAATTGTAGTTAAATTATTATTAACTAGAATTAATCCAGTAATATTTGTGAATGCTTCAATCCCTGTCGCATCGTTTATATTAAAACGAACAAAATTAATTTCTCCATTGTAATTACTAGCTTCAGAACATTGGATTTCAGCATCCCCATTAGTGTTAATTGTTGTATTTGCTACTAGTGCAGCTTTAAAGTTTGCATCTGGAATATTTACAGTACACGCACTAGCATTGCAATTATCACTATAACTAGCTGTAGCATCTTTTTGCCATCCTGATGGAGGTGTAAATCCACTGTCTATCTGGATGCATCCCAGATTAGGATTTGATGTTGCCCTTAGTGTATTAATTGCAGCATTGTTATTATTTGCAATGTTTAAACTTGTTAATTGATTATCAAAAACAAAAATTCGCTCTATTAAATTATTATTTGTTAAATCTAAATTTTGCAAAGAATTTTGAGTCAAGTCTATGTAAGTAATCGCGGTATTTGAGCTTAAATCTATAGAAGCAATATTATTATTGCCTAGAGACAAGTCAGTTAGAGATACTAATGGAGAGACATCAATCGATGAAAGTGAATTACCAACAATACTTAGATCACCTATTAGAATATTTGAACTCAAATCAATAGTACTAATATTATTATTACCTAATCCTACGGTCAATAAATTTGTATTAGTAGACAAGTCTATAGAATTTATTGCATTACCTGACGCCAAAAATGTTTCTAAACTGGGTTGACTTGATACATCTAAAGCTACTAAATTATTATTGATAACATTTAACGTTTCTAGCAAGGTATTTGCACTTATATCTACGGTGTTTAAATCATTTCCTCCCAAATTTAAGTTAGTTAAAGAAGTGTTGTTTTGAAGATCAATTGTAGTTAAATTATTATTAGCTAGAATTAATCCAGTAATATTTGTAAATGCTTCAATCCCTGTTGCATCGTTTATATTAAAACGAACAAAATTAATTACTCCATTATAATTACTTGCTTCAGAACATTGGATTTCAGCATCCCCATTGGTGTTAATTGTTGTATTTGCAACTAAAGCTGCTTTAAAGTTGGCATCTGGAATATTTACAGTACATACTCTCGGGTCTGTAGCATTAAAAAGACTTGTAACCTCAGCTTGAGATAATGCTCTTTCGTATAAAACAACATCATCCATTGTCCCGGAAAAAGCCTGACCTGTAAATGGCGATAATTTAAATGTTGCGTTTGATGTAAGGAATTGTGAAACCCTATTTGAGGATATAGCAGAAGATACATTTGTATCCAAAACTCCATTTATATAAAAATTATTACTAAATCCAGTACTCGTTTGTTCTATGGTAAGTGCTAGATGTACCCACTGTCCTTTTGGAACTGATACTGTACCTGCAGATTTAGCATCATTGACACTTTCAAAATCTACCTGTGTTAAAGGCCCATTCGGTTGATATGTTATTTTAAAACCCTTACCAGAATTATCAATTAACTGCACTAACCTTTGAGTAGCAGGATCGTTTACAGAGATATTTACCCAGAAAGAGATTGACACATTATTATTGGTACCCGTATATGTATAGCCATTAAATATATTACTATCAATATAAATGGAGCTTAGTGCATTGCCGAAGCGATCTGAGAAGTAGGTCAACGAGCTTGCGGAGGTTGTAAAATCCTGACTGCCTGCACTATTGTCTAGATTACCAGAAAAATAATATTCTCCTACAGCTCCAGGAGGTACTTGACCACTAGCACAGAGACTAGCAATACAAAATGTAAAGATTAATAGTAATTTTGTTCTCATATTGAAAAATTTAAAAAGTAAGTTTGATGCAAATATTCTTCAATTTGCTTTCGCGAAAGCGATCAATCTTCTAAAACAAGAGTTTCAACTGCTAAAGCAATTTTACTCTATAAAATTCTAATTAAACGACTTAAATCTTCACTCATATGAAATTGCCATGTAATGCGATTGTTACATATTAGCAACTAGCTGTAGAAACATTTCCCTTTTATCCTTAGAGATAGATACTGAAACATCATTTGTCATTAAAATATAGCCTCCGTCACTTTTGACATATTTTTTTATGAAATTGAGATTAATTAGATATGAACGGTGTGTTTTATAGAAATAAGAAACATCCTTGAGAAGATCAGTAAAATGTCTCAACGGTTTACTGATAAGAATTTTTTCGTCATCTATAGTTGTTACAGTCGTATACATACCGTCTGCTTGGAAGAAAATGATATCTTTAAAGTTGACAAACTTAATTCCATCGCTCACAGGCAATGCAATTTTCTTAAAGTTTTGAGTGGCTAGACTTTCTTTGAGTGCTTCTATTTTTTTATTGTTTTTACTAGAAGATTTTTGGTCAATTACCTTTTGAACAGCGCTAATTACTTTAGAAGGTCTTAAGGGTTTCAACAAATAATCTATTGCTGATAATTCAAAGGCTTGTACAGCATATTCACTATAAGCCGTTGTAAAAATAATCTCAAAGTTAATGGTGTTTGGATCAAGAAATTCTAAAATTTCTAAACCAGAATTTTCTGGCATTTCTATATCTAAAAAAACAATATCAGGTTTTTCATTCTTGATGATATCAATTCCAGAAAGCAAATCTTGAGCGGTAAGTACATTTGTAATTTCTTTACAGTTTTCTTCTAATATTGTAGATAGAAGTATTCTAGCTTTTTTTTCATCGTCAATAATTATTGCTTTCATATCCTTATTTTCTTCTAGAATTTATACCAGAGGTATGGTAATAACTACACAAGTACCTATTGCATTACCTTCACTATCCATTAGATCTTTATAACTCACCCCTATTAAAGCAGCTGTGCGCTTTCGCATCAATTGTAATCTTTTTTCTGTCGCTCTTGTTGCAAATGGCTTGTGCCTCTTTGAATTATAATGTGCAGATTTTTTATAGTTTCTTCCTACTCCATTATCCTCAATAGACACTTGAAGTGCCTCTCTGTCAGTTCTATAATTGATAATATTTCCAGAAATTATAAGAATTTTCTCACCTCTTTTATGTAGTAACCCGTGTTTAAGTGCGTTTTCTATATATGGCTGCAATAACATTGTAGGTATTTCATAATCATTTTCTCTAGACTGTCTATCAAAAGAAAATCTATAAGAAAAATCTTCTTCAAAACGCATTCTCTCAAGTTCAAGATAGGTTTCTAGTCCATTAATTTCATCAATTAGTAAAATCCTATCCTGGGAGCTATTATCCAGATATCCTCTAATGAGATCACTAAATTTACCTAAGTAATCACTAGCCAAATCTTTCTGATTAAGAATTATGTATTCTTGAATACTATTAAGAGCATTAAAAATAAAATGAGGATTCATTTGAGACCTGAGGTTTTCAAGTTCTAAATGAACAAGATCGTTCTGGAGATTTGCTAACTCTAATTTTTCTTCTTGCTTACGTTCTTTTTTAAGCAATAGTTGTTGAAAAACTAAACCTGCAGTGATTACTGTAACTAAGATGCAAAGAGACAAAAACCACCATCTCTTCCAAAATGGACTCTCGATAGTAAATGCGATACTCGCAGCATTTGGAAAAGTAACATATCCAAAATTTTTAGGACGCACTTGCAATTCATAATTACCACTTTCCAAAGCATTAAAGGATATAGTATTTTCTCCTTCATTCAATAATTTCCAATTTTTATTTGAATTTAGTTTGTACTCAAATATTGAATTTTGGTCTTCTTGAAAGGAATTTGTATTGACCGTAAATGATAAATTATTTTTGTCATAAGGAAGCGTATACAAATTCTTAATTATAGTATCACGATCTTGAATTTTCACATTTGAAAAATAGATATGTGGTGGTCTTACTGTTTTAAATACTTTTGATCTATGTATACCAAAAAGTCCAGAATTACTTGCAAAAATAATTTGCTCTCCTATTTTCTCAATCCCTTTAATTTTGAATGAGGGAATTCCATCTCTTTTATCGAGGGATTTAAACGTTTTAGATTTAGTGTTAAACGCTTGAATTGCATTATTACTCACTAGCCACAGATTATCTCCATCGCTAAACACTTCTGAGACCTGATTTGATAACAAACCATCATCCGTCGTGTAATTGTCAACTGCTATACCGTTAAAAATTTTGTAAATGCCATTTTTAAAAGTACTTACCCAGATTGCACCTTCATCATCCTCTGTTATGGAAATAGCAAAAATACTCTGATTCTTAAAGCGAATTGGAAATGGCTGAAAGTCCTGATCGTACCTTGTTAAATCATCTACGTGCGATACATAAAAATCTTTACCGTTCTTGCTTTTATAACTTGAATAACCGCGATTACTTGATATAATTTTTCGATTTTCTAAAGTACTCGGTTTATGCGCATTTTCAACTAATCCTGTACCAAAATATGATGTAATTAATATATCATCTTTATTTTGAAGTTCAATATCTTTAGCATTTGCAAATCCTTTTGTAGTCAAAATTTCATTTGTCTTGAGATTAATTACCTGAGCAATATTATCTTGACTCACATAAAGAATATCTCGGTAAGGATTAACCTTAATTGAGCTCACATTTGCTTCTGTAAGTAATTTTGTCAATTGAAGGCTATTGTTACTAAAATTATATACCCCCATTTTTCCATTAGTGGTCCCAAAAACAATTTGATCATTACCAAGCTTTTCTAAAGCGCTTAAATTTTTGCTATTCTTCCCATTATGAAATATACTTACGTGAATATTTGTTATTACATACACGCCATTACGTAAGGAAGTGAACCAGTAGTTATCGTCCTTATCAACGATAACATCAGAAATTGTTTCAGACGTAAGAAAGCTTTTTACAAAGCGGTAATCTTTACTTTTTTCAAAAAAATAAACACCCTTATTTGTACAAAATATCAGATGATTTTTGTGAACTACAAATTTTAAAACTGAAAGTCCAGTCAGGATTTCAAAACCTTTCATAGCTTTCTTCACTATAGCCCCATCTTTTAATTTAAATATTGCATGCCCATTTATTAATTTATGACTTAATAACGTGTCCTTGTTAAAAATTAAAACTTGTGGCACATTGTCTAACTGAAATTTTTGTCCCCTAGTCGTGTTATATAAATCTGAAATATCTGAGATTACCCTTTGTTGAAATGTTTTGTCAAGTGAAATAATCTTTTTATCTCCAACAAATAGATAATTTTCACCATAACGAGATGGTTCACCAACTGGGCCAGTATCTAATCCATTATTGTACTGTAATTTTATTTGCTTAGTAGTTATATTAATGGAATAGATGTTTTTTTTACCAAAAACCAATAAGTGGTTGTTCACTACTTTGATATTAGGTAGATTCCCTTTCAGTTCGGATCTTAAGTCAATGAAAGTTTTTAGCTTATTCCCTTCAGAGTAGAAAATTTGACCAGAAATATTTACGCACCATATTCTTCCTTCATCATCTTCATTAAGTCCAAAAACGGAAAGTCCTCTTTTTTCAGAATTTGTATACTGTAAAAAATCTCTACCATCATATCTAAATAATCCACGATCTGCAGCAAGCCAGATAAAACCTTTTTTATCCTCTAAGACATCATAGAATTCAATATCAGGCAGACCATCTTTTTCTGTAAGGTGAATGGATACAGGCTCTTGACTTTGTAAAGTAAGCCCAATAAAAAATATCCAGATAAACAATCTGACTTTAATTTTCATATGTAGAACCCAGTTATTCAAGATATATGGAATTTGTAATTTTAAATAAATTTGGTTAAGGCAAACCGATGTCTTGTCCGTAACCCTGCTAAATTATAGCTATAGTCCACTTTAAAGAAACGATAATTGCCAAAACATGCATTCTAACTTCTAAATAAAAAGAAACTTAGTTACACAGCACACAAAATTTCTCCAGCGCGTTTTAAAACATCATCATCTTTGGCATAGCAAAATCGTAGCATTTTATAATCCTCTTGATGTAGGTTAAAAACTGATGTGGGTATAGCAGCTATTTTGTATTGTTTTGTAAGTTTTTTTGCAAAATTAACGTCAGATTCATCTGTAATGGCGCTATAGCCTAGCATCTGAAAATAGGTGCCAGCACTTGGTGTATACGTAAATCGTGATCCCTTGATAGCCTCTAGAAATACATCTCTTTTTTGCTCGAAAAATTTGCTAAGCTGCATGTACTTTTTCTCATTTTCTAAATACTGACTAAGCGCATGTTGAGAAGGATGATGCACAGAAAATACGTTAAACTGATGTACTTTTTGAAATTCTTGCATTAACTCCTTAGGTGCTAGTGTATAGCCTAATTTCCATCCCGTAGTATGAAATGTTTTACCAAATGATGCGGTAATAAAACTTCGTTCTCTTAAACCTGGATAGCGAGCCACACTTTCATGTTGTTTTCCGTCAAAAACCATGTGCTCATACACCTCATCACTTAACAAAATAATATCCGTATTTTTTAGAATGCGTTCTAGAGCAATCATATCTGATTTTTCCAAAATTGTTCCCGTAGGATTATGCGGGGTATTTATAATAAACATCTTAGTTTTTGGAGTAATCGCGTGCGCTACTTCGCTCCAATCAACTTTGTAACTTGGTGCTTTTAGTTGAATAGGGACTACCTTACCACCATTTACAATCACTGCAGGTTCATAACAGTCATATGCTGGCTTAAGGACTATAACTTCATCGCCCGGTCTTATAAATGTGGAAACTATGGTAAAAATAGCTTGTGTTGCACCTGCTGTAATGGTTATATCAGAACCTGGAGCATACTCACTCCCGTAAAGTGAGTTTGTTTTTTCGGTGATTTTTTCGCGTAAGCGAAAGATACCTGGCATAGGTGCATACTGATTGTAACCCTTTGCCATTGCCTGAGAAACCAAGTTATGAAGTTTAGGATCGCTACCAAAACCTGGAAATCCTTGCGCTAGATTTAGTGCTCCCTCCTCATGCGCAAGCTTACTCATTATAGAAAATATCGTAGTTCCTACGTTGGGCAATTTTGATGTGTGCTTCATGCGATTGTTTGAAACCTAAAGATAGCAATTGGCTTTCTTTTGAATCATAAAAGACTATTTTCCTAAATCTTGAGCTGCTTTTTCTAACTCTGCATACCACTCTTCTCCAAATTTTCGAATAAGAGCATTCTTTGTAAACTTATAAACGGGTACTTTAAGTTCTGCGCCTAGCGTACAAGCATCGTCACAAATAGGCCATCTATGGTAATTTACGGCAGAAAATGAGCTGTATTTTTGGACACGCACAGGATATAAATGACATGAAATAGGCTTTCTCCAGTCTATCTTGCCATCATTATACGCATCTTCTATCCCACAACTTGCCCAGCCTTTATCATTAAAAGTGACATAAGCACACTCTGCACCGTTTACAAGTGGTGTCTCTAGCTCCCCATCTCTAGATATAGAGGTACCTTGTGCCTCAATAGCCGCAATTCCTTCTGGTCTTAAAAAAGGCTTTACATCATCATAAATATCTTGCATGATTTGTACCTCCTCTTCTTCCAGAGGTGCTCCAGCTTCTCCAGCTATACAGCATTCACCTTTACAGGCATTAAGATTACAGACAAAATCTTTTTCGATTATATCTTCTGATACGATTGTTTGTTTGAGTTGAAACATAAGTTCACAAAGATAGTTTCTCCTACTAGAAAAACAACACCTTCTGTAACTGGAATTCTAGGCTATTAGAAGTTTATAACCCACCCCATGAACGTTAGTTATTTTAATTTGTGGATCGTCTTCTAACTTCTTACGCAGTTTTGAGATGTATGTGTCCAGACTTCTACCTACAATCACACCGTGATCTTCCCACACAGCTTTAGTTATGACCTCTCGCGTTACTACTTGGTTAACATTAGTTGCCAGTAATGTTAAAATCTCGCCCTCCTTCCTAGAGAGTTTAATGTCCTTATCTGCTACCACAAGTTTACTTTGTTCTTTATAGAATTGAAAGATTCCTAAAGTTTCATACTCTTGTACAAGTGGATTTTGAGTTGCTAGTTTTACGCTTTCGCGAAAGCGTACCCCAAGAAATATAAGTAGTCCCAGTGCGAGTGCTGCTATACTCACCTTACTTAGTGAAAGAGTTGTACTGCTGTCGTTAAAAGTGACTTCTATACGATGACATGCTTCAGGAACTTCTCGTCCTTTACAGGGTACAATGGTTTTGTCCCAATTCGTATGCATTTGATAACTGTAAGAAATCTCTTGATCTTTACAGCGTACCACCTCAACGATATAATTTTTTGACAAGTCTGCTTTTTCAAAGTTACTATCCAAAAGTGCTACAAGACTATCTGGTAAAATGGCTATATCTCTCTCAAATGAAAGTTGAAACTGCTGTAAACCTATTTCCTTAACTGGTAATACCAAACTAGAACTATCACCATCCAGCAACAAAAGCTCATTACCCGCATTACGCAGGGCAATTTTTACTCGTTCTGGTGTATTCCCGTGGCTAGGCTGTTCAAATGGAATCGCCCAAGAGAGAGTAATTAAACAAATGGCAGCTATACTTATGTAAAGACTATTTTTCATTATAAATACAAATAACTGATATCTGCCTGAGAATTGACACCTATTGACACTTCTTTTACACTCTTTTGACATTTGGTAGGTTCACTTAAAGGTAGTTTTAGGCAAAACTATATTTTATGAGAACATTCTGCCTAATTATTCTTATTTGCACTGCTTATGTCTGTAATGCACAATACCTAAACACTGTTTATGATCTTGACATTGACAAAAGTTTTATTGAGTGGAAGGGAAGTTATTCTTTCAATTTTGGAAACCACAAAGGATTTGTTAAGCTCAAAAGTGGCAGTATTACCACTTATAACAACACTATAATTGATGGCGAGTTCGTGATAGATATGACCACGATTGCTAGTGATCCTGAGCAAGACCATCTAAGCCCTATAAAACATTTAAAAAACGAGGATTTCTTTTATGTAGAAAAATTTCCAGTGGCAACTTTAAAATTTAATGAGGTCAAGTATATACCGGAGAAGAATATACATGAAATAGTTGCAGCTCTGACCATTCGAGGGGTTACAAAAACTCAAAAGTTTTATGCGACTGCAAATGGCGCAGAAAAGTCATTTGTCACCCAACTAAAAATTGACCGAACTCGTTGGGGAATCATTTACAATCACAAACTAAAAGATGACGCTATAAGCGATGCGATAGAATTTGACGTTCGACTGTTTTTTAATTAAAGGGTTGAGAATTAAAAAACCCTTGATAAAAGTATCAAGGGTTTTAAATATCTGTTCGCTTTCGCGAAAGCGGAAACTTATTTTTTCACATCAAAGCGATCTGCATCCATCACTTTTACAAATGCTTTTACAAAATCATTTATAAAACGCTCTTCACCATCGGCAGCTCCATAAACTTCTGCAACAGCTCTAAGCTCAGTATTTGAACCAAAAATTAAGTCTGCTCTTGATCCTGTAAATTTCATTTCTCCCGTGCGACGATCTGTACCAGAAAACAAAGTGTCATCTGATGAAAGCCCTTTCCAGGTATAGGTAAAGTCTAAAAGATTTGTAAAAAAGTCATTAGTTAGTTGACCTGGTCTGTCTGTAAGAACTCCTACTTTAGAATTATCATAATTGGCTCCTAATACACGTAAACCACCTACAAGCGCCGTCATTTCTGGTATAGAAAGATTGAGCAATTGTGCGCGATCAATCAACATGTTTTCGGCTGCTGTATCCTTCTGTGTCTTTGAAACGTAGTTTCTAAAACCGTCTGCCTTAGGCTCTAGGTAGCCAAAACTGTCTTTATCTGTATCTTCTTGTGTGGCATCTACACGTCCTGGTGTGAATGGTACTGTAATGTCATGACCCGCATCCATTGCAGCCAGCTCTACTCCTACAGATCCTGCTAAGACAATTAAATCTGCTAATGAAACTTCACTTTCAAAAGTATCTTTAATGTCTTTTAATATAATAAGTACTTTATTAAGTTGCTCAGGATTATTTACTTCCCAGTGGCTTTGCGGTGCGAGTTGAATACGCGCTCCGTTTGCACCACCCCTTTTATCAGAATTTCTAAACGTTGAAGCACTTGCCCAAGCCGTAGTAACCATTTCAGAAACGGTTAAGTCACTATCTGCGATTGCATTTTTGAGTAGGACAATTTGTCCTTCATCTAAGGTGTAACCGTTTGCTTCTGGCAATGGGTCTTGCCAAAGTAATTTTAATTTAGGTACTTCTGGCCCTAAATATCTAGATAGTGGACCCATGTCACGATGGGTTAACTTATACCAAGCGCGTGCAAAGGCATCTGTAAAAGCTTGATGATCCTTGTGAAATTTCTGTGAAATTCTCAGATACTCTGGATCTGTTTTAAGTGCAATATCTGCCGTAGTCATCATCAAACGTTGCTTTTTTGAAGCATCTCCGGCAGTAGGAGCCATGCGTGCATTGCTTTCTTCTGTAGGCGTCCACTGATGTGCACCTGCAGGACTCTTTGTTAACTCCCAATCATAATTTAATAGTACATCAAAATAATCTGCATCCCATTGTGTAGGGTTAGGAGTCCATGCTCCTTCAATACCAGAGGTAATTACGTCATCTAAAACACCTGACTTATAACTGTTTTTCCATCCTGTGCTCATTTCTTCTATAGATGCACCGTGTGGTTCTGTCCCTACATACTTATCTGGATCTGCAGCTCCGTGTGCTTTACCAAAAGTGTGTCCTCCAGCTACTAAGGCTACGGTTTCTTCATCATCCATTGCCATGCGACCAAACGTTGTTCTAATATTTGCTGCAGATCCCATAGGATCTGGGTTACCATTAGGACCTTCTGGGTTTACGTAAATCCAGCCCATCATAACTGCGCCAAGTGGTGCTTCTAGCTCGCCATCTTCATAACGCTCATCATTTGCTCCCCATTCAGTTTCTCTTCCCCAGTAAATATCTTGTTCTGGCTCCCATACATCTTCACGACCACCTGCAAATCCAAGTGTTGGAAAGCCCATAGATTCTAAAGCACAATTCCCCGCTAATATCATTAAATCTGCCCAGGAAATTTTATTACCATATTTTTTCTTGATTGGCCATAATAGGAGACGTGCCTTGTCCAAATTTCCATTATCTGGCCAACTATTAAGAGGTGCAAATCGCTGTGTACCCGAACTAGCGCCACCACGTCCATCACCTATTCTATAGGTTCCTGCACTATGCCAAGCCATACGTATCATAAAGCCTCCGTAATGACCATAATCTGCAGGCCACCAATCTTGAGAGTCTGTCATTAAGTCAAGCACCTCTTGCTTAAGAGCTTTAAAGTCTAGACTATTAAAAGCTGTAGGGTAGTCAAAATCTTCACCCATAGGATCAGATTTCTTAGCATTTTGACGTAGTATATTTAGTCTTAATTCATTAGGCCACCAGTCTCGGTTCGTTGTACCTCCACCAGCTGTTTTTTTATGAGCTCCCCCCATAAAAGGGCAATTTGCAATTGCAGCTGGGTCGTTTAGGTCAAAAGTTTCTGTATTTTTCATATCTTAAGGTTGTGATTCACAAGTTTGAATCCTAAAGATATTTAATATACCACGATTATAGTATAGTTTATTATTAAAATTAAATGATCTGCTATAGAATATATTTATAGTAAATTTTACAATTTGTTCATATTGAATCTACAGGTTTAATGGATTAGAATAGAGTACCTTTGCCGGCATTTTAAAATAGTACAGCAATGAATTTTGATTTAAAAGAGACACTTACAGCTACAATGGTTCTTTTTGCAGTAATAGATATTATAGGGAGTATTCCTATTGTATTGAAACTTCGTAAAAAAACAGGACATATACAAAGTGAGAAGGCCGCTGTTGTGGCCCTAGTTGTAATGATCCTTTTTGTGTTTGTAGGAGAAAGTATTCTTGGGCTTATTGGTATTAATGTTTACGAGTTTGCCGTTGCAGGTTCTTTCATTTTATTCTTTATAGCCTTAGAGATGATTTTAGGAGTAAGTATATTTAAAGATGATGATACGCTTAGTAAGAAAACCGTTTCCGTATTTCCGCTTGCTTTCCCATTAGTCGCTGGACCAGGTACCCTAACCTCGCTTCTTGCATTACGTGCAGAATATAACTTAGTCAACATCATAATTGCCATCGTGCTTAACATCCTTCTTGTATATGTTGTGCTTAAAACCTCAAGACATATTGAGCGTTTTTTAGGTAAAAACGGGATTGCTGTGATACACAAAGTTTTTGGTGTAATTTTGTTAGCCATTGCTGTGAAACTTTTTACAGCAAACATTCAAGAACTTTTTAAATAACCACATATGAAATATATCATTCCAATTGGAATTTTAATGGCTTTAGCGCTTCTTATTTATAATGCTATACTTATAGACTATTCTGATCCCTTTAGAAATGATAGTAGTGTAGCCCTTATTGGTGTAATTGCCTGTGCCTGTGCGATTTTATTACTTCTTATCTTAAGAACCTCTCGTAAAATAGCTGCTAAACACCAATAACTTGTCTGTTTTGTTTCTATCTTATAGTTTTAAGAAAGTCCAACTTTCATTTCTACATTAAGTAAATGATAGACGGGTTATAAATCTCGTAAATCAGTCCTATTATAAAAGTTAGAATTGCTAGTATAGAAAATAACTTATGTAACTTTTGATATAATAGATTACGGCGTAATTTTGAAATTAACCTTTTATCCTTAAGATTCTCAATCTGAGATAAAATGACCGGAGGTTTCAAATAAAATGGACTAACTGAAATTCCATGGTTTATAAGTAGTGCAGCACTATTATCAAGCAATCTAAAGATGATAGCAATGATGTAAACAAAAAAAGCCACTACCATTAACATTACTTATCTTCTTTTGTAAGTTCTATAATTTTCTTTATCATACTATCCTCTTCATTAACCATCATTTCAAACATGTTGTTTCCATAAAGTTGACGAGCCATGGTTGCTTTCAAGTATTTCTTATATAATTCTCGATATTTGACAGCTTTTAAGCTAATATTACTTAATTGTGCAAATGCAATAAATTCTTCTACTACCTGATCGTCCACAAGAACCTCTTTTTTAAAGCGGACTATAGGTAGATTACGATAATAAGGCCTGTTTTTCTCTAGTTGTTCAAAAATAAACCTACTCATAAATCCAGACCTAAGTACATAATTGAGATGTTCTATCTCATAATCTGTATTCTTTGGCACAAATATATCAGGTATGATCCCACCGCCACCATATACAATTTTACCTAATGGGGTTCTAAATTTTAATGAATCTGCAACCTTAATACTATCTGCACTTCTAAGCTCTCCATTTTCATACCTATTGAGATAGTCTTCAAAATAATCTTTATTACCTAACTCATACGGTTTCTGAATAGAGCGTCCAGTAGGAGTATAATATCTTGCAATGGTTAATCTTACGGCACTTCCATCTCCTAAATCCATCTCACGCTGCACTAATCCCTTTCCAAAGGATCTTCGCCCCACAATTAGTCCTTTATCATTATCTTGTAAAGCTCCAGCTACAATTTCACTGGCGCTGGCAGAATTTTCGTTAATCAATACAAACACCTCTCCATCTTCAAAGAGACCATCATCAAGAGAAAAGCTATTTGAAATATTACCTGTTTTATTTTTTGTGAATAGTATGAGCTTATCTTCTTCTAAAAATTCATCTGCAACACCCTCTGCACTGGATATATACCCTCCGGGATTATCTCTAAGATCTAATGCTAATTGCGTAGCACCTTTTCTTTTGAGCTCCCTTAATGCAGTCCTAAATTCATCATGGGTAGTTTCTGCAAATCGATTAATTTTTATATAGCCCAACTCATCTGTAATCATATAACTCCCCACCACACTGGAAATAGGCACGTGATCCCTCTTGAATTTAAAGGTAAGAAGCTTGTCTAAGCCAGGTCTTTTCACTTTGATTTCTATGGGTGTTCTTATCTTACCCTTTAGAATTTTTGATAATGAATCATCTGTAATTTCATTGTCCGTTAACTCTATACCATTTGCATAAACAATACGATCTCCTCCTTTAATACCAGCCTTCTCACTAGGCCCACCTTTAATCGCTTGTATCACTGCAACAGAGTCTTTATAAGGATAGAAACTAACACCTATTCCCACAAAGTCCCCTTTCATGTTTTCTTCTAAAACTTGATATTCGTCTGATGGTATATAAGTTGAGTGGGGGTCTAAATTATCTAAAATGCCATTTACTGTGACATCTACGATACTATCTGTATTAATAGCATCCACATACTCATAATCAATGTAATCTATGAGCTTGTTAAGTTTCTCTTTTTTTGCGTTAGATGTAAATAGCGCTGTATCATTGTACCCAAAATCTAATAGACTTCCCAGAAAAATACCCAAGGCAATGCCTAGGCCTAATAATATGGGAATATACTTTCTACTAATGTTCATTTATAGGTCTATATCTTCTAAGTGTACTATCTCAACGCCAGCTTTGGCTAAAAATTCTACTCCAGCTAAATCTTTATATGAATTTGTATAAACGACTCTTTTAATGCCTGCTTGGTGTACTAATTTACTACAATCTTTACATGGGCTTAATGTAATGTATAATGTTGCTCCATGACAAGACTGAGTAGAACTTGCAACTTTTAAGATTGCATTTGCCTCTGCATGCAATACATACCATTTTGTTATCCCATTATCATCTTCACATACATTCTCAAAACCAGTAGGCGTTCCGTTATAACCATCTGAGATTATCATTTTATCTTTAACAATAATAGCACCTACCTGTTTGCGCTCACAATGAGAAAGTTTCCCCCACTCCCGTGCCATGCGTAGATAAGCGATATCATATTTAAGTTGCTTTGAAGACATTGTTGCTTTTTTTATTTCGCGAAAGCGTAATTATCCACACTCTTTTCTAAAAATAGTCTTAACACTAGGCTGTAAAGGTTTCATTAAAAATTTATACTTGAAAGTGCTGTTCTAAATACTGGTATTGCCACCCCAATTACTATAGATGAAATTACCATAACCCAATCTCTCAACGAAAATCTAAAAATAGCTTGTCCCACAAAACTTATGATAAGCACTATAAACACAATTATGAGTTGTGCGGCTTCTATACCTAAAGTATATTCTAATAAAGGTAGTAATTTACTTTCTTTACCAGCGGTCATCATCTTAAAATAGGTAGAAAACCCTAATCCGTGGATGAGGCCAAAGAAGAGAGCCGCAAATAGGTGTATATTGATTTTTGAATTGCGAGATTTTTTTCCCGCAGTAAAAATATTATATAGTGCTGTAATTAATATGGTAATAGGAATAAGCACCTCTACTAAAGAAGTATTTACGGCAATAATACCGTAAGCAGATAATGCTAGTGATACTGTGTGTCCTATGGTAAAAACAGTAACTAAAGTGAGTAATTTTTTCCAGTTTGAAAATAGGTAAGGAACTGTTAAAACTACAAGGAAAAGAATGTGATCATATGCATCCCAATCTAATACGTGATAAAGTCCTTCTTTAAAATAGAACCAAAATGTATCCATCTGCTAATTTTAGGGGGTTTTTATCAAATGTACAAATTAAAAATGGTCAATAAATAGCTATATTTGACACTCTATTTTAAAATTAAAATTATGTCTTTTTCAGATTTATATGATAGCGGTTTCCGCACTAGAAACCAAGATCACTTTGCCTCAATTGTTAGAGTGGCGATGGATGATGGAGTAATTTCAGATGCAGAAAAATCTTTTTTAGATCGATTGGCTCGTAACCTTTCCATATCTATGGAAGAATACGACGTCATACTTGAAGATTATATGTCTCACCCTATCAATCCTCCTACGACATATGATAGGAGATTAGAGCGCTTATATGACCTTACGAGAATGGTGCATATTGATCATAAATTTGATGAAGAAGAGCCTCTTTTAAAAAGACTTGCTATAGGCTTAGGATTTTCTATTAGCAATGTGAAATATGTGGTTGATAAAGCTCTTAATCTAGTTAGAGAAGGTGTGGATATTGATACGTTTCAAGAGGAAATTAAAAGTATGCACAAATAAAAGATAAAGTCTATTAAAAAAAAGTGGGGCTACACTGGTGTAGTCCCACTTTTTTTATTTTGTATAAACTCTTTTCTAGTAAAGCAATTATTCATTACTCATAAATTCTTCTGCTTTTTCTACCATAAGCTTGCTTCCACAGAAAAATGGTACTCTCTCGTGTAATTCTTTAGGCTTAATATCCAGTATTCTAGTAAACCCATCGCTTGCTTTTCCTCCAGCTTGCTCAGTAATAAAAGCCATTGGGTTACATTCGTAAAGTAATCTCAGTTTACCATTTTGTGCTCTAGAGCTTTTAGGATAAATATAGATCCCGCCTTTTATCATGTTGCGGTGTATATCTGACACTAAAGAACCTATATACCTTGAAGTATAAGGTCTTCCTTCTCCCTCTTCTTGACAGTATTTAATATATTTCTTTACTCCTTCTGGAAAGTGCACATAATTTCCCTCATTGACAGAGTAAATAGGCCCCATCTCTGAGAATGTCATATTAGGGTGGGAAAGATAAAATGTTCCTATAGCAGGATTTAAGGTAAAACCATTAACTCCATGACCCGTTGTATATACTAACATTGTAGACGTTCCATATATAATATATCCAGCGGCTACTTGTTCTCTTCCTGGTTGCAAGAAGTCCTCTAATTTAACAGGAGTGCCAGCCGGAGTAATACGTCTATAAATCGAAAAAATAGTCCCTACAGATACATTGACATCAATATTAGAAGATCCATCCAGTGGATCCATAAGTAAGACATATTTATTATTATGATCTTCGCCTTGTCCTTGGATCGTTATAAAATCGTCGTTTTCCTCACTTGCAATTCCACAAACAATGTTTCGGTTAGTGAGTGTAGATATAAATGTCTCATTTGCCATCACATCTAACTTCTGTTGATCTTCACCCTGGATGTTTGTTTCTCCTGCTGTACCCGTTATATCTACAAGACCTGCTTTATTTACTTGATGATTTACCACTTTTGCGGCAAGCCTTATAGAATTTATTAACCTGGATAATTCTCCAGAAGAATATTGAAACTCTCCTTGATTCTCAATAATAAATTCGCCTAGGGTTTGATTTTTACGTGACACTAGAAGTAGATTTTATAAATTTCCGTAAAAATACTTTTATTTGTGATTACTACAACGTTTTAGACCTTTATTAATGGGTTATATTCTTTATTTTCGTTAAGAACCATTACTATACTATATGTCATTTTCTATACGCAAAGCTACCTCAGAAGATATGGACGGTGTGCTAGACCTTATAAAAGAACTAGCTGTTTTTGAAAAGGAGCCACATGCTGTAAAGATAGATAGTGAGATTCTACGCAAGTACGGCTTAGGAACGCACCCTCTATTTACCTGCTTTGTTGCAGCAATAAAAGAAAATATCGTAGGGATAGCATTAGTTTATAATCGCTTCTCTACTTGGGCAGGAAAATCTCTACATCTTGAAGACTTGATTGTTTCTCAAAAATACAGAGGTCAAGGCATAGGGCAATCTTTATACGACAGGGTAATGACTCACGCACATGAGAATGATGCTAAACGGGTAGAATGGGTTGTATTAGATTGGAATAAAAATGCCATTGATTTTTACAAAAAAAGTGGCGCACAATTTTTAAAAGATTGGTATTTGGTGCAAATGGATGAGAAGCAATTATCATCTTATGTAAAGAGATTATAGTCCGCTTTCGCGAAAATTTGAAAGCCTAAAATTAATTCGTAATGAAAATATTTCGCGAAAGCGGAAACATAGAGAGTTATGCAAATATTTAAATTTGGTGGTGCATCTGTAAAAGATGCATCTGGTGTTAAAAATATCGTTGCCGTTTTACAAACGATGGAAGCTTCTAATAAAGTGGTTGTAATCTCTGCCATGGGTAAAACGACAAATGCGATGGAAGCTGTGGTTAAGGCATACTTCAAAGAGACTTCAAGTGCGATTATACAATTACAAGAGTCTATAGATTATCATGCCTCGATTGTAAAAGAATTATTTAAGGAAGGGCATCAAGTCCATACATCAATACAGCTTTTGTTTGACGAGCTTAAAGGCTTTTTATTCTGGAATAAATCCCCCAAATATGACTTTGTATACGATCAGATTGTAAGTTATGGCGAGCTTATTTCTACTACCATAGTAAGTTTCTATTTGAAAGAACAAGGAATAAAAAATACTTGGTTAGATGCTAGAAATCTTATTAAAACAAATTCTAATTATAGAGATGCTAGCGTAGATTGGGATCAAACACAACGCAATATCAAAGAAAATATAGTTTCTAAGGGGCTTTATATCACACAAGGTTTCATCGCATCAGATAGCAATAATTTTACAACTACATTAGGAAGGGAGGGCTCTGACTATACTGGAGGGATTTTTGCATATTGTCTAGGTGCGCAGAGTCTTACAATTTGGAAAGATGTTCCTGGTGTATTAAATGGAGATCCACGTGTTTTTGAAAATACCGCACTATTGCATGAAATTCCTTACGAGGAAGCTATTGAACTGGCGTTTTATGGAGCCTCAGTCATACACCCTAAAACGTTACAACCTTTACAAAGAAAAGAGATTACACTTTTTGTAAAATCTTTTAAAAACCCTACCGCTAGTGGTACTTCTGTCACAAATACAAAGTCACTTGTACCTTTAATACCCTGTTATATAGTAAAAAAAGGCCAGGTTCTTATATCGCTCTCCTCTTTAGACTTTTCCTTTATGATGGAAGACCATATAGGTGAGGTATTTAAATTACTAGCTCAATATAAAATGAAAGTAGATCTTATACAAAACTCGGCGATAAGTTTTTCTGTTTGTGTAGATAATAAGTTTAACCGATTAGAGGAACTCACTCAACAGCTCAAAGGAAAATTTAAGATAGACGTGCAAAAAGATGTTTCATTATATACTGTAAGACACGCTACAACAAAGAAGCTAGAAGAGTTTACTAAGGGCAAAAACATTCTTTTAAAGCAAGTAGCTGGCCGTACAGTACAGCTTATAGTACAAGAATAATCTTTGTTTCTTATTTTTTCAATTTATGAAGGCTCGCTATACTCAAAGAGCTCTCTTAAAGTGTGTATTGCCTATATTTGTTATCTAATATTCTTTTAAAAATATGGGTCTTGTTACCGCAAAAGAGGTTGCACATGCTATTAAAGTCGATAAGCTAGGTTTTATAGGCACGTTTATGGGGTGGTCACTAATGAAAGTGCTCAAGATTTCTACGGCAAATAAGATCTACAACCGAAACAAACACCTTAACGATCTAGACTTCTTAAATGCGCTTCTAGATGAATTCCAAATTAAATTTGAAATACCCGAAGAAGATTTAAAAAGGCTCCCTAAAGATGGTGCTTATATTACAATCTCTAACCACCCATTAGGCGGAATTGATGGCATTTTATTACTTAAATTAATGTTAGAACAGCGCCCAGATTTTAAAATCATTGCAAATTTTCTACTACATCGTATTGAGCCCTTGAAGCCCTATGTAATGCCAGTAAATCCTTTTGAAAACAACAAGGAGGTAAAGTCAAGCATTGCAGGTTTCAAGCATGCTATTAAACATTTAAAAGATGGGCATCCACTTGGAGTTTTTCCAGCAGGAGAAGTCTCTACGTATAAGGATGAGAAACTTGTCGTTGATAAACCTTGGGAAGAGGCAGCTATGAAATTAATCCAACGCGCAGAAGTCCCTGTGGTTCCCATTTATTTTCACGCAAAAAACAGTAGACTTTTTTATCAGCTATCCCGCATTAGTGATACTTTAAGAACAGCTAAGTTACCTAGTGAACTTCTTTCTCAAAAAAATAGGGTAATCAATGTGCGTATAGGCAATCCAATTAAAGTTGCAGCTCAAAAAGAACATGCATCCATACCAGAATTTACTGAGTTTTTACGCAAGAAAACGTATATGCTCGCAAAGACTTTTGAGAAGAAAAGTTTACTTAGTAGTATTCCTGGCACACTAAAATCAACAAAAGAGCCCAAGGAGATTATCACAGAAACTAGTGCACGACTCATAGCAAAAGAAATTGAAAAGCTTAGAAATGACGATAAAAGACTATTACAATCTAAAAACTACGAAGTCTTTTTAGCACCCGCAAAAGAGATCCCTAACACCTTACAAGAAATAGGCAGATTACGTGAAATTACTTTTAGGGCCATAGGTGAAGGAACCAATGAAGCAACAGATGTCGATAAATTTGACCGTTATTATTACCACATGTTCTTGTGGGATAATAATGCAAAGAAAATGGCAGGTGCTTACAGAATGGGGCTTGGGTCTAAGATTTATAAAAAGTATGGTATAGATGGTTTTTACTTACAAGATCTATTTAGATTTGAACCTGAGCTGCACAAAATGATGAGTCAGAGTATTGAAATGGGTAGAGCTTTTATTGTAAAAGAATATCAACAAAAACCAATGCCACTATTCTTACTTTGGAAGGGAATCGTTCATACTACACTTCGTTTTCCAGAACATAAATTTTTAATTGGCGGTGTTAGTATTTCAAATCAATTTTCAAACTTCTCGAAGTCGTTAATGATTGAGTTTATGAAATCGCATTACTACGATCCATATATCGCACAATACATAAGGCCTAAAAAAGAATTTAAAGTCAAGCTTACTGATGCAGACAAAGAATTTGTTTTTGACGAAAGTGAAGCCGATTTAAATAAATTTGATAAATTGATAGAAGAAGTAGAGCCGGGCTCTTTAAGGCTTCCAGTGCTTATCAAAAAATACATCAAACAAAATGCAAAGGTTATTGCATTTAACGTAGATCCGTTGTTTAACAATGCTGTAGACGGCTTAATGTATATAAAGATTTCTGATTTACCAGAAAGTACTGTAAAACCAGTTATGGAAGAATTTCAAGAAGAATTAGAGAAGAAATATGGAAATATAGCTTCTACTACATTAGATAGCGATAATTAAAAAATTAGCTAGATTGTGAAACCACAAGGCTGCTATATTTTGCCTTGATAATCATAAAAACTCCATAGCCAACTAATCCAAGAGCTACAATACCCATAACAATAGACCCAAATTCGTCTTGAATAAAACTAAAAGCGTCTGTTTTACTAAGCTTTTGAGCATTATCACCTAGACCAGCTTTTACAAAAAGAAAGCCAAGTACACCTGCAACAATACCCCTCGAAGTATATCCTACTTTACCAGCTTTCATAATAAATTTTTGAGCTCTATGATCAAGGCCAGCAGACTCAACTTCATCTTTAAATTTACCTGAATAACCTTGATAAAATTCATAGACACCTTTTCCTACTAATATCAACCCAATAATTATAGCACTTGCAGTGGCATATTCTGAATTAAAAAGTTTAGAAAAAAATGAATTTCCTCCTTGAGAATTGTCTCCCATTACAATTTTTATGGCTGTATAGGCCAGTGAGCCATAAAGAATACCACTCACAAAATATGCAACTCTTTTTATAATGCCCTTACTGTCGTTATCTAAGTTGTTTGGATTTGCAATTGCTTGATACCACCTCCAGAAGACATACCCTAAAAGACCTATAGCTAATACAATAAGTATAAATTTTCCATAAGATTGAGAGGATAGGAATTCTAAAACAGTTGTAGAGTTAGATTTTTTACCTCCGTATCCAAAGGCTGTCATAGCAGTCAAAAGACCTATTATAAAATAAACAATTCCTTTTGTTGCAATTCCAAAGCTGGCAAGACGTTCTCTTTTACTACTCATTGTATATCATTTTCATGCAATTTATTTTAAAATAAAGAGAAGTGTACTAATTTTTAGATACTTTATTATTTATTGTTAAAGAAATGTTGGGAAATTAACTTACGCTTTCGCGAAAGCGTATATAGAAAATTTATATACTATTTTAAGACAATTTGCTTTTCAAGACTCAACTCCATCTAAAATATAGTCATCTACAGAGATATTTTCTGAAGTATGAAGAACGCTTACATCCCCCGTAGTTTCTAAAATCACAGCTTTAACATGGCTCAATTGTAAGGCATTAGCCTCTCGTAGTTTACCTCTAAGCT